>SLSE01000021.1 GCA_007130585.1 Syntrophomonadaceae bacterium | reverse complement strand
GCCGCGGGGAGGTCGGGTTAATTGGACAGGGAAACTTTTCGCCGCTACGGTCATGAATTTGTTGACTGGATTGCCGATTACTTTGATCAGGTTGAAGATTATCCGGTTCGTTCCAGGGTGAAACCCGGTGAAATAATGGACTGCCTGCCTGAAACTCCCCCTGCCGGAGGAGAGCCGATGGACCGGATCTTCAATGATTTCAAATCGATTATCATGCCCGGAATTACACACTGGCAGCATCCGGGCTGGTTTGCATATTTCCCGGCCAACAACAGCCCGGCCTCTGTCCTGGCCGAATTGCTAACTGCCGGGCTGGGTGCGCAGTGCATGATCTGGCAAACCTCGCCCGCCGCAACAGAACTGGAAGAGGTGGTTATGGAGTGGCTGCGGCAGATGACCGGCCTGCCGGCCGGTATGAAAGGCGTGATCCAGGACACCGCCTCAACAGCCACGCTCTGCGCCCTGTTGACAGCCAGGGAAAAAGCAACCGGCTTTGAGTCCAACCGCACCGGGATAAGCGGCAAGCTGGTTGTTTACGCTTCGGAGGAAGCCCATTCCAGTATCGACAAGGCCGTGAAAATCGCGGGATACGGGATTGAGAACCTGCGCAATATAGCGGCTGACCGCAATTTTGCCCTGGTTCCCGGAGAACTCGAAAAAGCCGTGCAAAAAGATCTTGATGCCGGCCTTAAGCCTGCCTGCGTGGTGGCGACCCTGGGTACCACTTCATCGGCAGCAAACGATCCCCTGGATGAAATCGGCCGAATCTGCCGCCGTTTTAATCTCTGGCTCCATGTCGATGCTGCTTATGGCGGCACGGCTGCTCTCCTGGAAGAAAAAAGAGCTATGTTGAAGGGTGCCGAAGCAATCGATTCGTATGTTTTCAACCCTCACAAGTGGATGCTCACCAATTTCGACTGCTCGGCATATTATGTCAGGGACGAAGCTCTGCTGACGCGTACCTTCGAGATACACCCCGAATACCTGAAAACCGGTCAGGACGCAGAGGTTAAAAACTACCGTGACTGGGGGATCCAGCTCGGACGCCGTTTCAGGGCCCTGAAGCTGTGGTTTGTTATCCGCTCCTACGGGGTTGAAGGTCTGCAGGCGGTGATCCACGAACACCTGCGCCTGGCCGCCCTCTTTAAAAGCTGGGTAGAGGAGGACCGCTGCTTCGAATTGATGGCTCCTGTCCATTACAGCCTGGTTTGTTTCCGCCATGTAAAAGAAGGAGCACCGGAAGAAGAGCTGGCCCGTCTGAATGCCGCGCTGCTGGAGAAAGTAAATGAATCGGGCAAGGTTTTCCTGACTCACACCTCACTCAAAGGAAAATACGCCATCCGTATGGCTATCGGCCAGCGCGCCACAACGGAAAAACATGTCCGCCAGGCCTGGGAAATAATCAGGGAACACTCCGCCTGAAAGAATAATTCAGAAAAATAGAATTTTATCCGGCTTCATAAAAAACCGGTCGGCTTATGGTATACTTGAAGATGCCGACCGACCGGTCGGCCGGAGGAGTATTTTAATGAGTTTATCTAAAATGGCCGTAAAAAGGCCGGTGGCAACGGCAACCATACTGCTGCTGGTTTTACTGATCGGAATGGTCAGTATGTACCAGAGCCCCCTGGACCTGCTTCCCGATATCCAGCCTCCCGTTCTGGCGGTAATCACCACATTTCCCGGCAGTTCGCCCCAGGAAACCCTGGAGCTGGTTACCAGGCCTGTTGAGCAGGGTGTTTCTGCTGTCAGCGGCCTGACTAACCTGAGTTCTTTTTCGCAGGAAAACATGTCCATAGTTATAATGCAGTTTGACTGGGGTATCAATGTAAAAGATATCCGCGAAGATGTAAACGTGCGTATGGACCTGCTGAACCTGCCGGATGATGTGCAGAGACCTATGATTCTTGAATTTGACCCCACCCTGATGCCGATCATGGCTGTTTCAGCCAGCGGCGCCGATGATACTGTTCAGCTGACCGCCTGGCTTGAAGATACGGCGGCCCCCAGGCTGGAATCGATTCCCGGTTTAGCCAGTGTTGATATCCAGGGGGGCGCCAGGCAGGACCTTTTTATCAGGACTTCCCCCGAGCACATGGATCAATATGAAGTATCTTTCGATCAAATTGCCAATGTTCTCAGGGCCAGCCTGGTCGACCTCCCGGCGGGCATTATCGACCTGGAAGATCGCAGGGTCAGGATTCGTTTCCTGGGACGCTTCGCCGAGAGCGAAATGCTTTCCGATCTGGTGGTTGGTTTCCAGGTTGACAGCGAAGCGCTGGAGGAGATGGTCGGCCGGGAAGTTGATATTAACCTCAACCAGATGCTGGCCGGAAGCGGCGGGATTCTGGAAGGCGGGTTTCCGGGCGGCAGCGGTGGACTTGAGGTTCCTGTCCGGGAAATATACTGGGATGATTATTTTAATTTCGACCAGGCTGTTGTAGCCGGCAGCAATCTCTATATCCCCCTGGACACCGGGTGGGCTGTTCAAAACGAAGAAAACCTGGAAAGCAGGCTGCGCCTTTTTACGGCGAGCCCTCATGTCACATACGAGAGCGCCGGCGCCCGGTTGGCCCTTTCCCTGTCTTCTCTCGGCCGATCACCGCTAACCGGTGAAAACGGGCTGACCGGCCTTCCGCTCTCAGAAACAGTGCGGCTTGAAGATATCTGGATCATCGATCAGGCAGTTTGGGACAGAAACCGGGTAATTATTCCCATCAACCCCGTTAGCTCAAGCCGTTTAAATATCAGCCAGGCAGAACTGACCTCCCTTGCCGAAAAAAACCGCCTGGTAACCGGAGGCGGCGACAATTACCTGCTGGTCAGCTTCCACGAAGATTGGGAAACTATTCGCCGGGAGCCGATTATTTCATACCCCGACCTTGGAACCTGGTTTTCAGACCTGGAAAGAAGCGTATCAGACGGCCTGGGTACTGCCGCAAACAACCTGGAGGACAGCCTGAATGATCTGGCCGTCACCATGGTCCTTGCTTCCATGTCGCCCGGGGGGGCAGGCTTTGGGAATTTTGACCTGGGTGAAGATTTTCCGATTAACCCGGTAAACCTTGGTATGGTGGCCGGTATTGAGCAGGATATTTACAGCCCCACCTCAATAGCCCGCTTTAACCAGCAGCCCAGCATCAGCCTTTCCCTGCAAAAAGAAGGCGACGCCAACACTGTAACCGTGGCCCGCCAGATCAGGGTTGTCCTGGACTCGCTTTCCGAAGAAAGCGATGGCAATTTTTCCCGGATCGAGTTCAATGTTGTCATGGACCAGGGTGAAGAAATCGAACGCGCCCTGATCGACCTGGCCCAGTCGCTCCTTGGCGGGGCTGCCCTGGCAATCATCGTGCTCCTGCTTTTCCTGCGCAACTGGCGCACAACGATGTTCATCGGAATCAGTATTCCGGCAGCAATAATTGCCACATTTACTTTACTCTATTTTGCCAATATGACCATAAACCTCATGACCCTGGGCGGCCTGGC
>SLSE01000052.1 GCA_007130585.1 Syntrophomonadaceae bacterium | reverse complement strand
CTGCAGCAAATTAGAGAGGATATTAACAACCTTCTGCAGGGGGTGGAAAGAGACCGGGCTTACCAGGAGGGGGTGAGTGTGGCAATTATAGGGCGGCCGAATGTTGGCAAATCCTCCCTTTTAAATGCCCTGCTGCGCCAGCAAAGGGCGATTGTTCACGAAATACCGGGCACCACCCGCGATATGCTGGAAGGATTTATGAACCTGGGAGGGTACCCGATCAGGCTGGTAGACACAGCCGGAATTCAGGGAACCGAAGATCCCGTGGAACGGGAAGGTATAGAAAGGTCCCGCGCCGCCGCCGGGCTGGCCAGGTTGCTGATTATGGTTCTCGACGGATCGGCTCCCTGGACCGGGGAAGACCGGGAAATAGCAATGCTGCGCAGCCCCGATCAGGGATTGGTTATTGTTTTAAACAAGAGGGATCTGGGCAAGAAAGTATCTGTGGACAAGTTGAAAGAGCTTCATCCGGACGCAGCTATAGTTGAAACGGCTGCCATAACCGGCGCTGGAATCGACGAGCTTGAAAAAGCTGTAACGGAACAGCTTGACAGTCTCCTGGGCATCCCTACCGAGTCTCCAGCTATCGTTACCATACGGCACGAAGAAGCGCTGAAAGATGCTTTAAACAGCATAGACAGCGCAGAACAGGCCCTGGAAACCCAGCCGCCGGAACTGGTCAGCACAGAACTCCACGATGCCTGGACCAGGCTTGGAGAAATAACCGGCGACACTGTCAGTGAAGCGCTTCTGGATAAAATATTCAGCGAATTTTGCCTCGGCAAATAAATACCTGAAAGTTGGAAAGCCATGTCAGATACTGTCACCGCGGAGATGATTAATCAGCTGGACAGCAACCTGGAGTTAAACCTTGACCGGAGAGCAAAGGAAAGGCTGCTGCTCTACATAAACCTGCTCCTGCAGGGGCTCCGGAAACAACGACTGACCGGCGAACGCTCAGCACAGGGCCTCATTGACAAGCATCTCTATGACTCGCTTTATCCCTTAAAATTAATCAATTTAAAGCAGGATGGCAAAATACTGGATCTTGGCAGCGGTGGGGGCTTCCCTGGCCTCCCCCTTAAGATATGCCTGCCCCGCTTGGAAATGTATTTAGCGGATGCCAACAGGAGGAAAACCATGTTCCTGCAAAATACATCCGGGCAGCTGAGCCTGGATAAAATATATTTTATCAACGACAGGGCAGAAAACATTGGCCGGGATCCTGAACACCGGGAGCAGTACGACTATGTAACCTGTCGGGCCGTTGCCGAAACAGCAGTTTTAGCCGAACTCAGCCTGCCGCTTCTTAAAACCGGCGGGCAGGCTATTCTTTATAAGGGGCCGCGGGGCGAGGCCGAAGCCGCGGCGGCCGAAAAAGCGATCAAATCATGCGGGGGGTATCTTGAAAAAACATATGATTATAAACTGGCAGGCGGAGAAAAACGGTTTTTATTTATTATAAAAAAATTTGAGAGCACACCTTCCCAATATCCGCGGGCAGTAGGAAAACCGGGGAAAAAACCGATCAGGGGCGCCGCAATACCGGAAGAAAATTAACTCTGCCTTGAAGGAAAGAATCACGGATTGTCTAATAAGAAAGAAACAGGATGCATCACCGCTGCGGCAACCGGAAACCTACCGGCCGGTTGAGCAGACAACATAACATAAGGATGCTGGTATTATGAGCGAAAAGCGGGCAGCACAATTTATTATGCACGATATTGAGCCGGCTACTGAGAAAGTAGTGGCTGTGGACATTGAAAAGATAAGCCCGAATCCTTTTCAGCCGCGCCGAAAAATAGAAGAAGAAAAGATCAATGAACTGGCCCAGTCCATCAAGGCAAGCGGCCTGATACAACCTGTTGTGGTCAGGCGTGCGGGCAGCGGGTATCAGCTTGTAGTCGGGGAGAGACGGTTCCTGGCCTGCCGAAAATTAGGGTGGCGTACCATATCAGCAGCAGTAAAGACACTTTCTGACAACGATATGGCTACAATTGCCCTTATTGAAAACCTGCAGCGTGAAAACCTTAACTATATTGAGGAAGGGCTGGGTTACGTAAGCCTGATGAAAAACTTTGACCTGACCCAGGAAGTGCTGGCCCAGAGAATTGGCAAAAGCCAGTCCACTATAGCCAACAAGATCAGGTTGCTCAAGCTCAGCGAGCCAGTGCGGGAAAAACTGCTGCAAAACGTCCTGTCAGAAAGACATGCCAGGGCTTTGCTCAGGCTTGAGACAGAAGAACAGCAGCTAAAAACTATAAGTGAAATTGTCGACAGGGGGCTTACCGTAAGCCAGGCTGAAAAAAGAATCGACAAAATAAGCGGACAAAGCAGGGAGCGGGACAGAATCAAGCGCTCCAAACCGATTATCAGGGATCTGCGAATTGTACTGAATACAATCCGGGAAGCAGTGTCAATTATTCAAAGCTCCGGCTTCTATCCGGAGGTTGACGAAACAGTCGAAGACGACTATATAGAAGTGACTATCAGGCTGACCAGAGAGATGCTGCAGCCCGGTAAGCAGCAGTAAACCAAACAACAAACACTGCAGGTTCCAGGCTGGATGAAAATGAAAGGTTGGGAGATAACTATATGGCTCGAGTGCTGGCAGTCACCAATCAGAAGGGCGGCGTTGGCAAAACAACTACAGCAGTTAACTTAAGCGCTTCACTGGCCAAGTTGGGCGCAGAGGTTTTGCTGGTGGATGTTGACCCGCAGGGTAACGCAACCAGTGGAGTGGGGTTACCGAAAAAAGAGATAAAGTCCTGCATATATAACACATTAATTGACGACCTGCCGATCCAAAAGATTATTATACCTTCGCGCTGGGAAAACCTCTCCGTGGTTCCGGCGACAATACAATTGGCCGGTGCGGAAATTGAGCTTGTTTCTATAGTCTCCCGGGAAGAAAAACTGAAAAGGGCTCTTGAGCCTGTTGTAGGGAACTATGATTTCATAATAATTGATTGTCCGCCTTCGCTCGGACTGCTGACACTTAATGCAATGACCGCTGCCAGCGGGGTAGTAATTCCTATCCAGTGCGAATATTATGCCCTGGAAGGGCTGGGACAACTCATGAATACCATAACTCTTGTCCGCAAACACCTTAACAAAAACCTGGTTATTGAGGGAGTAATCCTGACCATGTACGACACAAGGACAAACCTGTCAGAACAGGTTGCGGAGGAAGTAAGGAGCTATTTTAAACAATATGTTTACAAGACTGTAATTCCCCGTAATGTGCGCTTGAGCGAAGCGCCCAGCTACGGCAAGCATATCCTTGAGTATGACCCACGAAGCAGGGGGGCGGAATTACACCTGGCCCTGGCACGGGAGGTGCTGAACAGTGAGTGACAAAAGAAGGCTTGGCAAAGGGCTTGGGGCCCTGATCCCGGACGCCCTGGATGCTTCTGCAGAAACCGCGGAAATTAAGCTGGACCGGATTAAGCCAAACCCATTCCAGCCGCGCAGGAACTTTGATGACGATAAATTAAAAGAACTGGCTGT
>SLSE01000103.1 GCA_007130585.1 Syntrophomonadaceae bacterium | reverse complement strand
TAAGTCCCAATCCGGCGTACTTGGCGCTGCCCAGGTTATGATAAGGAATCAGCTCAAGCTCGGATATGCCGCATTCTTTTAGAAAAGCGGCTGCCTGGCGCAGGCTTTCGGGATCATCATTTACCGTGGGTATAAGCGGCATCCTGATCCGCAGGGGACAGCCTGTACCGGCCAGCTTTCTGAGGTTTTCCAGGGCCGGCCTGCTGTCTGCACCGGTATACTCAAGGCTTTTATCGGAGCTGATCAGCTTAAGATCGTATAAAAAGAGGTCAGTCCATGCGGAAACCTTTTCCAGGATCGGCCAGGGAGCGTAGCCGCAGGTTTCTACTGCGGTGTTAATATCAAGTTCCTTCAGGCTTTTTAAAAAGGCCGCCAGGAAGGCGGGCTGCAGCAGCGGTTCGCCCCCTGAAACTGTCACCCCTCCTCCTGATTCTTCAAAGATCACACGGTCTTTAAGGATTTCTTCTGTCAACCCGGCGGCAGTTACCTCCCGTCCTGCCGCCTCAAGGGCCCCCGAGGGGCAGGCATCCACGCAGGCACGGCACAACGAGCATTTATCCCGGTCTACGGTCAGCCCTTCTTCATTAAAACTGATCGCTTTTTCGGGGCATGCTCTAAGGCAGGCGCGGCAGACGATACACCTGCTCTCATGCCTGAACAGGTCCGGGTCGGAAGATATCCCCTCCGGATTCTGGCACCACAGGCAGGACAGGGGGCAGCCTTTAAAAAAAACGGTCGTTCTTATGCCGGGTCCGTCATGCAGCGAAAACCTCTGGATGTTAAAAATAAGTCCATTATCATTCACTTCTAATCTGCACCTCATTACTGATATTATAGCATAGTAGAACAGGTATGCTATAATAAAATGAGCCTGAGGTAATGTTTGGAGGGACTGCCAGATGCCTGAAATCAGTGGTAAATCTGAAGCGAAAAATGCACAGCCTTTTTACATGGAAAGAATTAAGCGCCTGAAAAACAGGGTCCTGGAAACCAGGCCGGAGATGGACCTGGAAAATGCAAGGTTATTGACCAGAGGTTTTCAGGAAGCTGAAGGCGAGCCGCTCGTTCTTCGCAAGGCCAAAGCTTTTTATAAGCAGTGCGCAGAGAAAACAGTGGCAATAAGGGATGATGAATTGATAGTCGGTTGCTCGGGCAGTAAAATACGGGCGGGAATTTTGTGTGCCGATTCCTGCTGGTCGGTTTTGGACGATGAACTGGACACGATCAGTACCCGGCCCTACGATCCTTTTTATTTAAAACCTGAAGATCGCGAAATTTTCTTAAATGAGATTAAGCCTTACTGGAAAGGGCGTTCAAATTACGAGGAGTGGTTGGCCCAGATACCCGGGCAGACCCGCTCTTTGCGCGACAGCGGGGTAATCTACATCGACCGCAAAGCGGTCAGGGGCTGGGGTGAAACCACGGCCGGGTATGAATGGCTGATCAATGCCGGTATCCTGGAGATTATTAAGACCGTTAACCGGAATATGGCGGCTCTTGATATCACCAGGCCCGGCGATTACGAAAAAAGCTCTTACCTGCAGGCCCTGCTAATCGCCGCGGAAGGAATTACCAGGCTGGCCGAACGATATGCCGGACAGGCTGAGTATTTAGCCGGGAATGAATCAGATCCCCGGCGAAAAGAAGAGCTCAAAGAGATAGCCGCTGTTTGCCGCCATGTTCCGGCCAGGCCGGCCCGCACCTTCAGGGAAGCGCTCCAGGCTTTTTATTTTTACCAGGTTGCCATATTCATGGAACAGAACGCAGCCAGCTACAATCCCGGCCGCATGGACCAGTATTTGTGGCCCTATTACAAAGCCGATCTTGAAGCGGGCCGGATTACCGCTGAAGAAGCGCAGGAACTGCTTGACTGCCTGTGGATAAAATTAAGCGAACCATGCCTTTTCCAGGATGCGGGAACGGCTGAATTTGCCGCCGGATATCCCATGTTCCAAAATGTCTGCGTGGGCGGTGTGGACGATACCGGCAAAGATGCCGTCAATGATCTTTCTTACATGATTCTCCAGGCTACAATGGATGTCCAGCTCTATCAGCCCTCTCTCTCCGTTCGTTACAGCGTTGCCAAAAACCCCAACTCTTTCTTAAGGAAAATAGTTGAGCTGATCAGCCTGGGGACCGGGTTTCCCGCCTTCCACAATGATGACCTGGGAATCATGATGCTGATGAATAAGGGGATCCCGCTCAGGGAAGCTTACAACTGGAATCCCTGCGGCTGCGTGGAAACCAACCTTGAAGGCCGCCTGAGGCAGTATACGGCCCTGGCCGACATTAACCTGGGCAGTATGGTAGAATTTGCCCTCACAGACGGTATAAGCAGGAAGTACGGTGATCGCGTTTCTACAGAAACGGGCGATCCCCTTACTTTCAAAACCTATGAAGCTTTCATGCAGGCCGTTCAGGCCCATATTGCCCTTGCCGTCAGGGCGGTTGTTGCCGGCAGCCATGTTATTGACGAAATTAGCATGAACCGGCCCTGTCCCGCTCTTTCACTGACCTTCAGGGACTGCATCGAAAAGGCTAAGGATTATGCCTGGGGAGGGGCAAAATATAACACGGGAAACGGTATAATATTAATTGGGGTGGCCGACCTGGTTAACAGTATTGCCGCTGTCCGGCACCTTGTTTATGATACCGGGCAGGTTTCCATGGAAAGGCTCCTGGCTGCCCTTGAAGATAACTTTAAAGGTTACGAAGATATTGAGAAACTATGTGCTGAAGCCCCGAAGTACGGTAATGACGAACCGCTGGCCGATCAAATTGCCGGACGGGTATTCACCTTTATTGCCGATGAGATCGAAAAATACAGCAGCAAATATGGCCGAATGACTCCCGGAATCCTCCCAGTTTCAGGCAACACTCCCTTCGGCCTGGAAGTCGGGGCATTACCTTCCGGCCGCAGGGCCTGGCAGCCTCTTGCCGACGGGATCAGCCCGAGCGGAGGAACTGATGTAAACGGCCCCTCGGCTGTTTTAAGGTCGGTCGCCCATATTCCTCACGGGCGTTATACCCAGGGGACCCTGCTCAATATGAAAATCGAACCGGCCATGCTGGAGACTGAAAATGGCATTACCCAGCTGATGGCTCTCCTGAAGAGCATGTGCAGCCTGGGCGTCTATCATGTCCAGTTTAATGTTATCGACCAGGAAACCCTGATTAAGGCCCAGGAAAACCCGCAGGATTACAAGGGCCTGCTTGTCCGTGTGGCCGGCTACACCGCTTATTTCTCTGAACTGGGCAGGGATGTGCAGGATGAAATCATCGGCCGGACCGTTCAGCACGGCATATCGGTGGGATAAAGGGATGGCTGGCGCTAACGGTACGGCGGGTTCCGTACTCAGAATCGAAAGGTCTTCTATTCACGACGGCCAGGGTTTAAGGACAGTTATATTCTTCAAGGGCTGCTCCCTGGACTGTGCCTGGTGTTCCACGCCCGAATCAAAAGAGATTGCCTTTGAAAAAGGCTATGCCGGGGAATTATGCGCCGCCTGCGGCAAATGCGTTGAAGCCTGCCCCC
>SLSE01000137.1 GCA_007130585.1 Syntrophomonadaceae bacterium | reverse complement strand
GTATTCTACCGGGGCGATGAAGTGCTTGGCGGGGGTATCATTAAAAAAGAAATCCCGGGGCAGTAATTTTATGGATCTTTCCTGTAAATCCCTTTTCTTTGCCGGCAGGCCAATTTAACCGATCTCGCAGGAACAGGCGGGAAAGCCGTTGAATATAGCATAATCTTTTCCGGGGAGTGAAACTGCCGTGTACAATGTCAGGATTATACAGCTTGCGGTCAGCGATCATAACACCAAATCTGAGCGCATGGATCGGGTTGAGGGATTATTGGAACAGATCAGCGCAGACGCCGTGCGGCCTGCCATGGTTATGCTTCCGGAAATATGGGGCACCGGGTTTTTTAATTTTGAAAGCTATGCCGCCGAGAGTGAATTTCTGCAGGGAGAAACTTATTCGCGCCTGGCTCCCTGGGCCGAGAGGATTGGCTGTTATATACTGGGCGGTAGCATCGTGGAAAAAGAAGGCGCCAATTATTACAACACAACTCTTTTGATCGGGCCTGACGGTTCCCTGGCCGGATGTTACAGGAAAATCCACCTCTTCGGTTACCAGTCCGAAGAAAGCAGGATCCTGACAGCCGGGGACGGGCTCTACGTGCTGAAAACAAGGTACGGCACCTGGGGCTTCAGCACCTGCTACGACCTGCGTTTTCCGGAACTGTACCGCTGTATGACAGACAGCGGTGTGGATACTGTGTTTGTAGTGGCTGCCTGGCCGAAGGCCCGCCTGGAGCACTGGGAGCTTTTCAACCGGGCCCGGGCCCTGGAAAATCTCTGCTACCTGGTATCCTGTAACTGTGCGGGAGAGCTTAAGGGACACTTGCTTGGCGGCAGCAGTATGGCTGTCGACCCCTGGGGAGAAATTTTCGTCCGGGCCGGTGAAGGCGAAGAGCTGCTAACAGCTGTTATCGATCCGCAAAAAACCGCTGCCGTAAGGGCTGAGTTCCCGGCTCTCCGGGACAGGCGGATTAAAAATCCGCCCGGCTTATAGCGCCTGCGCTTTGGAATGTGTATTGCAAAACAATCTTAACCTGCTGACCTGCCTCTACTCAGCAGGCCGCTGATTTATGGAAAGTTCTGGCCTGGAATATGGCCGGATAATAACCGGGAGGTAAACATGACTGGAAAAACAATAGCGCCTACTCAACCGGCAGAACGGATCAGCGAAATTGATATTGTCCGGGGGTTGGCCCTGTTCGGCATATTAATGGTCAATATGTCTTTTTTTAAGTATCCCGTATTCTTTGAACGCTACCCGTCACAATATCCCGCGGGGATAGAGCAGATCAGCGCCTGGTTTATTCAGCTCTTTTTCACCGGCAATTTTTATGCTGTTTTCTCTTTTTTGTTCGGGCTCGGCTTCTTTATTTTCATGGAGCGGACGGTGGCAAAAGGACTGGAGCTGGTTCCCCTGTACAGGCGCCGTCTTTTTGCGCTCCTGGTATTCGGCTTTATACATCTCTTTTTTATCTGGTCCGGTGATATACTTTTTATTTATGCCGTGGTAGGTTTTATCCTGCTTCGTTTTCGCGATAAACCTGTTGAAGCGATCCGGAAGTGGATAATCGGGCTCTTTGCAGCGGCCCTGGTGCTGCACGGACTTCTTGGACTGCTAAACGCGGCCGGGGAAGTTATGGCCGGCGATAAATATGCGGTTATTATTGCTGAAATGATTGACCAGGCTTTCATAAAGTACCGGGAGGCCGGTTTTACTGAACTGGTCGCTTTCCGGCTGGTTAATGAAGTGCCCTATGTAATCTTCAGCCTGGTTGTCTGGATTCCGGCCGTTCTCGGCTTTTTCCTCTGCGGCCTCTACGCCGGTCGGTTGGGGATATTTAAAGATATTGCCGCTCATGAGCTTTTGTTGAAGAAAATTCGAAACACAGGCCTGCCGTTGGGGGCGCTTTTCCTGTTCCTTTACTTTCTGATCGAAGCAGGGATCCTGCCGCTGACTGTCGTGCTGAGAATTCCCCTGCTTGGAATCTTAAATTATGCCGCTTCGCTTTTCCTGTTTCCCGCTTACGTTTCCCTTTTTGTGCTGGCCTCCCGGGGAGGTCTGTTCAGGCGGCTCCTGGCGCCCACTGCAGCCGCCGGCAGGATGGCCCTGACCAATTACCTGGCCCAGACCTTAATCTGCATCCTGCTCTTTTACGGCTTTGGCCTGGGCCTGTACGGAGAAGTCAGTATAGCCGGGGGAATCATCATTACAGTTGCAATATACCTCGGGCAGGTTTTATGGAGCAACCTGTGGTTGATGAAATTCAGGTACGGACCGATGGAGTGGCTCTGGCGCTTCCTGACCTACAAACAAGTCCAGCCTTTTTTGATTAACGACCGGTAGACCGGGTTAATGCTGCGCCCGGTAAGGATGCCGCTATCCGGCCTGCCTGCCTGTTTCCAGCTTTTTGCTGTGACGAAAGAGCCGGTCATTATGATGGAGGCGGAAGAATTTCATATTGGCAGTCAAAACAGGCTTATTTGGATACCTGCACAGATCAATAATTGTATAGTGCAAGTATTTTTTTGGCTAAAAATATTGTAAAATAAGCAAAGAGCTTTTAAGCAGCTCAAAGCCTTAGCCAGTTTTTATTCAGGCCGGCAATTCGCAGCAGGTAACTGCCTCTGGGGTTGCTGTTTATTGAATTATCCAAGGAGGTACTTTTTAAAGATGAGTCCAATTTATTTTCCCAGGGTTTCGGCTGAAGAAGCAGCTTCGATGATACAGCACGGGCAAACAGTTGCCTTCAGCGGATTTACCGCTGCCGGCGCCGCAAAAGCGCTGCCCAGGGCCCTGGCCCGGCGAGCCAGGGAGCTGCATGCCGGCGGGGAACAGTTTAAGTTAAATGTGCTCTCGGGGGCTTCCACGGGGCGGCTCGATGATCTCCTGGCCGAGGCCGATGCGGTAGCCTGGCGTTCGCCTTACCAGTCGTCAAAGCCAATGCGCGAACGGATCAATGCCCAGCAGATAGAATTTAACGATATGCACCTGTCACACCTGCCCCAGGCCGTCCAGTTCGGGTTTTTGGGGCCGGTTAACTGGGCGGTGATTGAAGCTTCCGAAATAACCTCTGACGGTCGCATTTACCTTACCACGTCAGTTGGTGCCTCCCCCACCTTTTTACAAAGCGCCGAGCAGGTTATTATTGAACTGAACCGCTATCATACGGTCCGCCTGAGCGAGATGACAGACATAGCAATCATGCCCCCGCCCCCTAACCGCAGCCCGATTCCCATATATCACCCCTTAAACAAGATCGGCCTTCCTTACGCTTCTGTAGATCCGAAAAAGATTGTAGCCGTAATTGATAATAATGAACCGGACGGCATTGAACCTTCCAGGGCGCCTGATGAAATCAGCAGGCGTATTGCCCACCAGGTGGTGGACTTTTTAATCCAGGAAATGCGGGCCGGGCGAATTCCTGCTGACTTTTTACCCCTGCAGGCCGGGGTCGGCAACATTGCCAACGCGGTAATGTCTTTTCTGGGCGATGATCCCGACGTGCCTGATTTTTACATGTATACGGAAGTATTCCAGGACTCGCTGGT
>SLSE01000139.1 GCA_007130585.1 Syntrophomonadaceae bacterium | reverse complement strand
TAAAGTTAATAATTTAATTGACAAGGCCGCACTGCGGTGTTAAAATCTTAAGGTGCGCCAGCATGAGGCGCCCGGGAGAGGTTTTTAGATAAGGATGGTGTGCCTTTCCGGTGGAGGAGACAATAAGCAGCGCCCGAAATAAAGTGATCGGGACAAAGCAGACGATAAAAGCCCTTGAAAAAGGCCAAGCCGTACAGGTTTTTATCGCCAGGGACGCCGAAGACAAAGTTATTCGGCCCGTGATAACGTTATGTGAAGCAAAAGATGTTGAGCTGCGGTACGTGGAATCGATGCAGCAGCTCGGAAAATTATGTGGAATCAAGGTAAAAACGGCAACTGCTGCGATTTGCAGTTAATGAATATTACAAGGAGGTGGACTAATGCCGACAATTAATCAATTAGTACGTAAGGGCCGTAAGCAAGTGACCCATAAGTCGTCTGCTCCGGCACTGGACCGTTCACCGCAAAAACGAGGTGTCTGCACGCGCGTTTCGACGACAACACCCAAAAAGCCGAACTCAGCCTTACGTAAAATTGCCAGAGTCCGCCTGACTAATGGGATCGAAGCGACGGCCTACATTCCCGGTATCGGACATAACCTGCAGGAGCACTCGGTTGTCCTGGTCAGGGGCGGTCGTGTAAAAGACTTACCCGGTGTGCGCTATCACCTGGTCAGGGGCGCCCTTGATGCGGCCGGTGTTGAAAACCGGGCCCAGGGACGTTCCAAGTACGGCACTAAAAAGCCGAAAGCATAGTAAAAACGTGAGGAGTGAATGATTAAATATGCCACGTAAAGGCCCGGTATCCAAACGGGAACTATTAGCTGACCCGGTCTACAACAGCAAGATGGTGACCAGGTTTATAAACAAGTTGATGTATGACGGACAGAGAGGTTCGGCGCAGGAAATTATCTATGACGCTTTTGACATAATCAGGGAAAAAACAGGCAAGGACCCGCATGAAATATTTGAAACGGCTATGCGCAATGTAGCTCCTGTGCTGGAAGTAAAGCCCCGCCGCGTGGGCGGAGCGACTTACCAGGTCCCGGTGGAAGTAAACTCCCACCGCAAAAACATCCTGGCTATACGCTGGGTAATCGGTTTTGCCCGTAACCGCGGGGAAAAAACCATGGCTCAGCGCCTGGCCGGCGAATTGATGGATGCCGCCAACAACACCGGCGGTTCGATCAAGAAGAAAGAAGATACCCATAAGATGGCTGAAGCAAATAAAGCTTTTGCCCATTACCGCTGGTAGGTCCGTATTAACGGATTATTATATCTACGCGCAGGCCAGCCGGACGCCCTGAATGAAAGGGCAGGCGGCCTCCGCTACCGGAAGGAGGGAAGAAATGAGCAAGGAAGCAGACATTAACAAAATCAGGAATATCGGGATTGCCGCCCATATTGATGCCGGCAAAACAACTACCACTGAACGGATCCTGTTTTATTCAGGACGCCTTCACAAGCTGGGCGAAGTGCATGAAGGAACCGCCACCATGGATTGGATGGCCCAGGAACAGGAACGCGGCATAACCATTACCTCGGCAGCGACCACCTGTAAATGGAAAGACTGCCTGATTAACATTATAGATACGCCCGGACACGTGGACTTTACAGTTGAGGTAGAACGTTCGCTCCGTGTTTTAGATGGAATGATCGCGGTTTTCTGTGCCAAGGGCGGTGTTGAGCCCCAGTCGGAAACAGTCTGGCGCCAGGCCGATCGCTATCATGTGCCCCGGCTGGCCTATATTAACAAGATGGATGCAGTTGGAGCCGACTATTTCAACGTTATAGATCAGCTTAAGGAAAGGCTTCATGCTCATGTCCTCCCGATTCAACTGCCGATTGGTTCAGAAGCAGAATTTAACGGTATTGTCGACCTGATAGCAAACAAGGCGATCAAGTACGAAGACGATCTCGGGACCCGCAGCTCCGAAACCGAAATCCCGGAAGGGATGAAAGAAAAAGTTGCAGATTACAGGGAAAAGATCCTGGAAACCGTAGCTGACTACGACGACGAACTGATGGAGAAATATTTCAACAATGAAGAAATTACCGTTGAGGAATGCTACCGCGCCCTTCGCAAGGCGACCATCCAGCACAACCTGGTGCCTGTGCTGTGCGGCTCTTCTTACAAGAACAAGGGAGTTCAGCTGTTACTGGACGCTGTTGTCCACCTGCTGCCTTCCCCGGTTGAAGTAGGAGCGGTAAAGGGTTACAACCCCAACAGCAGCGAAGAAGATTTTCGCCTTCCTGCAAATGACGCGCCTTTTGCGGCCCTGGTCTTTAAAATAATGGTTGATCCTTTTGTCGGCAAACTTGCTTTTGCCCGCGTTTATTCCGGAACCCTGAAAAAGGGGTCTACCCTGCTTAATGCAAGCCGCCAGAAGAAGCAGCGGGTCGGAAGGCTGATCCGGATGCATGCCAACTTCCGGGAAGAAATAGAGCAGGCTACCACCGGCGATATCGTGGCAGTAATCGGGCCGAAGGAAATCGGTACTGGCGAAACACTCTGCGCGATCGACAAACCGATCATACTGGAAAATATTACTTTTCCCGAACCGGTGATTTCTGTGGCGATAGAGCCGAAAACAAAAGCCGATCAGGACAAAATGGCTGTTTCTATGCAGCAGCTGTCGGAAGAAGACCCTACTTTTATTATTCATACCGATCCTGATACCGGCCAGACTATAATTTCCGGGATGGGTGAACTGCATCTCGAGATTATTACCGACCGTCTTCTGCGGGAGTTTAAAGTTCAGGCCAATGTGGGCCGACCGCAGGTTGCATACAAGGAAACCGTACTGGACGAAACCACTGCCGAAGGGCGCTTTGTGCGCCAGTCCGGCGGGCGCGGCCAGTACGGCCATGTAGTTATCGATCTGCTGCCCCTTGAATCGGGCGGGGGATTTGTCTTCGAGAACAAGATTGTGGGCGGCGCTATCCCGAAGGAATTTATTCCCTCGGTAGAGGCCGGCCTGAAAGAGGCAGCCTACAACGGCGTGCTGGCCGGCTACCCGGTTGTCGATATCAAGGCAATCCTGAAAGACGGTTCTTTCCACGAAGTCGATTCTTCGGAACTTGCTTTCCGTATTGCCGCTTCCAAAGCCCTTAAAACTGCCCTTTCCAGGGCGAAACCAGTGCTTTTGGAGCCGGTGATGAAGGTGGAAGTTTCTGCGCCCGAAGAGTACCTGGGGGAAATTATCGGCGACTTTACAGGCCGTCGCGGACGGATCCTGGGTACAGAGCAAAGAAGCGGACTGCAGATTGTCCGGGGCGTAGTGCCCCTATCTGAAATTTTCGGGTATGCGACTGAACTGCGCTCCCATACACAGGGGCGCGGAGTATATAACATGGAGTTTTACCGTTACGAAGAGGTTCCGAAAGGGATAGCAGAAAAAATCATTACACAGAGTGTTGCTTATTAATTGTTGGAGGTGCATTTAGTTGGCTAAGCAAAAGTTTGAGCGGACGAAACCGCACGTTAATGTAGGGACGATTGGTCACGTAGACCACGGCAAGACGACGTTGACGGCGGCGATGACCTACTGT
>SLSE01000153.1 GCA_007130585.1 Syntrophomonadaceae bacterium | reverse complement strand
CAGGCATCACGGTCTGTAATTGAACTTACCTTTCCATTAAGGGCAAACACCTGCTGCGGACATACTTCGGTGCAAAGACCACAGCCATTGCACTTGCTCTGGTCCAATTCCAGGGTAACCACATTCTTCAGGTATCTGAACTTCATCGTTGATTTCCTCCATTAATATAAAATATTTCATCTACAGACTTTATACAAAGTATGAAATGGTCAGGGCAATTAACCCCAGTCCTGCTGCTGCTATAATCAGGGGAAGGGCGAGTTTCATCTCTTTAACCACACCGGACAGTGATGTGTAGGTGGTCGAACCGGTAAAGTTTATACTCAGAAAAGCCGCAACTGCCGGGATAATCAAAAAGTATGAAATTATTGCCAACAAACTTGTCCCTGAACCATACAGCCCTGTATAAATGCCGGCCCAGACCAGCCCCAGGACCAGGCCTTTCCAGGACAGAGCCCGCCCTGGCAGGTATGGAAGAAAGGCTGGTACAAAAACCGCTCCGACCAGTACAGCCCCCAGAAAAGGAACCAGGTTAATAAAGGTCTGGCTAATCAGATAAGCAGGCTGAAAGCTACCTCCAGCAAGTAAAATGTTAGCCAGGTTAAGCAAAAGCAGGAATAAAGTAAAATAGGCCAGCGGTTTGGCCAGGGCCGTTAATTCAACCGGGGTTAAGACTAACCTGTCCAACAGGCCAAAATATGTCCTGCGCATTTCCGGTTCTGCCCTGCTGCCGGCTTTAAGGAATGCGGGAATGTCTGCTGCCCTGACCGGGCCGAAGATAACCCTGAAGCCACAGCGGCGCCTTACTTCAAAAGCTGTAACCCCGGGAGCTGAAAGTTGGGGTAAAACCAGGGTCTTATTTGTTACCAGTTCCGGCAGCCGGGTAGCATTGACCATTCTAACGACTTCCTCAGTTCCAAATGTGCCCTTGCCCGCAGCACACCATACATTAATTCCCTTTGTATCGATCACAAGGATCCAAAGGTTTAGCCCGGACAGCTCCCTCCTCAGACTGTCGAAGCTAAGCTTGTAATTTGCCGATACCAGCACCGGTGATGATTGATCGGGATTGCCCACGGCATAAAGGCCGGGAGGCACTGTATAGCTCATTCTGCCCACACCCCAGCGCGCCTTGAATGAACCAAGCAGGTCCCTGTGTTTTAGGGTTGTGGCAATCCGGCAAACCGGACCCGCTGAAGTTTCAACCTGGCCGGTAACCCAATCTGCTTCGGCAGCGTTGCCGTAATCTGAAACACTTTCTTCCTCACCGCAACACGAACCTGCCTGGGGATCATCTACCATCGTCAGCTTGATTCGCTCTTCACTCATGATGTCAGCTCCTCCTCCCGGCAGCATTCACTACTGCTTTTTTCCGTTATTGCCCCGGCCAGCAGGCTTAAGCTTTCCGCTACCTGCTGATGCTTTTCAGGAGGAATAGCAGCAAATACATCCTGGTAGTACTGATCAAAAGTACAGTTAATGCTGTCAAAAAGATTTTTACCCTGCTCTGTCAGGGTCAGTTTTAAATAGCGGCGGTCTTCGGGGTTGGAAAGCCTTTCAACCAGGCCTATCTCGACCATTCCATCGATGGTCCTGCTAAGCGTACTCTTATCAAGCCCCAAAATTAAAGCCAGGTCAACAATAGAAATTTTACTTGCTTTCCCGATCTCCATCAGGACGTGACACTGGGCAAGCGTTATGCCACAGCAGGCAGCATCGCTTTTCGATTGCCAGCTAAGAACTCGCTGCAGTTGCCGCATTGTTTCCCTGAAATGCCGAATATCTTCAAGGTCCACTTTACCAAAGCCTCCTATAAAAACTTAAATACAGTTGTTTATGCCAACGGTTGCATTATACAACTATATTTATAAATGATCAAGCCCTATATATAGCTTAATTATTAAACCATTAAACGAAACCTTCTCCATTTTATCTATTTTATTACCGCGCTTCATTAGGCGTGTAGTCAGGAATTTTTTATGTTCTTGCAAAATAATAAAGGCCTTGTCTAATCCAGACATGACCAGCTCAAAAGGTTTGTTAAGTTAAAAATCGTCTGCCGGTTCGGCTTCATTATTAGCAGTTTTGTTATATGATTGAGCTAAAATTACTGACTCTATCCCACTATTTCTTCCGCGAATCGAGTACATGATAGATTGTTAATAAAGGATGTTTACAAATCATCCTGGGCCCGGAGTATCGCATTACTTTTCTTATCCTTGCCCTGTATTCCGATTTAAAACAGTGTGTCGAACATCTGGCACAGGTAGATTTCTGATCACCTAATAAACAACCGTCAATTCTTTTATAGGCATAATCAAGCTGCTCGCTGCATTCAGAACAAAGCGCTTTACCTGCCTCATGCTTGTCCTGGCAATAAATCTTCATCATCGCCAAAAGCGTTTTCTTTTCTCTGCCGATCCTCTTGTTCATCCAGATATCCCTTATATTTCACCTGGTTACTATTGCCTGGTGCCGAGAAATAGCTTCAGCTTATAAACACCCTTTTCCAGAAGATATTGATCATAAAGATGGTCCATGTTCATCTCATCTATTACCAATTGACACTCTTCGAAAATAGCCATCCACTGGTCATATGAAAACAGCCCGAGGGTATGAACTTCGTGGTGAACCCTTAATTCGCCATGATCGCGTATCAGGCAGATAAAAACAGCTTCATAAGCATTATCACTCACGATATAATTATTCTCGAAGACTGTAACGTGAATATTGTCTTTTCCGCCGGCATAGGCGAAATTATTCTCCCTGAAATCTTCTTTCATGTGGGCAACCACAAACAGTATACCACCTGTTTTTAAATGACAAGCTGCGTTTTTGATTGCCCTTTGCAAATCCTGTAAAGTAGCCATGTACATGATTGAATCCGGGATGGCAACTACATCAAATTTTCTGCCCAGATCAACGGTTCGCATATCACCCCTGGTATATGTTACTTCAGGGTTTTTTTCTTTTGCAAGGTCGAGCATACCATCGCTTATATCCGCCCCTGTAACCGAAAAATACCTCTTAAAATGGAAATCATGTCCTCCGGCGCCGCAGCCCAGGTGCAGCATGGTTTTCGTGCGATCAGGCATGCGGTTTTTTATTGCCTCAACATAAAAAAGTGCTTCCTCTTCATATTTTTCAGGAGGCGCCAAAATTCTTTCAATCCACGCCAACTCATTGTATGCCTTCCAATTCACCGTTATTCACCTCTTAGCAGATTACACCTTGTTACCTTTTTCGCTTCACACAATTTCATCTGCTACCATTATATAATTTTATGGGTCCTCTAAATGTTAATTCTTTGCCCTGGCTTGGCTACATTTGATGTATGATGGTGCCGGAATTTCAACCTGCATTGGCTCATTCACATCTATGCTAACCTCCCTCGATCCTGGCCTGATCTTATTATTGTACAACCTGGCTAATATAATTGATCATCTATAAAAAAACCGCAGCTTCTTGTTCAACTGGTTCTTCATCGATATCTTCGGCACAACCTGCGACTACAAGTGCAGTCAAACTAAACAGCAGGCAAAGCAAAAATTT
>SLSE01000023.1 GCA_007130585.1 Syntrophomonadaceae bacterium | reverse complement strand
ATGCCTCGCAGGAACAGACAGATATAGAGGCATTTAAGGTGCTTGAACCTAAAGCTGACGGTTTCCGTAACTTTAGCAAAGCTAAATTTGCCGTAACTCCCGAAGAAATGCTGGTTGATCGGGCCCAGCTCCTTGGATTGACCGCGCCGGAGATGACTGTCCTGGTTGGAGGCATGCGCGCGCTGAATGCCAACCACAAGCAGAGCCGGCACGGCGTTTTTACCGATAACCCTGAAAGCCTGACCAACGACTTCTTTGTCAACCTGCTTGATATGAATACCATCTGGAAACCCGCTGATGAAGAGGGCGATCTTTTCGAAGGCAAAGATTACAAAACCGGTGAAGTCAAATGGACGGGTACCCGCGTTGATTTGATCTTCGGCTCAAATTCTGAACTAAGGGCCATTGCCGAAGTTTACGCAAGCGACGACGCCAAAGAAAAATTCGTTCGCGACTTTGTCGGCGCCTGGAACAAGGTTATGAATGCCGATCGCTTCGACCTTGTCTAAATTACATGATAAGCAAATAAAAGCGCTCGTTATTAATGCTGAAACCCCTTGGATACAAGGGGTTTCAGTGTTTCAAGAATTGATACCGGTTTACGGTCAGGTTAAACCCCGACCATGAGCAGCGCATCTGATCAGAAAAGCTTTTTACTCACTTAGTCCGGCTCATGAAAGGTTGTCAAAAGCCCTTCCCCTTGAGAATCTTGACAGCCCGGAGGACAATGGTCCGGTAATCTGTGAAGGAGCCTGCTCAGCGGCCACGGTGCAAGACCGAGCTGTGTCAGGAGGCTGAGCTGATCGTTGTACTCGTAAACCTCTACTGCTTTACCGTGCTCGATTCTTACCACGCAGCATATGGGGACGCGGATCGATCTCCCTGTGGGGGAAATCGTCTCGCCGCCGGATCCCTCTGGAAGTCCTTTGAAGTTTATGTTTATTCGGCCCAGTTTTCGACAGGCAAACCACCCACCCTGGAATACTCGGCAAAATTATTGGTCACCACAGTTAAACCTTCCGCTAAAGCATGAGCAGCTATGAGCATGTCATATCCACCGATTACCTCTCCGCGTAATTCAAGTTGCTGCCTTATATTGCCATAGATAAAAGCGGCAGCTGACGAGAAGTTCAACAATTCAAAAGGAGCAAGGAATAATCCCAGGGCCAGCTTATTTTGCTCCACTTTATTGCTTTTTTCCACCCCATAAGCTAATTCAGCGAGAGTAATAGCAGATATGGCGCAACAGCCAATCCCTTTTTCATAGAGTTTAAGCTTCAAAGCGGGGTCTTTTTCCTTAATCAAATAGATACAGATATCCGTATCAAGCAGGTACCTGATCATAACTCGTCTCTCTTTTTCAGTGCAGGCTGTTCCCTGCTTTCCATATAATCATCACTGAAGTAATCTATTCCTGCCTCATGTACTTCCCAAATCTTATCCTTGGGAATCAAGACAACGGCGTTGCCAATTTTCTTAATATAAACTTCATCACCTTTGAAGCGATACTCCCGGGGCAAGCGTACTGCCTGACTGCGACCGTTATAGAAAATTTTGGCGCTGTCCATAATCACCACTCCCAAATTTAATGGTATATACCGTAGTATATACCATTAAATGAAAAACTTCAACTTGAACGGATTTAATTTGTTATTGCGTAATTATTAAATCACCGGCCCTTTTATTCAGTTTGCCTAACCCTGCCCTGCTTACGGCATGAGGCGATCCGGGTCAGGCAAAAGATCTTTTTAAGCTCGCTGCTGAGATAGAAAGCGAACAGCAGGCAGCAACTGATTACGCATAAATTCAACTGCCCCTGAATAACCAAATCAAGATCTAGGTAATCGAAGCCCTGTATATCTCTTCAATAGATTTGCCCAGCATGGCATTAAATTCTTTGTCTGACTGGTTCACATGAAGTCCTTCCACAAGCGCCCTGGAAAAACTGGCAATTAGCCCCGGGTTCCGCTCCAGCAGGTTGACCGCTTCCTCCCTGCTGTAACCGCCGGAAAGAGCTACAACGCGCATAACCTTTGGGTGCTCGATTAATTCACTATAAAAGCCATCCTGATCAGGGATGGTAAGTTTAAGCATTATTGTTTCGTTCCCGGAAAGATTATCAAGGTGTTTCAATATTTCTGTTTTCATTAGGCTTTCCGATTCTGCTTTATCGGGGCTGTTTATATCAATTTCCGGCTCCAGGATCGGGACCAGTCCCGCAGCAATTATTTTTTTGCCATACTCAAATTGCTGCTCCACATTTTCTTTAATCCCTTCGGGATTGGCGCTTTTAATCACAGACCTCATCTTTGTTCCGAACATCTTCCGCTCGACAGCCCGATCCAGCTTGGAATCCAAATCTGTTATGGGCTTCATCAGCTGAACCCCTTTTTCTTCCTCTGCCAGGCCTTTATCTACCTTAAGGATAGGAACAATGCCTTTTTTCTCCCAAAGATAATCTCCCGTATACAGGCCTTCAATTGTCCGATCCATAGTTTGCTCAAATAAAATGGCCGCCAGTATGCGCTCCGAGGTAAAAGCCGGGCTGGTAATAATTCTTGTCCTCATGGCGTGAACAAGGTCGAACATTTCTTCCTCGCTGTCATACTGGTCGCCCGTTACCCCGTAACCGGCAAGCGCTTTCGGCGTGCTCCCCCCGCTCTGGTCGAGCGCGGCAACAAACCCCTGACCATTTCTCATTACTTCAACCTGCTTTTTATTCATTCAAAACACTCCAATTCTTAATGATTTCCTTATAACCAATTATACTACAAATGAGGTCAGGTCTTAAATGCCGCATTCCATTCACCTCGTCATATCCCATTCTTCTTTTGTTTCCAGGAACAATCAGCTTCATATCCTTTCAAAGCAGCTCTCTTAAACAGGGTTCCTTTTAAGAATAAAGTAATATGATTCGTTTTTTTCTCCAGCACTTTGGCCAGGTAGATATTTATATTATCCCGATTCAATAACAGGTATTTATTTTTATCACCCTGCGGTTCTTTATAGTCAATTACAACCTCGACGAATGAACATCCTCCGCAACAGCCGCCGCCCCGGCTGACTATTGCATCAACTGTAATCGTATCCTTATTTTTTGCAGACAGCCACTGTGTTAGAGCAGGTTCAACGGTCAGGTTCAAGTTTTAAACCACCCATCATGAAATTTTAAACATACCTGTTCAAATAAATATTGTTTTATGACAGGGCATACCGGTCAGGCAGGGAAGGTTTAACGTAAAGAAAAGACCTCCCCCCACCGGTTAGCGGGAGGAGGTTTTCTTATAGTTGTTATGCGATTTCCTTATAAGGTATCTGCCCTTTTTCTTTCCAGGTGGTAAGGGCAATTACTACGATACCAATTCCACAGAGAAAAACTACGCTGCCGATAACAACAAGGGCCCACATTTCATTGGGAATGTAATTAGTAAAGACCTGGTGGACCATGGCAACCATTGAAGTTACAATCATGATAACAAAGGGAATCAAATAATAAATGGTCGGCCGCCGCATCATTTTTAGAAAGACTGCTGCAGCCAATAGGGCAATCCCGGCAAGGATTTGATTGGCCGCACCGAAAAGCGGCCATAAAACCATTCCATAGCCGGTCATGGCCAGGTATAAAATAACTGCCCAGCCAGGAAGAAGTGAAACCGTCTTATCCCTGAGGAACTGGGGCAAATTAAACGTAACAGTACTTTCGGCAAAAGCAATCCGTGTAAACCGCATCGCCGAATCAAGAGTAGTCATCGCAAAGCTTTTTGCAACCACAGCAAAAAATGTCGCGCCAACTATGACCGGTATGCCCAGGGGAACCAGGAAAGTTCCTCCTCCGGTCGCAAATATTGCCGGCCATGCCGCTGCGCCCCAGGTAGCATAAGACTCAGTATAGCCGGCCACTCCAAGCCCTACAACAGCAGTTAAAAGGGCAATCACGGCAAGGTAGCCTTCCCCAAGCATAGAACCGTACCCAACAGACTTTGCATCACACTCATTTTTCAACTGTTTCGGTGTGGTTCCGCTCCCGACAATAGAGTGCCAGCCGGAAATTGCTCCGCAGGCAATAGTAATCATTACGAAGGGCCAGATTGGCGGCGCTCCTTCAGGAGCCAGCCGAATAGCAGGGGCAGCAAGCTGTCCTCCACCTGTAGCAGCCAGGGCAATAATTCCGATCGTAGCTGCTGTCAGGGCGATAACAAGCTGAATACCGTTGATAAAGTCACGCGGCTGCACCAAAAGCCATACAGGCAGCCTGGCTGCAATAAGCATGTACCCGAGCAGAATAAAGACCCAGGTTTGATAAGTCAACTCCACGGGATACCTGATGCCTAATGCAATAACGGCATACATAATTACAACCGCGATAGCCCCGGCCAGGTAAAGGTTTATCTTCCATTTATAGCGGATCATCAAACCGATAATAATTGCCAGCGGGATTTCTATCCATACCGAGTAAACTGCCGCAGGGAAAGCTGAGGCTAAAACTGCAATAACATGGACAAACACTGCAGAAACAAGCACAAGCAGGAAAAAAACAACGATGTACATTAGCTGCATGGCTCGTTCTCCCAGCAAATCCTTGAGAAAATCAGCTATACCGCGACCCTGGTGTCTCAAAGATGCAGCAAGCGCACCTAAATCATGAACAGCACCAATGAATATAGTCCCAAAAATAATCCAGAGCAGGGCGGGCAGCCAACCCCAGATGGCGGCGACAATGGGCCCGACAATCGGGGCCGCACCGGCAATGGAAGTGAAGTGATGGCCCAGCACTACGGGCTTATCAGTTGGAACAAACTCAAAATCGTCCTGGTATTTATAGGCAGGTGTTACACAGGTGGGATCAAGCTGCCAGATTTTATCAGACAGAAAAGTTGCATAAAACCGATATGACAGGAAATACAGGACCAAAGCAGCAATAACAAAAAGTAAAGCATGCAATCGTATCGCCTCCATATTTAGTTTTGAAAGAAACTAAATAAATCGTTTCGCAACCAATAAACTGTGAGCATGATTGATTATGTCTGTGGCAGTTTTTCTATTTCACCAGGAGCAGGTTTGCTGCAGCTATTAATGCGTTGATAGATGCAAAGATATGGATATTGATTGCCAACTATAAACAGTTGCTACATCTCCGGCTTGAATAGCCTTAAAACACAAGTTTTCCTGGCAAACACCTCCCTGTAAAAAATTAATCTTTAGCAGCATTAGTGCATAAGCTTTATAGTTCACATCCCTCCCCTCATCCTGATTAATGTAAGTAACATTCTACACAAAATATTCAATTCCTTTTGAAGAATAAAAATATAATGACATATCTCACAATGAAACGAAAGGACCGTCCCTTCGTTTCAGAAACGCGGGGACGGTCCTTTCGTTTCATTATAGGTGGACGCATTTCAGATCTAACCTCGCCTGGGCCTCAGACCCAACCATATTTTGGTAAGCTTATAGGAGCGTACCGATTTTTATAAATTTTAAACGATCGCAGCGGGAAAACCCGGAACACCGGCGGTGAGCCGGATGTTACAGTTATGATAGAAAAGCGGAAGAATATATTTTTTATAGTTGCCCAGCGGAAAGTCCTAAAGGCCGCAGAAGTATCTGTTGCGACAGGGGCAGACAGGAAGAAAGTGAAAAATAGTTGTTTGCCGGCCCGGCAATGTTGTTGATCTCGCAGTCGCTACAAGGGTCTGAATTTGCAAACAACACATCAGAACGGCTCTTAAAAAGCACTATTTAAAAGAAACCGAACTTGTCATGAACTTTCAAGACCAGGTTTAATTATTTACCGGAGAAACAGCGCTGTCGCGATAACAGTAAGGCTTACCATAATCACATTGCTAATACTGTGCATCATCATGGGATAGTACATGCTTTTAGTTTTTTCATAACAATCGCCATAAAAAATGCCCAGGATGACAGAAAGAATTACCTGCATCGGATTATAACCTGCCGCCAGGGGATCAAATGAAAAACTAACATGCGCCAACCCAAAGATAATGGCAGCAATCATATTTGGAATGCTTATTTTCCCGCCAAAAATTCTACCTCTAATTACCAGCGCCAGCATCGTAATGGCAAACGCCCTGAAGATAAGTTCTTCTGACGGACCCGATAAAAAGAGCTGAAAGGCTAACTGGCCTGTAATATTGGCAGCGGTTAACGGGTATTCGAATTGTTGGAGTGAACCGGTTAATAGTAAAAGGACATGTGACACCAGAGAACCGGCACCAAAAATAAGGGTAAACCTTAAAACGTATTTCCTGCCGACTTCTACATTTCCCCAACCAAAACCAAAGTCAAGCGATTTAAATTTCATTAATAAGAAGATGAGGATGATAAATATTACGGCTTGAACAATGTGATGGGTAGAAATCCAGGCATATGATCCATCAGGGTCGATAGCCTGGTAATCAAACATGTCCGCTATCGAACCGGACAACATGGGAATACCCAGCAGCAAAATGGTTAAAACCAAAACCCATAAAACTGTTCTCAATGCAGTTCTCATTGCAGGCTCCTCTCAGTACTTTCTGATAATCTTTTCCTGTCTTAGTTTATATATTTTTCAACACTTTATCAATCGGCTTTAATTTAACATGGCCTTCCCGGAAAAACAGGCAATAACGAGCAGCCGGGAGTAATAGTTTGTCAGGATCTTTGCTTTTCTTAGTCAAACGTGCTATACTGCTAAACAGTGTTAAAAAGATGAGAACACCGAACAAAATCTTAATGCCTTTGCTTGGGAAAAGGGAAAGAGGTTATACGGAAGCTCTCTTTTTGATTAATTCTAAGCGAAGGAGTGTTACATGATGCAAGGTAAAGTAAAATGGTTCAATGCTGATAAAGGTTACGGCTTTATCGAAACAGAAGAAGGCAACGATGTTTTTGTTCATTTTTCTGCGATTCAAAGTGAAGGCTTTAAAACTTTGGATGAAGAACAAGCAGTTGAATTTGATGTAGTCGAAGGCAACCGCGGCTCACAGGCTGCAAACGTTGTCACTATTTAATTTCAACTAAGAGCATAACGGAATAAAATGAGGGCATTTTCCGGACTTTATGGAAATGCCCTCATTTTTATAGCTTATAATGGGATAAGCCTCACAGGTCCTGAATATGCCAAATCCGCTTTTCAGGGCCTGTCCTTAGTTCCCCGGTAGGTCTTTTACCCTGGCCACGGCCAGTCCGTCACCGGTGGGAACAATTATGGCTTCCAACCGCTCCCCGGCGGAGAGCATCCGGTTAAACCGGCGGATTTTTTCTGTGGTTTCTTCTTTGTCGGCAGGGTCAAGAACCCTGCCCCCCCAGAAGGTATTATCAGCGGTAATCAACGCTCCCGGTTCAGCCATCTCTATGACCATCTCCAGGTAATCGGGATAATGAATTTTATCGGCGTCAATAAAAAAGAAATCGAAGGTTTCGCCCGAATCACGCAGGTTTCTTAAAGAGTTGAGGGCTTCACCGACCCTGATAGTGATCTTATCTTTAACACCAGCCATAGCAAAGTTCTGGCTCGCAACCCGGGCAAAGTCCTCCTCGAGCTCCAGCGTGAGCACCGAACCGCCTTCCGGCAGCGCGCGGGCCAGCCAGATCGTGCTGTAGCCGGCCAGGGTGCCAATTTCAAGAATCTTTTTAGCCCCTCTTATCCTGGCCAGCAGGTAAAGCAGCTTGGCTGAATCAGGAGGCAGGGCAATCCGGGGCATGTCGTTATCAACCATGGATCTCTTTACTTTCTCAAGCACAGCATCTTCCCGGATATACAAATTCTTAATATATTCATCTTCAGTCATAAGTATCTCCTGTTTTTTGAGTATATCATATCCTCCGCTCAGGCTTCCGGGCCGCCTGACCCGCAGCCCTGCCGTATCATACCGGTTTAATATCGGCCCCGCAGTTAACCCGCAGGGGGTCTGCAATCCACGTGAAAACAAGGTTACAACCCGGAATTGATCTTCCGGTAGCCCGGCACAGTACTGCAATTACTGCCGCAAGAGGAATAACGTGCCCGGCAGCGAATAAACACAATTAACATCACAAGAAATGAAGGAGATCACAATGCTAACAGGCAGCTGCAAGTCCGCTAAAAAATTAAAAATGAAAACTTTAATGCTTGCCATGGTTTTCCTGCTGTTCAGCAACCTGGCGCCGGCGCTTTCTTTTGCCTCTAATCCGGTCAAGGGGGACGTAACCGGAGACGGAAGTATTAATATCCGGGATGCCGTCATGGTTATGCAATATATACTCAAACTGCGTACTCTTAATCCTGATCAGCTTGCTGCCGCCGATGTTACAGGCGATGGAGAGATCAACGTCAGAGATGTAACCGGGATCATGAGATACATCCTGGGGCTGACTGATCGCTTTGATGAAGATTTCAGGCTGGGCAGCGAAGTGCTTATGGATAAGATGCGCCACCTGGTGCGGGACAAAAAGGTTGGACTGGTTACCAACCAGAGCGGCGTCAACAGCCGGGGGATCAGCACCATCGATCTCCTGCATGAAGCTGAAGATGTCGATCTCGTAGCTCTCTACGGACCGGAACATGGGATCGACGGCACCGCCAAAGCCGGCGAATATGTCGAATCGTATATCCACCCCGAACTCGGCATCCCCGTCTACAGCCTTTACGGTGCGACCAGGAAGCCTGCCGCTGATATGCTGAAAGATATCGATATTCTTTTATACGATATCCAGGATATTGGCGCCCGCTCCTATACCTACATCTCAACTTTGAATTACTGCATGCAGGCGGCAGCAGAATATAACCTGCCCGTGGTTGTCCTCGACCGCCCCAACCCCCTTGGCGGGGTAATCGTCGACGGCCCGATGATGGAACAACGCTTCATCTCTTTTGTCGGGGTCGATATCCTGCCCATGGCCCACGGCATGACCGTGGGAGAACTGGGCCGCTACTTTAACCGTAAGATCAATGCCGATCTAACAGTGGTTCCAATGGAAGGGTACAATCGCCGGATGATCTTCCAGGATACCGGACTTCCCTGGGTACGCACTTCGCCCAATATCCCCGATATAGATTCGGTATTTGGCTACATGGCTACCGGTTTGGGAGAAAATACCGGGGTATTCCAGGCCGACCGGTTCAAGTGGATCGGCGGAAACGGCCTGAACGAGGTTCAGTATGCCGCCCTGCTTAACAATGCCGGCCTCGACGGAATCGAGTTTATCCCGGAAAAAAGAGGTGACGCAGGCGGGGTCAGGCTGAAAATAACCGATTACCACAGCTTCAATCCGGCCCGGACAGGTATTTACGCTTTAACCTACGCCTTTTCCCTGGGTGATTTTAATATACCGAAAAGCAACGGCACTATTGTCATGTTTGATAAGATCATGGGCACGGCAAAAATGGGCGAGTACCTGGAACAGGGCCTGGCTCCCGGGGAGATCGAACAACTTTTTGCTCCCGGGATCGAGGATTTCAAAAAGACCAGGCAGCCTTATCTCCTTCCGCAGTACGGCCCTTAAGATCAATTGTCAGGGGGACGGGGTTGTTGACAACTACTCCCGTCCCCTGACACGTCCCCTGACAATTTAAATTATGCCCAGAAACCTGAGAACGAAAAATATAACTACAACCAGTCCAATCAAGTATATAATTGAACGCATTTTAAGTTTAACCTCCTTTGGCCAATTATAAGCAATTTACAGCTTTAGATCATTTAATCTCAGTTAAACAATCTCCCGGTTACAAGCCCTGAAAAATAGCAAGGGCCCCTATAATAATCAGGTAAATACCGATGAGATAGTTAATAATCTTGGGAAATATCATGATAACCACGCCGAAAGCAACTGTAATGATTCCCACCGTCACGCCACTGAGCTCCATAATAAAGCCTAACCTCCTTTCCTTAAACAATGATCCGTTCCAACAGGGAGGAGTGTATTATAATTGAAGTTCTTACTTCAGCAAGAGGTGTATTTTTCAACTGGGGTATTTATGGCAGTGTTTATAATTTCAATAAATGTCTGTAAATAAATTTTATCCTTAATACATCTTTAATGCAAGTTTGTTATAGCAAATCATAGCGAAACGATTAAATGGTCACAACTGACCAATTTTGTTTTTTAAAAGACTATTTTTTTGTTCAGCAAGCTCTAGTATAATACTGCACAGAGAGACAGCACCTGATGGGGGAGTGTTAGTCATCGAAGACTGCAGCAACATCCACGAAAACCCGGAATTAATTAACAGCCCTCAATTTTGGATGGAAACCTGGCGCGCGGCCAACGAAAAATCGCATTTTGCCAGGCAGCGCCCTGATGCTGACATATTCAATTATTGGGGCAGGATGGCTGATATTTTTGAACAGATATCCCGGCAGGGGAGACACAAATTAAGGGCTGATAAGGCGATTAACCTTCTCGGAAAAGAGAAATTCAACCTCAAAGGCAAAAAAGTTCTGGACATCGGCTGCGGGATCGGTGATCTCAGCCTGGACTTTGCAGCTAAAGGGGCAGCGGTAACTGCCCTGGAGCCGGCTGCGCCTTTGCTGGAAAAACTGAAAGATAAAATCGCAAAAAATAATATTACAGGCATCAGGACTTTACATAAAGAATGGAAACAGGCTAACCTGGAGGGCGCGATCGAGAATAAATCTTTCGATCTTGCATTTGCCTCCCTGAACCCCGGGTTACGCAGCCCGGAAGCCCTGGAAGCCATGGCGGCTTCGTCGAGAGGGTATTGCCTGTTCTGTGATGTAGCCGCAAATAGCAGCCACAGTCCCGCAAGATCAAACCTGTGGAAAGAAATATTCTTTGAAGAAATACCGCTCGCATATTACAGCATTATTCTCCCCTACGGTTACCTGTATTCCAGCGGGTGTCAACCTAACCTTGAGATCTGGACAGAGCGGTGGGGCGAAACACTGCCGACAGAAAAGGCCATATCAAATGCCCTGGATTTCTTCAGCCTGTACAAAGAACCTGATAAAACCCTGCAGCAGACCATAGAAAACTATTTTGCCGGGAATTCCGTTAACGGTTTTTACAGTGAGGAATACTCGGTAAACCTGGGCCTGATTATGTGGAAAGCAGGATAAACTGCTTCTCCTTGTCAGGCGCTATCCAGTCAATCTTCGCAGGAACCATTCGAAGCTGTAACGCCCTTCGCGCTTATCCCAAACAATTATAACCATGTAAAATAGGGCAACAAATAAAAAGGACAGCAGCAGCGAGTAGGCTGTAGGCATCACTTCGCCATAATATTGCCACCTGTACAGTTTGCCGGTATAAGCAGCAGCAATCAAAAGAGGCCAGACAAAAACTGCATGATGAACAACGTAAGCAGTGAGAGCATAACGACTGTAACGCCTGCAGAAAATAAGAAAGCTATTATCTTTTGCTCTCTCCTTCAGATCAAAAAACCGGAAAAAGATTACGAAGAGAAGAATATTGATACCCGAGGCCAAAAAGATGAAGGAAGTTGAGGCAGGATAGAAAGTAAAAGGGGCGATATAATCGGCGATTAACCCCTGCAGTTCAAAAGTTGATGCTATAAAGATCATAATCAGCGACAGGAGGATCAAGGCGCCACCGGCCAGCAGTAAAGCTCCCGGGATCCGAAGTTCACGGCCTCCAAAGCAAGTCTTCCCTACCAGGTAACCGCTCAGGGGAAAGACAAGCCAGGGGAGCAAAGGAAAGTAGCCATTGGCGAAAAAGCCTGTTAGCATTCCCTGCATCTCGAATGAAGGGATATATTCTCCCCACTGGTTCCAGTGGCTGTGATAGTCTGTATAAAATCTGATTATTGGGCTGACTATTATGATGAATCCGGCAATTATGGTCAATCTTGCGGACCCGATTTTCCTGAGAGGAAAAAGGATCAGCAGGGAAGCTCCGATCAATGTGAGGATATCCCATCCGAAAACTTCCTCGGGCATCCAGATAAATGTGGCAAAGAGAAGACCAAAGAAAAATATTGCAATCCCCCGGCGCAGGTTTCTGTCGGCAACCTGTGTACTAACTACACCTTTTACCTCCTGCCTGTTTACCGATACAAAGAGGCTCAAGCCGACCAGGAATGTAAACAGCGGGGCCGGAAAAGAACCGACCAAATCAGAAAGCCGGAATAGTACAGTATAACTATCGTAGTAACCGGATAGAAATTCTGTAACATGCACCTGAATCATGCCAATAATAGCGAGGGTGCGCAGGATATCGATAGAGTTATATCTCTTCATCATATTCTCTTTTCATAGTTAGTATATTAATAGGAATTTATACCACTATATATTATCACACTTGTTATCTCCGGGGTAATAGATAGCCACATATTTACCAGGACCGAGATTGCCAGGGGACGGGGCTGAGGAAGTTGTCGACAATCCCGTCCCCCCGGTACAGCAAAACGCGAACCTATATAAGGCTCACGCTGTTACAATCTTTAATTGGTGGAGGCGGCGGGAATCGAACCCGCGTCCGAAGGCCCGGCTACAGGAGTATCTACAGGCTTAGTTCCGGATTTGTTTCTTGCGCCAGTGGCTCCCCGAAACAGGATCCTCCGGCGCCAGTCCCGTTAGGTTTCCCGTTACAGCGGTGGGACAACCGCGGTAACGGTAGGCCGGATTAGTGACACCCCTGTTCTTTCCCCCGGCCGGGGAAAGGAGGGATGCGCTACTTTTATTTAAGCAGCGAGTGCGTAATTAGGTTTGGCGTTTATAGCCGTTCCATGTTTTATCCAGGGCATGGTCCTGGACTTGCAACTCCTGCGTCCACAACCCCCGTCGAATCCAAAACGCCCCCTGGCTTTTTGTTTTTTCGACTCGGCTGCTTACAGCCATATTATACAGCAATTACGGGTTATTTTCAACCAGCCGTTCCTGAAGCCGGAATATATGCTGCGGCTTTACTCCTGTTTCTGCCTGCGCCGGAATTCCCTTTCCATTTCGCGCTTGCTGTCCTTTTCTGCAATGTCGCGCCGCTTATCATAAAGTTTTTTGCCGCGGGCCAGGCCCAGTTCAATCTTGATCAGGCTGCCCCTGAAGTATATTTTCAGGGGGATCAGGGCATAGCCCTTTTCCTGGATTTTACCGGCCAACCGACCGATTTCACTCTTATGCATCAGCAGTTTCCTGACGCGCAGCGGTTCATGGTTAAAACGGTTGCCGGGGTCGTACGGGCTGATATGCATGTTGTAGAGGAAAAGCTCGCCGCCTTCAACTTTGGCAAAGCTGTCTTTCAGGTTTACCCTGCTGTTGCGTACAGATTTAACCTCTGTGCCCGTTAAAACAATCCCGGCCTCGTAGGTTTCCTCGACATGATAATCGTGCAGCGCTTTGCGATTCTTGCTGATTACTTTTTCCACGTTGTCTGGTTCTCCGTTAAACGGTATTTTTTACTGGCACCTGTTTTATTTGGCCGGCTGCCCCCACTGCTCCTCGAAAACTATATCGTCAAGCTCTTTGCGGGGCCGGGGAGAAGGCTCTTT
>SLSE01000059.1 GCA_007130585.1 Syntrophomonadaceae bacterium | reverse complement strand
ATTTCTTCAGGCTGGCCGGACTTTAAACTGCTGTAGCGGCCTTCAAGGTGTTCTTCTTTGCCTTTTTCGAGGTATATTTCAAGCAGCCACAGCGCTATACCCTGCTGATCAAGCCTGGCCGGCGGCATGGCTCCGACGGCAGCCAGGGGCCAGGTAGATTTCTCGGTTATCTTCGGCCAGAGTATCCCGGGCGTATCGAGCAGTTCCAGTCCGGGGGTAATTCTGATCCACTGCCGTCCCCTGGTTATTCCAGGGCGGTTTCCGGTCCTGGTCACGGCTTTGTGGACAAAATAGTTGATCAATGTTGATTTTCCCACATTGGGAATGCCGACGAACATCATGCGCAGGGGCCTTTTAATGCGGGACGGGCGGAGATTATGTTCCTGTTTCCGGAGATACTGCATCAATTTCCTGTGATAGTTTATGTGATGTACGCTAAAAGACATGGCCTCCTGGTCCATGCCTTTTAAATACGCAATCCAGCGGTCGGTAACGGCATCTTCGGCCCGGTCTGCCTTGTGCAGGAGCAAAAGGTGCTTCCTGCCTTCCAGAAGCCCCTTTAAAGCCGGATTGCGACTGCTGACCGGTATGCGGGCATCAAGCAGTTCAACAACCAGGTCTACTATTTTCAGGTCCCGGCTCAGGACATTAATGGCCCTGGCCATCGATCCCGGATACCACTGGCCTTTATTATTCAAACCTACTCCACCTTTGAAGAGATTAACCGGGCTTCCCAGGGCGGCCAAAATATAAAGAAAGCCCGGCCTTTCAGATGATCCCTTGAAATAAAACCTACCCGCGGATCCCTGCTGTCCATGCTGTTCTGGCGGTAATCGCCCATCACAAAATAATAGCCCGGGGGAACCTCTACCGGTCCGTAATCATAGATGTCCCTGCTATCCGGGAGGTAGGGCTCCTCAATCAGGTTATTATTGATATGAACACGGCCCCGTATGATTTCAATCCTGTCGCCTTCAACACCTATTACGCGCTTGATAAAATCACGGCCCGGTTCGAACTCGAAAACAACTATATCGCCGGGCCGGGGATCGTCGTACAGGTAAACAAGCTTGTTGACCATCAGGCGCTCGGTTTCATGAAGGGTTGGATGCATCGACCTGCCCTCGACAACAAAAACCTCAAACAGGAATAACCTGATCAGGAGCGCGAGGATAACAGCGATCAGTATAGAACGGGTCCAGTCCCAAACTTCTGCCCACTTGCTCAATTAGATCATCTCCGAATATTTAACGGCGTTCCTTAATGCGGGCTGCTTTCCCTGTGCGCTTGCGCAGGTAATACAGTTTAGCCCGGCGGACCCGTCCTTTTCTCACAACTTCAATTTTTGTGATAGACGGTGAATGTACGGGAAAAATCCTTTCGACACCGATACCGAAAGTAACCCGGCGCACCGTAAAAGTTTCCCGCGCTCCGCTGCCCTGGCGGCGGATAACGACTCCTTCAAAAGCCTGTGATCGTTCACGCCCGCCTTCAACCACCTTGACATGCACTTTCACTTTATCCCCGGGGCTAAATTGCGGCAAATCTTCTTTCAGGTTTTTCTTTTCAACTTCTTTTATTAAGTCCATCTTTCCTACAACCTCCTTCAGTTGCTGGATATTATTTGTCCTGCTGCTTCTCAATTTTTTCAAGGTAAGCTTTTTCGTCAGGAAGCAGCCTGGCTTTTTCTAGCAAATCAGGTCTGCGCTCGTATGTTCTTTTAACCGATTGCATCCTGCGCCAGCGGTCAATTTCCGCATGGTTGCCTGATTGTAAAACCGACGGCACTTCCATTCCCCGAAATACCGGCGGCCTCGTGTAGTGAGGGTGTTCCAGAAGCGATTCGCTGAACGATTCGTTGGCGGCCGCTTCCTCGGCAATAAATCCCGGCAGCAGACGGACTACAGCATCTACCACGACTGCAGCAGCCAGTTCCCCCCCTGTCAGCACATAATCTCCGATTGATATTTCATCATCCACCAGTGTTGAGCGGACTCTTTCATCAACCCCTTCATAACGGCCGCAGATCATGATGAGATGTTTTTCCTGCGAGAGTTCTCGTGCAGCATCCTGATTAAACCTGCGCCCCTGGGGGGTTAAAAGAATCACCCTGGCGGTACCGGAGCCCGATTTGCTTTTCAGATCCTCGACCGCCTCATAAATGGGTTCGGGTTTCAGGATCATTCCGTACCCTCCGCCGTAAGGGGTGTCGTCTACCTGGCGGTGGCGATCACGGGTATAATCACGCAGGTCCACCAGGTTTATCTCCACCAGTCCCCTGTCAACTGCCCTTTTGATCATGCTTTCCCTGAAAGGCCCTTCAAGTATCCCGGGAAATATGGTGACCAGGTCAATTTTCATCCTTTAACGGCTCCCTTAAAGTTCAAGCAGCCCTTCCGGCAGATCAACGATCATTGATCCTGCTTCCAGGTCTACGTCTTTAATAAACTGCCTTATGGCGGGAAGCAGGTGCTTTTTTCCTTCACCACCGGGCAGTTCAACAACATAGAGATCATGGCCACCCGTGCTGATTACATCCGTAATATGGCCCACCATAACGCGATCTGCAGTGTAAACCCGGAGACCCACCAGTTGATCGTGATAAAAGCTGCCTTCGGGAAGCGTAAACCTGTCCGCCTTGGGGATCACAATCATACTGTCCCTGAGCCTGGCGGCCTCTTCCCGGCTGTCAATGCCTTTGAATTTGAGCAGCCAAAATCTACCGTATATTGCTGCATTTTCTACCTGAACGGTCCACCGCTCGGTACCCCGGATCAGGTCAACCAGGTCCAAAAGCTCTGCTCTTTCCGGATAATCGCTGCAGGGAAAGACTTTTACCATTCCTCCCACACCGTGTGGTGAAAGCACCCTGCCAATCAAAGCATCGCTATGTTTATTGAACAATTTCAACAACAACCCGTTTATTATCTTTAACAGCTGCCGCATTAATAACCGTCCGGAGCGACTTTGCTATACGGCCCTGTTTGCCGATAACCTTACCCATGTCGTTCGGGGCGACCCTTAGTTCAAGTATTACCAGGCGATCATTTTCGACCTGCTTAACTTCAACCCGGTCGGGTTCGTCAACCAGCGATCTTGCAATATGCTCCAAAAGCTGCTTCATAATTACCAACCTCCCCCCGGGGTTACTTGCCCAACCCGGCTCGCTCGAAAAGGGCCTTGACTGTATCGGAAGGCCTGGCTCCTTTCAAAAGCCACTGCTGCACTTTTTCTTCATCCACTTTGAATGTGGTCGGCTTGGTTGTGGGGTTATAGTAACCCAGCTCCTCAATAAAACGTCCATCACGGGGATAGCGGGAGTCAGCTACCACGATCCGGTAAAATGGTTTTTTCTTTGCTCCCATTCTCTTTAACCTGATTCTTACTGCCAATTATTTCACCTCCATTAAATAAATAGACTGCCCTTATATAGCAAACCGGTACTATTTAAACCGGGTGTTTCCTTAAAAGGGAAAACCTTTTTTGCCTTTTTTTAATTTCTTGAGGGCGCCTTTTTTATCCAGGGTCCCCATTTGCCTGAACATTTTCTGCATCTGGCCGAACTGGTTCAGCAGGCGGTTGACATCCTGGACCTTTGTCCCGCTACCCAAGGCTATCCGGCGCCTGCGGCTGCTGTTTAAGATAGACGGATCCTGCTTTTCTTTTTTTGTCATCGACCCGATAATCGCTTCAACACGTGAAAAATGGTCTTCGTTTAAAGACATCTGTTTTACTTCTTTGGGAATGCTTCCTGCGCCGGGAATCATGTTCATGATATCTTCCAGGGATCCCATGCTGCGCAGCTGGCCCAGCTGTTCCTTAAAATCATCCAGCGTAAATTGCTGCTTGCGCAGTTTTTGTTCCATTTCCCTGGCTTTATCGCGATCAACCGAGGCCTCCGCCTTTTCGATAAGAGAAAGCACATCGCCCATCCCGAGGATTCTCGAGGCCATCCGATCGGGATAAAAAGGCTCCAGGGCTTCCATTTTCTCGCCAACGCCAATAAACTTAACCGGGCAGCCGGTTACCGCCCGAACAGAAAGGGCAGCTCCGCCCCGGGTGTCGCCGTCAAGCTTGGTTAAAATCACGCCGCTCAATCCTACAGTTTCATTAAATGACGCCGCAGCGTTAACCGCATCCTGGCCGGTCATTGCATCAACCACCAGGAGTACTTCATGGGGTTTGACGGCTTTCTTGATCGCCGCAATCTCTGACATCATGTCCTCGTCTATATGCAGGCGTCCCGCGGTGTCAAATATAACGGGGTCGTAGTTGTCACGCCCGGCCAGTTCCAGGCCTTCGCGGCAGATATCTACCGGATCGGCTTCTTCGTTACTGTAGCACTTTTCACCGATCGATTCGCTTAATACCTCAAGCTGTTTGACCGCACCGGGCCTGTATATATCGGCCGCCACGACCAGCGGGTTTTTACCGGCGCGGCGGAGGTGAGCAGCAAGCTTTACCACTGTCGTGGTTTTACCCGAACCCTGCAGGCCGACAACCATAACTGCCGTGGGTCCTTTGTCTGCATAAGCGAGGCCGCTTTGCTTTTCACCCATCAGCCGGGTCATTTCTTCATTGACTATTTTTACAACCTGCTGGCCGGGAGTCAGGCTGCTCATTACTTCCTCTCCGACAGCACGTTCCCTTATTGATGCTATAAAGTCTTTTACCACTTTAAAATTAACGTCGGCTTCAAGCAGGGCAAGCTTGATCTGACGCATTGCGGTATCGACATCTTTTTCGCTTAACTTGCCTTTACCCCTTAGTTGTTTAAGGGTGTTTTGCAGTTTGTCGGCAAGGTTTGAAAACATAAATAATCCAACTCCATGTCCAGGTTACTGTTCGTCCACAGAACGCAGCGCTGCTATAATGCTTTTTAAACGTCCGATTTTAGCCTCGCTCATTCCGTCTTTGGAGAGAAGGCTTTCCGCTTCAACAAGTAAATGCTGCCGTTCATTAAAAAGCCGGTACAAGCCCAGCTTACTCTCCAGCCTGTCAAGGGAACTTAAGGATCTCTGGATCAGGTCGTAGACAGCCTGCCTGCTTATACCGTATTCACCGGCTATTTCACCGAGGGAATAATTATCGCAGATGTACAGCTGCAGCACCTCCTGCTGGCGCTCTGTCAGCAGGGGCGAATATATATCGTAAAGCAGGTTAATCCTGTTTAGCTGGTCTAGCATGGTCACCCCTGTAAAGCTTTATTCCTTTACAGACGGAGTATAACAAATTACGGGGCCATATGCAAATTTTTTTCAGGTGACGGGCATCAGGTTTCAAGAAGGGCGCGGGCGAAAAGGGCCGGATCAAAAGGAGCCAGGTCTTCCATCTTTTCACCGGTACCGATGTAGCGAACCGGGATTCCCAGGCTGTCCCCGATACTAATCACTATCCCGCCGCGGGCGGTACCGTCCAGCTTGGTCAGGATCAGGCCGGATACCGGAAGCGCCTCGTTAAAACTCCTGGCCTGGGATACAGCATTCTGGCCCGTCGTAGCATCAACGACAAGCAGAACCTGGTGCGGCGCTCCCTCAAGACAGCGGCCCACTACCCTGTATACTTTCTTCAGTTCTTCCATCAGGTTGAACTTATTGTGCAGCCGGCCTGCTGTATCGCCGATCACCACATCAATATCCCTGGCCCGGGCAGAGTTCATGGCATCAAAAAACAGGGCTGATGGATCAGAGCCGGGCTGCTGTTTAATCAGCTCTACACCGGCCCGCTCAGACCAGATTTCGAGCTGTTCGATAGCCGCGGCGCGGAAAGTGTCTCCCGCCACCAGAAGCACATTTTTACCTGCTGTGCGGTACAAATTGGCGAGCTTGGCTGCTGAAGTGGTTTTTCCGGAGCCGTTTACTCCAACCAGCAAAATGACATGCGGTTTTTCAGATGCCACAGGCTCTTCCCGGCCGGATGTCAGCAGGTTCGTCAGTTTCTCCAAAAGCAGGCTCTTAACCTGTTCCCGTTCTTGATATTTGAGATTTTTTGCATCTTCTTTCAATTCGCCGACCAGTTTAAGGGTTGTCTCAACGCCTACGTCCCCGCTGATCAGAATCTCTTCAAGCTCTTCGTAAAACTCGTCATTGACCTCTCCGCTGCTGAAAAGTTTACCCAGGCGGCCGATAAATCCTGTTTTACTGCGGGCCAGGCCGTTTTTGAACTGGTTAACCAAGCTCATTTCTTACTCTCCCCGACGATCAGGTTATTTTCAATTTTAAGCGACATCAGGCGGGACACACCCGGCTCCGGCATGGTAACCCCGTATAAAACTTCGGCTTCTTCCATTGTTCGCTTTCTGTGGGTGATCAGGATGAACTGGGCCTGCGCTGCCAGTTGCCTGAGAAATTTGGTAAAACGCGTTAAGTTGGCATCATCAAGAGTTGACTCCACTTCGTCCAGCAGGTAAAAAGGAGCCGGTTTAAAGCGCAGTATGGCAAAAACAAGCGCTATAGCGGTTAGAACTTTTTCACCGGCTGAAAGCAGGGTTATGTTTTGCAGCTTCTTTCCCGGGGGCTGGGCCGCAATTTCGATGCCCGACTCCAGCATGTTGCCCGGATCGGTTAACTTCAGCATTACCTTGCCGCCTTCAAAGAGTTCTTCAAAAGTTTTCCGGAAATTTTCGTTGATGGTGGCAAAAGCGCTTTCAAAATAGTACTCCATACGCTGATCAATTTCAGCCAAAACTTTTTGCAGGGAGACTTCGCCCTTTTGAAGGTCATCTTTTTGTTCTTTAAGAAAATTAATTCTCTCTTCCAGCCGGGCGAGTTCGTCTATGGCGCCCAGGTTAACTTCTCCGAGCGCTTCCAGATCTTCTTTCAAATTATCTACCAGGATCCTGCTTTCTTCAGGATCATAGTTTTCACCGGTTTCCACCAGGTCCAGGTTTTTAAACTGCTCCCGGAAACGCATTTCCTGGTAGTTGACTTCCGTCTGCAACCTGGTCTGTTCCACAGAAAGCTGTCTTTCCCGTTTCTCCTGCCTTGAAAGCTGATTCTGGCGGCGGCGCCCTTTCTCTTCCAGCTCTACCAGTTCAGTTTCAATCTGGTTAACCCGGCGGGTTTTATCTTCCAGGGCCGCTACCAGGTCCGCTTTTTGATCGTTGAAGGTTTCTGTTTCAGCGCTGATTCTTTCCCGGTCTGCCTTGTTTTCAGCCAGCTCTTTTTGGTAGCGTTCACACTCGCCGCTTTTTTCCAGCTTTTCTGCGGACGGCAGTTCAATATTATTTTCTATTTCCTTAATCCGGTTTTCCAGGGAATCGCGCTGTTCGGTAACGGAACTGATTTTTACCAGGACAGCGGTAATTTTTTGTTCAAGGGCATTCTTGCCTTCCGTGAAATTCCTGTAATCTTCCCTGAGGCCGGACAGCTGCTGTTCAAGGTTTTCAATATCTGCTGTGCAGCGCTCCTGCTCAGCCGCCAGGCTGACTTTCCGTTCATTTATCTCCGATTCTTCGTTTTCCAGCTCCTCCACGGCTTTTGTTGCTGCGGCGAGGCGATCTTTGATGGCATCGGTTTCACGCCTGATTTCTTCACCTTCGTTACGGGCTTTCTGCAGCTGTTCTTCAAGGCTGCGTTTTTTGTCTTCGGCAGCGGCGGAATTTTTTTCCGCCCCGGCAAGCGCTTCTTTTTCCCTGGAAACTACCTTGCCGTGCCCGGCAATCTCGTCAAGCAGCTCTTTTTTCTGCTTCTGCAGCTCTTCAATTTCCCTGCGCCTTCCGAGCGGCATACCGGCATTCCTTTTTGGCAGGCTGCCGCCCCTGATAATCCCGCCCGGGTTAATCATTTCACCATCAAGGGTCACAACCCGGCAGCTGTACTTAATATAGCGGGCGGCGGCAGAGGCATCTTCCAGGGTGCGGCAGACCAGAATTGCTGACATCAGGTAATCAACAGCCTTCCGGTAAGCAGGATCCGCGTTAACCAGCTCCGACGCTTTTCCGATCACGCCTTTAAGTTCGCGCCAACCGTGGTGACGTTCCAGGGGATCGGCCGCTTCTTTTAGAATATCCAGTGGCAAAAATGTTGCCCAACCCCTGTTGTGCTCCTTCAGGTAGCGGATAGCAGTTTGGACTGATTTTTCGCTTTCAGCAACCAGGTACTGCAGCGAACTGCCCAGGGCTGATTCCACCGCCTGAACATATTCGCTGTCTACCGAGATCAGGTCGGCAACCGGGCCGACAAGGCCGGGCAGATCTGAACGGGCCTTCATAATTTCTTTTACTCCGCGGTAGTATCCCGACAGGGCGGAATCCTGTTCCCTGAGCAGGCTTAAGCGGCTTTCAATACCGTGCAGGCTTTCCTTCTTTTTTTGTTCTGCGGCGAGAGCTTTCTCCAGGTTCTGCCGGAGTTTCTGCTCGCTGTCCTGTTTTTTTTCTGCATCCGAAACGGCGGAAACGAGCCGGTCCTGCAGCTCCTTCTTGCGGCTTTCCAGGGAATCTGCGTCTTTATCCAACCGGTCAAGTTCACTCTTCAGGACGGCTGCTTCCTGGCTGTAGGTTTGCTTCTGCCCCTGCAGCCGCTCCAGGCGCCGGTTCAGCTCTTCGATGGTCGAGGCAGCCGCTTCTTTGCGGGAAACGGTTTTATATATTTCCTCCTGCCGCTTTTCCACCTCTCCGGCCAGGGCGCTTGAGGCATGTTCCGACAGTTCTGTTTTTAGATCTTCAAGTTCTGAGTTTAATTTCTCCAGGTCCTGCTTCTTTTCCGAGAGATCTGTTTCCGCCCTTGTTTTCTGTGAAGCGTATTCTTCCATCAGCATTTCCAGCTGTTTGATTCTCTGCCTGTTTTGTTCCAGCTGCTCGCGAAAGCGCTCTTCTCTTTCCAGTAAGATCTTTTGTTCACTTTCCCGCTGTTCCAGGCTGCGCGTTATGTCGCTGAGCTTTTGTTCCAGGCTCTTTTTTTCATGCTGCTGATCATGAAGCATATTTTTTAAATCCTGGACCTCTTTTTCGTGCAGCCCGCCCTGTGCCGAAGACGAAAGCAATGCATCGTTTACGCTTTGCAGCTGGCGGTTAACTTTGTTTAATTGTTCACGTGTCCGGTGCAGCTGAAAAGAAAGAAGATTCTTTTCGTGTTCTTCAATTCGCTGCTGCAGCGACCGGTAGCGGCGGGTTACTTCAGCCTGGGCCTGCAGGGGCTCGATCTGGGTTTCCAGCTCGAAGATAAGATCCTGCACCCGGATCAGGTTTTCCCTGGTTTCGTCCAGGCGCCGCCGGGCTTCTTTCTTTCGCATCTTATACTTAAGGATGCCTGCCGCTTCTTCAAATATTTCACGCCGCTCTTCGGGCCGGCTGTTTATTATTTCGTCAACCCGGCCCTGCCCAATTACGGAGTAAACATCTTTACCAAGGCCGGTGTCAATAAAAAGTTCGGAAATATCTTTTAACCTGCAGGGGGATTTATTGATGTAGTATTCACTGTCACCGTTGCGGAAAAGGCGCCTGGTTATGGTAACTTCATCATAATCCAGGTTCAGAAAATCGCCGGCCCCTTCAAAGGTCAGGGAGACTTCGGCGAAATTAAGGGCTTTGCGGCTTTCGCTGCCGGAAAATATGATCTCTTCCATGCGCGTGCCGCGCAAAGATTTAACACTCTGCTCTCCCAGGGCCCAGCGTACGGCATCAACCAGGTTGCTTTTACCGCACCCGTTGGGGCCAATTACAGCTGCGATTCCCGGGCTCAGGCTGAGTTCAGACTTTTCGGCAAAAGATTTAAAGCCGAATAACTCCATCCTTTTTAAGTGCACTCGCAAAAGCTCCTAGTTAAGAGTATGGGGAAGGAGAAAAAGGCTCCTGCCCGAATCAGAATTGATTCTGTCTCCCAAAGCATTTTAAGGCGTTAATTTACACCAGGCTTCTTTCGCAGCAGACTGTTCGGCTTCTTTTTTGCTGCGGCCCCAGCCGCTTCCGACCGGTTCAGAAATCAGGATTACCTCGGCTTCAAATTCCTTGCTGTGATCCGGCCCGCGTTCGTTGATAATCCGGTAGGCCGGGGTAACAGAAAAACGGGCCTGGGAGTATTCCTGCAGAAGGGTTTTATAGTCGCGGCGCAAAACCCCTTCCTTGAGTTCCTGCAGGATAGGCCTGTATAAAACCAGGACATGCTGCCTGCACTGTTCCAGTCCCAGGTCCAGGTAAAGGGCGCCAATCAAGGCTTCCACCGTATCGCCCAGCAGGGAGGGCCTGCTCGAGCCGCCGCCAATTACCTCCCCTTTTCCAAGGCGAAGGTACTGGCCCAGGTTTAATTCGAAGGCCAGGCGGGCCAGGGAGGCTTCACACACCAGGTCTGCGCGAAGCTTGGTGAGTTTGCCCTCAGATAAATGCGGGTAAGCAGCGTAGAGATAATCACTTATTATCAACTCGAGGACAGCATCGCCAAGAAATTCAAGGCGCTCATTGTGAAGCCGGCGGTGGCCTCTTTCGTGGGCATATGAACTATGCGTAAAGGCCTGCTCATAAAGTTGATAATTCTTTGCTTCCCAGCCAATAGTTTGCAGGAAAGTTTTTATTCTTTCGGACCATTCCACTGGCATTCCTCTTTTAGCTGCTTAAGGCAGATGTTTTTTTGCAACAATAGTAGCGTTCGTCCCCCCGAAGCCAAATGAATTGGACATGGCCAGATTAACCCTGCTTTCCCTGGCCCGGTTTGGAACATAGTCCAGATCGCATTCGGGATCAGGGGTCTCATAGTTTATGGTTGGATGGATAACCTGGTGCTGCATAATCAATAAAGTCGCAATAAACTCTACAGCGCCCGCAGCACCCAGGAGATGCCCTGTCATCGATTTTGTAGAGCTGATCGCCAGCTTGTAAGCATGATCGCCAAAAAGCCGTTTAATGGCCATGGTTTCAATTTTATCGTTGAACTCGGTGGATGTTCCATGCGCGTTAATGTAGTCTATATCACCCGGTGCGGCGCCGGCACTCTTCAGGGCCCTTTGCATGCTGAGGTAAGCGCCCTGACCGTCAGGATCGGGAGCGGTCATGTGATAAGCATCACCGGACATCCCGTAACCGATTACTTCGCCATATATATGGGCTCCCCTGGACAGGGCATGGTCCAGTGTTTCCATGACAACAACTCCCGCCCCTTCTCCCATCACAAAACCGTCGCGGTCCAGGTCAAAGGGCCTGGATGCTTTCTCCGGCTGCTCGTTGCGTGTGGATAAGGCGCGGGCAGAGGAAAAGCCGGCAAAGGCCAGGTGGCTGATTGCCGCTTCGGCGCCGCCGGCCAGCATCACTTCGGCATCGCCGCGCCCGATAATGTGCCAGGCGTCGCCCACGGCATGTGTCGACGTGGCGCAGGCTGTTACTACGGTGGAATTGGGGCCGCGCAGCCCAAGCAGGATGGAGATATAGCCGGAAGCCATGTTGGCGATGAGGGCCGGGACCAGAAACGGACTGACCCTGCGGGGGCCCTTTTCCGCCAAAACCTGAAGCTGCTGCTCGATGGTTTGAATACCGCCTATGCCCGAACCAACAAGGACTCCAACCTCATCTTTATCCACATCATAGTCACTTAATCCCGAATCAGACCAGGCTTTTAAAGCTGCCGCAACACCAAGCTGGGTGTAACGGTCAACTCTTTTTGCTTCTTTCTTCTCCATGTAGCGGGAAGGATCAAAATCCTTTATCTCCCCTGCTATTCGGGTGGGGTACTGGCTTACATCGAAGCTCTCCACTGCGGAAATACCGCTTTTTCCTCTAACTATACTATCCCAAAAAATATCCTTGTCGGAACCGAGGGGCGATTCAAGCCCTATCCCGGTAATTACAACTCTTCGCACATTGTCACCTCAGAGACCAGCTATACTTTCGATTCGATATACTTTACCACATCGCCTACGGTGTTGATATTCTCGATTTCCTGGTCGGAAATCTCCAGGTCAAACTCCTCTTCCAGGGCCATGACCAGCTCTACAATGTCCAGTGAATCTGCATCGATATCTTCAAAAGTCGTTTCCATCGAAAGTTTGTCGACAGCAACCTCCAGCTGATCGGCGATTATGTCCTTTACCTTGTTCTCAACGCTCACTGATTCACCTCCTCTCAATTTCTTCTTTAGTCTATCATGAGAGTGACACAATGTCACATACTTAAACTGCCGTCTACTGAAATAACCTGCCCGGTAATATAATTTGCCGATGCGGCCAGGAACAAAATTACCTCGGCAACATCTTCCGGCTTGCCCAGGCGCCCCAGGGAGATACGGGACAGCACCTGTTCCCTGATTTCATCGGAAAGAACGCCGGTCATTTCAGTTTCGATAAAACCGGGCGCCACGGCATTTACAGTGATATTTCTTGACCCGATTTCCTTGGCCAGGGTTTTGGTAAAGGCAATTACACCGCCCTTGGCTGCAGCATAGTTGGCCTGCCCGGCGTTGCCGTGTATGCCTGCCACGGAAGCTACGTTAATGATCCTGCCGCCGCTTTTCTGCCTGAGCAAGGGTCGCAGGGCAGCCCGGCAGCAATTATAAACTCCGTTCAGGTTAGTCTCGATTACCGCCTGCCATTCTTCATGTTTCATCCGAGCCAGCAGGTTATCGCGGGTGATGCCCGCATTATTAACAAGTATATCAATTCTCTTAAAATGATCAATAGCGCCCTTCACCAGGTTCTCGCACTGCGTGTAGTCGGCAACATCCGCCCTGATTACCAGCGCCGACCCACCCGATTTTTCAATTTCTGTTTTAACTTCTTCCGCGGCAGTTTCATTAGTGCTGTAGTTAATAACAACTGCCGCTCCCGCCCCGGCCAGCGCCAGGGCGGCCGCCCGGCCAATGCCCCTGGAAGCTCCGGTTACCAGGGCTGTCTTACCGGTCAAATCCATTGCTGTCACCTCTCAGTCTGCCAGCAAGCTGACATGCTCGGCTTTCTCGACAGAGTATGTTTTCAACTCCGGGGCAATGCGTTTCATCAGCCTGCTCAGCGAATTGCCGGGGCCCAGGCCGATAAAGGTATCAATTCCGGAGGCGATCAATGTTTGTACAGATTGTTCCCATAAAATGGGGCTGCTGACCTGGTTAACCAGGTTCTCCTTAATCTGATCCGGCTCTGTGGCAAAACGGGCTGAAACATTAAAAACAACCGGTACGGAAGGCTTTTGCAGGGATACCTGATCGAGTTCCCGGGCCAGTCTTTCTTCCACCGGCTGCAGAAGGGCGCAATGAAAAGGAGCGCTGACTTTAAGTTCCGTCACTTTTTTGGCGCCTGCTTCCCTGGCCAGTTCAACCGCCAGCCTGACTGCCGCCGTCCGGCCGGAAATAACAATTTGCCCCGGGCAGTTATAGTTGGCGGGAGATACCAGGCCTTCGGAGCAGGCTCTTGAACAGATTTCTCCCACCACTTCGTGCGGCAGCCCCATAATGGCGGCCATCGTGCCTTCGCCTTCCGATACAGCTTCCTGCATAAAGATGCCCCGTTTTTGAACCAGGGGTAGTGCTTCCGCAAAAGAAAGTGAGCCTGCCGCCACGAGAGCGCTGTATTCGCCCAGGCTCAAACCCGCCAGCCCGCCGGGTTTGATTCCCAGCTTTTCAAGCACGCGAAATATGGCTGTGCT
>SLSE01000042.1 GCA_007130585.1 Syntrophomonadaceae bacterium | reverse complement strand
TCTTCCAGGTTTAAAACGGGCTCACAGCAGGCATCCAGGTTGGAAAAAAACTCCTCCCACTGCGCCCGGGTCTTCTCTTTAAATAAGGCCCGGACTTCACTGATCAACTGCTTTTGGTTCCTGTCTTCAAACTGGAGTTCAGCCCACTGCGGCCTGCCCGCTGCTTCGCAGAAGCGCTGCCAGAAAACCGGCTCCAGGGCACCCAGGCTCATGTGGCGGCCGTCGGCGGTTTCATAGATATTGTAGCAGGCGTAACCGCCGGTTATATGCCCGCGGCCATATCCGGGAAGATTCCCGTCATCATTGTAGCCTGAAGCCGCATAGGTAAGCCAGGGCAGCAGGCCGCGGGTCATCGGAATATCAATAAAACTGCCCCGGCCGCTTTCCTGTCTTTTATACAGGGCCATCATAATGCCGTTTAAGGCCATCAAAGATCCCCCGGCGATATCGGCCACCTGGGCGGTTGGAACCCGGGGAGCGGATCCCTCTGCTGCGCTTAAATCCAACAGGCCCGACAAGGCGGCATAATTAATGTCATGCCCGGCTCTCTCGCGGTAAGGTCCTTCCTGCCCGTAACCGCTGATCGAGGCGTATACCAGGCGGGGATTTATTTCTGCCAGGGATTCGTAACCGAGGCCCAGCCTGTCCATAACACCGGGCCTGAAGCCTTCAACCAGGACATCGGCTCTCCCGGCCAGCTCCTTTAAAATTTTACATCCCGCTTCAGTTTTCAGGTTTACGGCAAAGCTTTTCTTGTTGCGGTTAAGGACCCGGAAAAATGTTCCGCTTCCTTCAAGAAAACGGCCGACGAACCTTGTCGGATCGCCGGCCTCCAGATCTTCTATTTTAATTACTTCAGCCCCGTAATCCCCCATCAGCATCGTGCAGAGCGGGCCCGGCAGTAGGCGGGTCAGGTCTAAAACAACCAGTCCTTCCAGGGGCAGGGCGCTGTCGCAATTATGACGCTTCATTACCTGTGCGTGTAATGCGGCAGCAGGATCGGGCCTGTCCGGTCATCGGCCGCACCGGTTTCTTCCAGTTCCCGGTGATATGCTTCCACATGCTCCAGGGTCAGTTTTTTGGGAACAGGCATATCTTTACTCTTAGCCGCTGCATCCCTGCCGGCCCGGCGGCCGAAAACGATGATATCCAGCAGCGAATTGCCCATCAGGCGGTTTGTTCCGTGTATACCGCCTGCCGCTTCACCGGCAACATAGAGATTTTCGACAGTGCTCTGCGCGTTTTCGTCAATTAAGAGCCCGCCGTTCTGGTAATGCAGGGTCGGGTAAATCAGCATCGGCTCCTTGCGGATATCCACGCCAAACCGCTGGAACTGGCGCAGCATGGCCGGCAGCTGGCGTTCGATTGTCCCTTCGCCGTGAGTAAGTTCCAGGATCGGCGAATCGAGCCACACCGCGGTGATGCCGGTTGGAAGGGGTATTCCCAGCTCCCGTTCCTCGCACTCGCGGATAATAGCCGAAGACTCCACGTCGCGGGTTTCCAGGTGATAAACAAATTGTTCGCCCCTGATATTCAAGGGCGTTGCTCCCAGGCCGCGGGTCTTCTCCGTTACCAGCAGACCCAGCAGCTGGGGCGGATAGGCCCCGCCGGTCGGGTGATACTGGATTGAATCGGCGTAAATGGTTTTAGCGCCGGCCCTGTATCCCATCACCAAACCGTCCGCCGTGGCTCCGTAATGGTTGCTGGTGGGAAAGCCCCGGTAATGCAGCCTGCCGGATCCTCCCGTGGCAATGATCACGGTTTTGGCGCGGGCCACCTCGTATTCTTCTGTTTCGATGTTATAAAGTACCGCTCCCGCTGCGCGGCCCTGCTCGTCAAGCAGGATCTCAACAGCGGCGCTGAATTCCACGACGGTAATGCCCTTGTTGTAAACCTCGTCCCGCAGGGTCCGCATTATCTCGGCGCCGGTGTAGTCGCGGGCGGCATGCATGCGTTTCCGCGACGTTCCCCCGCCGTGAATGGTAACCATCCGGCCGTCCTCTTTTTTATCAAACATGGTGCCCATGTCTTCCAGCCACTTGATTACCAGCGGTGCATCCATTACCAGGGCCCGGGCCAGTTCGGGAACGTTTTCGAGGCGTCCCCCGCCCACGACATCAAGGTAATGGATAGCCGGCGAATCGTTCTCCTTGTCGGCAGCCTGGATCCCGCCCTGGGCCATCATCGTATTGGCATCGCCAAAACGCAGTTTGGTGGCAATCAAAACATTGGCCCCGGCCGCGTGGGCGTCCAGCGCTGCGGAAGCTCCCGCCCCTCCTCCGCCGATAATCAGCACGTCGACGTCGTAATCCGGTTCTGCGTCAAGATCAATTTTCACATCGCGCAGGCGGCTCCATGCTTCAAAAACGTCCGCCATTTCAGTGGGCAGGCGCGATCCCTTATTAACCCCTACTTTCAGCTCGCGGAACCCGTCCTCGATGTAATCGGGGTGGAATTTCTGCAAAACGTCGCGCCGCTCTTCCTGAGTCATACGCGGGAAATTAACGCCGACCCGGGAGGGCCTGGTCTCTTCTACTTTTTTCATTAACTCTCGTAACTGTGGTGTGTAAGTCAACTTAACTGCTCCTCCTCTCCGGGTCTACTTTTCAATCTCGCGCTCATTGTACAGTTCCTGCAGCTTTTCGTCATCTGCCGTAACCAGAGCGTCTATTTCTTCATCCATTTCGCCTTCCCTTATCGCTCTTGCCCTCTCTACCAGGAAGGGGTCCGGTTTGGCAATATAGCGGCTGTAAAGGCGGCGGGCAGTCAGAGCAGCATTATAGTGGACTATGTTTGCCGGGCAGCGGGATACACAGAGACCGCACATCAGGCAGTCGAAAGATATGTCGGCCGCTTTTGCAAAATCGCCGCGCTGGCAGTAGGCTATGTACTGCATGACGTCAATATCCTGGGGGCAGACCTTGTTGCAGGAACTGCAGCCCAGGCAGCGGTATACTTCCGGGTAGAGCTGGGCAAAATGCGCCATCGACGGCTTGATCTCCTCGAGGCTGAACCTGGCCTTGCGGCCCGGGAAAAATGGAATCTGGGCCAGGTACATGCCGTTTTCCACCTTGGTCTGGCAGGCCAGGCCGACCTGCAGCTCAAAGTCGTCAGCCATCCGGTATACGGTGGCGCAGGCGCCGCAGAAACCGGCCCTGCAGCCGCAGCCGCGCGTTAGCTGGTAGCCGGCGTATTCCATCGCATCAAGGATGGTAAGCGTTTCCGGTACCGTGTAACGCTTGCCCATTATAAATATGTCAACCATTGCTATTTCGTCGCTCATATTATCCTCCTCTTTTACTCGGCAGGCGGATCCGGTATAAAGCCCTGATCCATTGCCGCCCTGGTCTGGTCCTGGGCTCTCTTGATTGTTTCCTCAGCCTTCCGGTAAATCTCGTCTTCACTGAGCACAACCCTGGCCAGTCCTTCTTCGATCGCTTTCATGGCTGTTGCAACGGCTACCCGCGGGAAAACTTCCCACATATCCATGGTCGGCAGGATTTTTTCGGGATCCATTCCGCCGTCGGGAGCACAGGCCGCCAGTTCTTCCGCTGCGGCGATGCACATCGTATCGGAGATGCCGCTGGCCTGGACATCCAGGACACCGCGGAAAATCGCGGGGAAGCC
>SLSE01000123.1 GCA_007130585.1 Syntrophomonadaceae bacterium | reverse complement strand
GAAGTTGAAGTGCGCGGCTTTGGAAAGCTCCAGTTTCTCTTTAAGGAAAGAAACTGGCCCGATCCCCTGGTATACAGTTTTGAGGAGCCGCTTACCGCCGCCGAACTGCGCGAGAAACTGGAAATACCGGCCGGAGATGTGGAAGTGGTCTTTATTAACAGGACGGTCAGGCCGCTCAGCACCCGGCTGCAGGATGGCGACCGCGTTTCATTCGTGCCCCCCGGGGTGCCCAGCATTCACCGTTTCAACCTGGGGTTTTACGAGGTAAAAGAAGACTGATCGGCGGCCCCGTCCCTCGCTGGAATGGCAGGGCGAATGTTGCCCCGGCCGTTCATGAACCGGACGGAAAGTTTCCCGGCCTGGAAGGTGAAGGAGGTTAAAATATGTGCGGACGTTTTGCCCTGGCAACCGATAAAAAAACCCTGGAGATGCTCTACGATATGGAAGTCCTGCTCGACCTGCATCCCCGTTACAATATTGCCCCCTCCCAGAACATCCTGGCCCTGAGGCCGTCCCCCGCTACCGGGAAACGGGAACTGGTTTACCTCCGGTGGGGCCTGGTTCCTTTCTGGGCGGAAGACAGCGCTGTCGGCAGCCGCATGATCAATGCCCGCGCCGAAACCGTGCCGGAAAAACCCGCTTTCCGGGAAGCATTTAAGAAAAGAAGGGTTGTTATCCCGGCCAGCGGATTTTTTGAGTGGAAGCAGGAGGAAGGGGGCAAGCAGCCTTACTATATTACAGGCGCTGACGGCCGTCCCTTTTCCCTGGCCGGATTGTGGGAGCGCTGGGATAAAGGCCCGGAACCCCTGGAAACCTGCACCATCCTCACTACAGGGGCAAATTCCCTGCTCGCCCCGATCCACGACCGGATGCCGGTGATTATCAAGCCGCAGGACATCGGGCAGTGGATCGATCCCGGATCCGACCCCGGCAGCCTGACCGGCCTCCTGCAGCCGTACCCGGAAGCAGCTATGACAGCCTACCCTGTTTCCCGCGAAGTTAACAAACCGGTCAGCGACAAGCCCGACCTGATCAAACCTCTTACCTGAAAACGGCCGGTATACTGCCGCCCGGCGCCCGCTCAGTCGGTTTCGCAGACTGCGCAGGGCCCCAGCGGACGGTGATAGCTATGGTTGCTCCAGATCCCGCAGTCCAGGCGGTAACCCCGGCGTCCGAGATCAACGGGGCACTGGCCGTACATCTCGTGGTATCCCTCGTAGGTCTGGCAGCCGTCACTGGTCCGGCCGCACCGGGTGCAGATAAACCTGGGAGAAACTGAACCTTTGCCGTTGCCCAGGTAACCGGCAAAGGAGACCTCCCCTTCACAAACAAAACAGGTTGCCCCGTCCAGGGCCTCGTAGTTAACTTCGCCGTGATCCGTTTTATCCCCGATCCTGCCCAGGTAACCGCCCAATTCTTCCGGGAAAACGGTTAGCAGGGGCAGATCTACCGGTAAAAGCCCGGAAAGCCCTTCGTAGGCCAGGTATGTTGAATCAACCAGCGGGGGAGCCAGGAACGACTGATCCACATGCTCCTGGAAATCGGCGTAAATCGGAAAAGCGGTAAACAGGATCAACAGCACCCCGACCAGGGCCGCCCCGATGACCAGCCCGGCGGCGCTGCCCCCCAGTTTGTCGGCGAACCTGAACAGGCTGAAGCGGGTAGCCGCGGCAAATATCGATCCTATAAAATGGACGGTGCCCGCCGCCAGGGAGAATACCAGGATAAAAGCAAGGGCATCCGCCATAAACTGGGGCAGGCTGAGGTATTCCAGGATCGCGGCGCTGCCCCGGGCATAGCAGGCAATGGCCAGGGCCAGCCCGGCGGCTATCCCGGCAATACTGAAGATACTCCTGATCAACCCCGCCTTAATCCCCCGGATCAGGGCCGCAACCAGGATCAGGCCAATTGCCACATCCAGCCAGTTATAACCATCGGGAAGCATCGGGCACCACCATTTCCTGTATTTTGCTTCTTAATTATACATTTAATTCCCCTGATTTGGTAGAATATTATACTATTCAGGCAGGAATAATAATTTTGGTGAAGAATTATTATAACCTGACAGTTCGAACCGGAAAGGAGGGTCGGGTGTATTTAATCTGTTTTATATTCCGAACTGGCAGGATGTGTTAAATAAAGTCAGGAGGTATAGTTTATGGATTACGGAATTCTTTCTATTCTGCCGCCAATCTTAGCTATTGCGCTGGCCATAGCTACCCGGCAAGTAATCATCTCTCTATTTATAGCTGTATGGCTGGGAGCTACTTTCCTGCACGCCAATCCTATCGATGGATTTTTCCGCTCAGTTGATACATACATGCTCGAAAGCGCTGCCGATCCCTGGTACGCCGCAATTTTGATCTTTACCATGATCATTGCCGGTACCCTGGGACTTGTAACCAAGGCAGGCGGCGCCCATGCCATTGCCGAAGCTCTTTCAAAAAAGGCAAAAACTGTCCGCGGCGGTATGCTTTCGGCCTGGCTAATGGGTATGATTGTCTTCTTTGATGATTATGCCAGCTGTCTTATCGCCGGTAATACAGCCCGTCCGGTTACCGATAAGCTGAAAATATCGAGAGAGAAGCTCTCGTACGTAATCGACTCCACAGCAGCGCCGATTGCAACAATTGCCCTGATCTCGACCTGGATCGGTTTCGAGCTCGGCGTTATCGGGGAAGGTTACGCGGCTATCGGTATGGAAGAGGCTCCTGTTTACCTGATCTTCCTGCAGAGTATTCCTTACCGTTTTTACAGCATCTTTGCCATTGCCCTGGTGCTGATCCTTTCAATTACCATGAAAGATTACGGGCCGATGTATAAGGCAGAGGTGAGGGCCCGCACCGAGGGCAAACTGCTCCGCGACGGCGCGGTGCCCCTTTCGGCAACCGATACCGAGGTGCTCCAGCCCGCCAGCGAAACTCCGCTGCGCTGGTTTAACTTCGTAGTGCCCATCGTCGTCATTCTTGTCGCTACTTTTGTCGGTCTCTACCTGGAAGGCGGGGGCCCGGAACCCGGTGTCAGCCTGACGGATGCCTTCGGCAATGCCGACTCGAGTGTTGTTCTGCTCTGGTCCTCCAGCCTGGGCGCCCTGGTTACCCTGGTCATGGTCCTGGTCCAGCGGCTGGTTCCGCTCCAGGAAGCGATCGACACCCTGATCAACGGCGCCAAGTCTGTCTTCCCCGCCCTGATCATCCTGGTCCTGGCCTGGGCTCTCAGCTACGTTACAGGGGAGCTCGGAGCAGCAGATTACCTGGTAGGTTTAGTTGAAGCAGCCGGAATTACGGCGTCAATGCTACCGCTGCTTATTTTCCTTCTCTCCTGCTTTATGGCCTTTGCAATGGGCACCTCCTGGGGGACCATGGGTATTGTTACCCCGCTGGCCATCCCGGTCGCCTTTGCCTTAGGCGGAGAGCCGTTCCTGATTCCGACCCTGGCTGCCGTTCTTACCGGGGCCATTTTTGGTGACCACTGCTCACCAATTTCCGACACTACTATTCTTTCCTCGACCGGTGCCGGCTCAGACCATATTGACCACGTCAACACCCAGATTCCCTACGCCGTTACCGGCGCTGTCGTGGCTTCAATCTTCGGTTTTATTCCGGCCGGACTGGGCGTGCCGCCGATT
>SLSE01000104.1 GCA_007130585.1 Syntrophomonadaceae bacterium | reverse complement strand
GCAGTTTACCACATCTGCCCTAACATGCATCCCGGAGAAGTTGAGATTGGCCGCCTGCTTTTGGATGCCTCCCGCGAACTAAATGTTCACCATTTTGTATATCACTCAGTCCTCCATCCTCAAACAGAAAAGATGCCGCATCACTGGAAAAAGATGCGTGTAGAAGAGATGATTTTTGAATCAGGCCTCAAATTTACCATCCTGCAGCCGGCTCCTTATATGCAAAATATCCTGGCTTCCCGGGAAACTATCGTCACCGGGGGGATCTACAGGGTTCCTTACCCACCGCAAACCGCTTTGAGCCTCCTTGATCTGGCGGACCTGGGAAAAGCGGCCGCGGTGGTCCTGACTGAAAGCGGCCATGAAAATGCTGTATATGAAATTGCCGGTACTGCTCCGATCACGCAGCATGAAGTAGCTTCCGTTATCGGGAAAGCCCTGGGTCGTGAAGTAAAGGCTGAAGAGATTAAGCTCGATCACTGGCGCAGGGGGGCTTTAAAAAACGGCCTCCAGCCCTATGCACTTGAAACACTGGAAAAGATGTTTCTTTATTACCGTCTTTACGGTTTAAGCGGCAGCCCTTTTCTTCTTAGCAGGCTGCTTGGACACGGACCGGGCAGCTTATCTCAGTTCGCCGGGCGCGAATTTGTTCAAAATACTTAATAAGCGGAGGTTATTTTATGTATATTACCAATCTTGATAAAACTGAAGAAGTTGATATCACCCCTGAACCGCTGAAAGAAAAGGGCAGGGCTACGGTGCGCTGGCTGCTCGGTGAACCCGAGGGGGCGCCAAACTTTGAGATGCGCTATTTTTCCCTCACGGGTGAAATTGCCACCGAATGGCACAGCCATGAGTGGGAACACCAGGTTTTTGTCATCGCCGGGAGGGGGAAACTCCGGACTGAAGAAAAGGAAATTGACCTGGAGCCCGGCAGCGCGGTCCTGGTTGGCCCTGAAGAAGAGCATCATTTTATCTGCCCCGGCGGCCGGTTTGATTTTATCTGTGTAGTCCCCCGGGGCACGAGGCCGTGTATGGTCAGGGGCAGTAATAAGTGAAGCCGGCTCTTTGCCTCGCCCGGAAAAGCCTGGTATGCATTATTTAGGACCCCGTCCCGGCTAAGAAGCCGGTCTTTTTTCATAAACAGGTAAAGGCCAGTAAAATAATTGCATTTTTTTTTACAATATTGAAGGATTTTTTACGGTAGTGGCGAAAGAAAAAAATAAAACTGAAAAGCAGCGTATGAACCCTGTGGGAGAGATCTGTAAAAGGACGCCGAAGGAGCAACTTGCCGTCCGGGCGGGCGGGAAGGAAACTCTCAGGCTTCAGTACCATCGGGGGACGCACCTCTGGAGAGCGCCCGTTTTACGCGGGGCACCGACGGGGAAAGCCTCTTAATATTTGGTTAGGGGAGCAATCTCTCAGGTAACAAGGACAGAGCAGAAGCCGCAGGGCTTCCTCTGTCCTTTTGTTTTATAACAGCTCTGCAAATTTATCAGGAAAGGAGGATGGTATGCTGATGAGCGATGCAAAAAAAACACCATTCTATGAAAAACATGTTGCCCTGAAAGGTAAAATTGTCGATTACAGTGGTTGGCTGCTGCCCGTGCAGTTCTCCGGGGGGCTGGTTGAAGAAGTTCACGACACCCGGAAAAATGCAACTATTTTCGACGTATCTCACATGGGGGAAGTGAGTGTTGAAGGCGGGGATGCCGAAGAATTTCTGCAAAAAATCCTGGTCAATGATATCTCCAGGTTAAAAGACAATGCCATCATGTACAGCCCGGTCTGCTACCCGGACGGGGGTGTCGTTGATGACATCCTGGTATACCGCATTACCGGTGAAAATTATTTCCTGGTTGTTAATGCGGCCAATACCGAGAAAGACTATGCCTGGTTCCGGGAAAATGTTATCGGGGATGTCAGGCTGCAAAACCTTTCTGCCGGGTATGCCCAGATTGCCCTGCAGGGACCGAACAGCGAGGCAATCCTGCAGCAGTTAACCGATCTGCCGCTTTCGGAAATGAAAAATTACCATTTTGAGCCTGCAGTAAAAGTGTCCGGCGTAGACTGCCTGGTTTCCCGTACCGGCTATACAGGCGAGGACGGTTTTGAAATTTACTGCAACAATGACGGGGCCGTAGCTCTCTGGGACGCTGTATGGGAGGCCGGCCGGGAACACGGCTTAAAGCCTGCCGGTCTCGGAGCCAGGGATGTATTGCGCCTGGAAGCGGCAATGCCGCTATACGGCCATGAGCTGAGCACGGATATAACCCCCCTGCAGGCCCGCCTGGATCGTTTTGTAGCCCTCGACAAAACGATTGATTTTAACGGCCGTGAAGCACTCCTGAAGCAAAAGAACGAAGGAATGGACAGGATGCTGTACGGCCTGGAGATGCTCGAGCGGGGCGTGCCGCGGGAAGGATACCCGGTCAACTTTGAAGGTAAGGAGATCGGCTGGGTCAGCAGCGGTTCATACTCGCCTACCCTGGATAAGTTTATTGCCATGGCATTTCTGGATCCTGAAGCGGCCGATCGGGCCGAGGAAGTGGAATTAATGATCCGCACCCGGTCTTACCGGGCAAAGATCACAAAACTGCCATTTTATAGGAGGAAAAAGTAATGAAATACAATATTATTGACGGTGTAAGGTACACCAAAAAGCATGAATGGGCCCGCCAGGAAGGTAATACTGCCGTAGTCGGACTGAGCGATTATGCCCAGGATAAACTCGGTGAGATTGTTTTTGTGGAACTGCCTGATGTCGGCGCCGAAGTTGAAGCCGGCAAAGGTTCGGCCGTGATTGAATCCGTTAAAGCAGTGGCCGATCTTTACGCTCCCGCCGACGGAACCGTTACAGAAATAAACGAGGAGCTGCTGGACCAGCCTGAAGTTATTAACTCGGATCCTTACGGTGAAGGCTGGGTCTATAAAATTGAGCTCAAAGACGAAAGCCAGATGAATGAGTTAATGGACAAACCGGCTTACGAAAAATTTGTTATCGAGGAGGATGAAGAGTAGCTTATGGGTGGCAAACATTACCTTCCCCTGACCGACCGGGACAGGCACGAGATGCTTGCTGCTATCGGTGTTGAAGCTGTCGAAGATCTTTTCAGCGATATACCGGAAGAAGTACGCTTGCAGCGGGACCTGGATCTGCCCCCGGCCCTTGCCGAAACCGAGGCAATCAGGCATCTCAATGCCCTGGCCTCGAAAAATAAGCATTTTCAAAGCTGCGTTTCTTTCATGGGCGCGGGTGTCTATGATCATTTTATCCCTTCTGTAATCAAACACATTACGGGACGCAGCGAATTTTATACCTGTTATACTCCCTACCAGCCCGAGATCAGCCAGGGAATTTTGCAGGCTATTTTTGAATACCAGACCATGATCTGCCAGCTAACCGGCATGGATGTTGCCAATGCATCAATGTATGACGGGGGGACGGCAGTAGCCGAAGGCGCTGTTATGGGCTGCGGAGCTACCCGCCGCTCGAAGGCGCTTGTATCCCGCTCGGTTAGTCCCTTTTACAGGGCGGTTTTAAAAAACTACTTTAGCAGCCGCGGGCTTGACCTGGAAGAGATTCCGCTTAATGACGGGCAAACCGATCGCGGCGCCCTGGAGAAGATGCTGGGTGACGATGTTGCTTCCGT
>SLSE01000180.1 GCA_007130585.1 Syntrophomonadaceae bacterium | reverse complement strand
CGAGTTACGGGCCAGTTCCCGCTCGATCAGCGGGCTGCGGTCTGACAAGATCCTGTAATGCAAGCCTCCGCCGAACTCCCTGCGGATTTTTTCGGCAACAAGGGCCGCTTTACTCTCTACCAGCAGGTGATAATCGACCGCCCTGGCGCAGCGGGCGACCTTCCCGCGCGGTTGGTCGCTTAAAGGACCCGGACCGGGCCGGTCCGGTGGCGTATAGGGAACTGCAAGGGTAATGACAGAGCGGCAATCCTCGAGCAGTAAGGCCGGAGACAGGCGCAGCCGGGGCTCTTTTTCTTCAAAGGGGGTAACCCGGCCTTCTTTCAGGCGGCGCTGCAGCCTGTCCTGCATGTATAGCAGGGGCCCGGCAGTGGTTACGCCGATTTGAGTTATGTTAACTGACATGGCAATCTCTTTTAAGTTTTCACTGCTGGTTAACAAACAGCATCTACCTCTCTTTGCTACCTGTTCCGATCTTAATCGGCTTTTCCCGCCCCGTCAAACTGTTTTGCAGGATTACGCTCACTTTGCAAGAATATAGATACAGGCAACAGCATGCCCCTGGTGGGATAAGTCGGCCTGGTAGCGCGAACAAGCGGAGCAGGCGGTTTAAACTTCCCGGGTTAACATTAAAGGGGATTATTATGATCGAAAATAACTGGGTTTTACTGGTCGAAGCCAATAATGATGTAGAAGCCGATATTATCTGCGGTTTCTTGCAGGATAACGGCATTCCGACCCGAAAAGCCGACAGCAGCCCTTATACCGGGGCGATGAGAGTCATCGGCGGTCAGGCTGTAGAGGTCCAGGTTTTTGTTCCCGAACCTTTCCTGGAACAGGCCCGGGGGTTGATTGCCAGTTTCGAAACAGGAACCGATTACTTTGACGAGGAGGACTGATAAATGAACTTTCCCCCGGTAAGAAAACCATACTTCTCCGATGATCCGAAGCTTGAATCGTTCTGGATAAAGTTTTTACTGGCCGTTACTTTTATTTCTGCCGCCTTTCTGATCCTGGCCTGGCCTCTGACCCGCAGTGTGGAGATGATCGTCGCCCTGCAGCAGTGGCGGGTCGGCCCTGTCGAGTTTCTGTTCAGGGTGTTTACCTTTCTCGGGGACGATGAGTTTTTCATGGTTTTTTTCAGTGTTTTAATCTGGTCTTACAATAAAACCCTCGGTTTCTGGGGCGCTTTTGTCCTCCTGTCATCGGCCACTTACAGCAACCTGCTCAAAGATATCACTTTGCTTGAACGGCCTCCGCTGGAGGGAGTCATTCACCCCGAAGGCAGCTATGCCTTTCCAAGCGGCCATACCCTCACTGCCGTAACTGTTTGGGGCTATCTTGCTGTCAGGATTAAAAACAGGGCATTCTGGATCTGGGCTTTTGTCGCCGTAATTTTTATCGGGTTTTCCCGCATGGTGCTGGGCTATCATTTTCTCGGAGATGTCCTTGCCGGCCTGGTTTTCGGAATACCATTTTTACTCTTTTTCCTCTGGATTAGCAACCTGGCGGCGGAAAAGGGGTGGATTGCAAAGTTTAGCATGCCTCTTTTACTGGCCCTCTCGCTGGTTGTGCCAATATTACTGGTGGCAATTCTACCGGGCGCAGATCCTGCCAAGATACTGGGTTATCTCGGCGGCGCTTCCTTCGGGTATATTATTGAAAAAGAAAAAGTCAAAACTACGGTTAAAGGGCCCCTGCTATATCAGCTGATAAAAGTCCTGTGCGGTGTGGCGGTATTATTCGGTATTATAGTCGGGTTGGGAGGCTTACTGCCATCAGCGGTTACGCCGCTCGGTTTTATCCGCTACGCTCTTGGCGGAATGTGGGTCACCCTCGGGGCGCCCTTTGTTTTTTCTGTCCTGGGTCTCTCCAGGCGGGAAAATTTATGACTTTCTTAACCGGCCCTTGTTTCCCTGTTGCCTGACTTCCGGTCTTCAGAACCGGCAGGTACCGGCTCTATAACCGCTGCAGCCCAAACCGGCTTGCAGCGGTTATTATAGGTGCACCCGGCCCCTTTCGCCATCCGCCGGTGAAGCTGTTCCCGGGGGTCGGCTGACCGGACAGGAAAAATAAAAAAGGCATGTGCAATTATTATCAAGATGCGCTATAATGGTATTCGGTCATGAATACAGATGTCATGATTCTCTACGAGGAGGATTTATTATGTTTGGAAGAATAGGGCCAATGGAAATAATGCTGGTTTTGGCCGTCGCCTTAATAATCTTTGGACCGGCCAAACTGCCTGAACTGGGCCGCTCGATCGGCAACGGCTTGAAAGAATTCCGTAAAGCAACCAGGGACTTAAAGGACAGTATCAGTTTTGATGCCAAAGATGGTATCAATCTTGACGATACCTCATCAGACAAGAAAGAGTAAAGGGTTGCATGCAGCCGGTGTTCATGACGCGGTTCCGTCCGGACAGCAGAAAAGTCAAACGAAAGCTTCTGCCGGAATAACCGAAAAATTGCACATGTGTTAAAATAATTTAGGACAAAAATATATTTTGATTCTCTACCCAAGGAGGATTTGCGATGTTTGGAAGAATAGGACCAACGGAAATTATATTGATTTTAGCAGTGATTCTTTTGATATTTGGCGCCAAGCGGCTTCCCGAGCTGGCCCGGGCGGTTGGCAAAAGCGTGGTTGAGCTGAAGGACGGCTTAAAGGGCGAGTCCAACTCTGACGAATCTAACGCTGATAACTCTGAACCCAAATAAGGGAAAAATGCTGTTTAGTCCGGTCCGGTTTCGGGATGCAGGGAGCAGGGTATGAAAGCGGCAGTGGGAATGCCGGGAGGTATTCAGCAGGGTGAGTAAAAACAGAGACGGCACTATGCCCGTACTTGAGCATCTTGCAGAATTAAGAACGCGTCTGCTAATTTCAGCAGGCGCTTTGCTTGTTGCTGCCATAATTTGCTTTGCCCATGTTGAACTGATCAGAAGTATTTTCACCCATCCCCTGGACCAGTTAAGGTTAATATACCTGTCCCCGCCCGAAGCTTTTATGGCCAATATCCGATTGGCCCTTTTAAGCGGCCTGATCGTTGCCCTGCCGGTCATAATTTATCAGATGCTGGCTTTTACTTTCCCCGGCCTGGTCAGGGGCGAAAAAATATTTATTGTCAGTGTCCTGTTCGGTGCGGCTGTCCTGTTTTCCAGCGGGGTAGTCTTTGCTTACTACGTCGTTTTCCCTTTTACCCTCAGGTTTTTTTTACAGTTTGGAACCGACCAGGTTGCACCCCAGTTTACGGTATCAGAATATATTTCATTTGTAATTTCTTTTCATTTTGCTTTCGGGGCGGTTTTCCAGCTGCCCCTGCTCACCTGGGCTCTGGGGAAAATAGGCTTGCTTTCGACCGCGTTCCTGAGGCAGAACCGGAAAATTGCCCTGCTCATCATGCTTATAGGAGCATCGGTTATTACGCCGCCCGATATTATTTCACAGGTAATCATGCTTGTTCCGCTGGTGTTCCTTTACGAGCTAGGCATTATCATGGTAATGATCAGCGAACGGAAGCGCCTCAGGTACCTGTCAGGGTAATACTGGGGGCGGTTTCATTCTGTGGAGGGTTAAGATTTGATCGATAATACGCAATACTTTACCGAACAAAAAGGCGCCGTGATCCTGGCCGGCGGCGACAGCAAAAGGCTGGGCCGGCCAAAAGCGCTGCTCGATTTCCATGGGCAGGCCCTGATTGAATTGATGGTTAAACGCCTGGGGGAATATTTTGACCAGCTGACAGTGGTAACTGACCGGCCGGACCTGTTCAGTTCACTGCCGGTCAGGCTGGTCAAAGATATAATCAGGAATGAACATAAAAGTCCCCTGCGCGGAATTCACGCCGGCCTCAGCGTGTCTGATCTGCCCTATCAATTTGTGGTTGCCTGCGACATGCCTTTTTTAAACCTGGATCTTGTTAAATACATGGCCGGCTTTGCCTGTGGATTTGATGCCGTTGTCCCGCGGATAGGCGAGTATTATCAGCCGTTGCATGCATTTTACAGCCGGGCATGTATAAAGGTCATCGAAAACCAGCTCAGTGCAGGGAACTTTAAAGTGACCGAATTTTACAGCCACCTGGATATCAGGTATATCAATTCAGGAGAAATCAAGAAATTTGATCCTGAACAGGAGTCGTTTGTTAACATAAACCGCTGGAGCGATTACGAAGCTGCCTTAAAGGTTTTTGCCGAGAAACAAAGAATCGTTTAATAGGGAGGTGGGGTCCATTGAAAATGCCCGATTATATCGGTCCCATGGCTTACGGGGTCAGGATGGGCGTAATCCTGCCGGGGATGGACATAGTTAAGACCGTTTACGAATCCCTGGCCCGCTGTCATCGGGACGACTTGCTGGGTGACGGCGATGTTGTATGCATTACCGAATCGATTGTGGCCCGGGCCCAGGGAAACTATATTACCGTTGATGATATTGCCCGGGAAATACAGGAGAAACTTAATGTTAGCGATCGCAGCAGGGTGGCCGTGGTTTTCCCCATTGCCAGCCGCAACCGGTTTTCTATGATTTTAAGAGGAATTGCCAGGGCGGTGCCCCGCGGAGAGGTAGTGGTTCAAATGTCCTACCCTGCCGATGAAGTGGGCAACAGGATAATTGATGAAGAATTCGCCGAAATGCTTGGCAAAGAGACTATCACCCTGGACGATATCGGCGAGAGACAGTTCAAGCATCCCCTGACCGGGGTCGACTACATCAGCCTTTATCGAGAAATTATCGAATCCGAAAGGGCGGCAGCGAACATTTTTCTTTCAAACGATCCTCTGCAGGTGCTTGGCACCAGGCCCGACGGAATTGTAGCCGCAGATATACACACCCGGGAAGCAACTAATAGAGCGATCAGGGAAAAGTTCCCGAACTGCATTACCCTCGATCAGATCTGCACGGAAGGCGAGTCTTACTCCGAGTGGGGTCTTCTGGGCAGCAACATGTCCTCGGGGGAAAAATTGAAACTGGCACCCCGTGACGGGAAAAAAGTTGTTAACCTTTTGCGGGATAAAATTAAGAAAGAACTGGCTGTTGATGTCCAGGTCATGATTTACGGCGACGGCGCATACCTCGATCCTTCAAGCGGCATTTATGAGCTGGCTGATCCCAGGGCAGCATTTGCCTCTACCGATGGGCTGGATTGTATCCGGGAAGGAATTAAATATAAGTACCTGGCCGATCACTGCTTTCATGAAGACAGGATGAGCGCGGAAGAAATCGAGGCGATGCTTTCTGACAGCATCGGCGGCACCCTGGCTGAAGACAGTATGGACAGGGAGGGCACTACTCCGCGGCAAATGGAAGACGTCCTGGCCAGCCTGGCTGACCTGGTCAGCGGTTCCGCCGATGCCGGAACTCCCGTAGTAGTTGTCAGGGGGTTCCTCAGGTAGCCCTGCGCAGCGCTGCAACCGGCCAGGCGATTGCCATAAACAGGGCCCAAAAAACGGGAAAGTAGTTGCCGTAACGGGTATAAACAGTATCACGGGTATTTAAATCCAGGGGCAGGGTAAAAACAGCAGCTTCATTTTTACCGGAGCGGAACAGTTCTTCCCCCCGGTGGTTGAATGAAATGGTTATTCCGCTGTTGGCAACCTGGGTGACTCCCACACCCATCTCTGCAGCCCTGATTGCTGCAGCCTGGGCATGCTGCTCCAGCCCGATCGATTCGCCGAACCAGGCGTCGTTGGTCGGGATAAACAGGTGGTTAATACCTTCCGCCGCAAAAAGCCGGGTGTGATCGCCAAAATATGATTCAAAACAAATTGCCCCGGCCAGGGTAACATCATCGAGGCGAAAAATAGTCAGGTTTTCTCCTGCCGAGTAGCTGCCCAGCAACAGATCCAGGTCCAGGATCCGGTTTAGAAGCTGCTCCATCGGGAAATACTCAACAAACGGCACCAGGCGGTGTTTGTGGTAAACGGGTATATCTTCTTTCTCCCCCCGGTAGAGGGCGACAGAATTGTATAACCGGTCCCCCTCCTTTACCCTTGCCCCGTATAAGATACTTACTCCGTATTCTTCCCCCAACTCCACTATCTCCGGTGAGTGTTCCCTGCTGTTGGAGAAATCCAGCCTGGCGACGGTTTCGGGCCAGGCCACGAGGTCAATATCCGGATTTTCTTCCAGGGCATTTTTCGTCAGGCCGGTGTAAAGTTCAAGAATGTCTGCAACGTCGCCTTCAACAATTGACTGGGGCCGGCTGTTTCCCTGGATCAGGCTTACCTTCAGGTGACGATCGCTTGTTTGTCCGGGCATAAAGCCGGGCAGTAAAATGCCGATGAATAGCAGAAGCAGGAAAGCTGCCGACATGATAAACCGGGGGGCAGACTGCAGTTTTTTCATTGCAACCAGTAATACCAGCGTCTGGAAAAAAACGATCAGGAACGGCAGTCCCCAGTAACCGTAAACCGAGGTTATATTTAAAATAAGCGGGTAACCCCACTGGGTATAGCCCAGGTAACCCACATTGTATGCCAGAAAGCTCACAGAACGCAGGTATTCCACCAGCAGCCACAGGGAAGGCAGGGCCAGGGCTGTGAACCAGGCTTTTCCTGTGCGGGCTGCCACAGCCGCACCCAGTCCGAATAAGCCGTAGAAAAGGCTGATATAAACCACCAGGCCGATCATAGCGGCAGCTGCCAGCGATGTGGGCAGGTATGGAAACAGGACATGGGAAAGGTACAGGTTTGTATAGAGAGTTAAGGGCAGCCCGAAGATAAAGCCGGCCCAAAAACCGCCTGCCGGGTTAGTATGAAGGCACGCTGCAATCAGGGGCAAAAGGGCAAACCAGGCCATATAGCCCTGTTCGAAAGGCGGAAAGGCGGCAATAACCAGCAGCCCCGAAAGCAGGGCCAGCCCGGGGAATTTTATTTGTTTAAGTAATTTTTTTAGATAAAGGTTCATATAGGGTACGGTCAACCTGCCTCTTTTGCCGTGCAGTTTATCGCTGCCCGGTTAATTCACTCTTCCTTATACTCTAACACAGCGCCGCCGATCTGAAAATATGTTTACACCGGGGTTAAATCTTGACCGGAAAGATTATCAGTGGTATAAATAAATCAATTAATAGTTTACACTGGTAACAATTTAACCCTTAAAGTATACACGGGAGGAGAGGGCTGCTATAAAAAGCGAAGACCTGATTAGTTATATCAAGGAGCTTGACTATGTGTTCAGCCGCCTGATTTACAGGGTCCGGGTTTTGCACAACCGCTATACAGTAGATGAAATCACGGATACCCAGTATGTAGTCCTTCGTGCCCTGCGCAAAGCACCCTGCAATACTTCATATCTCGCCCATATGCTTGGAGTGACCTTAAGTGCGGTAACCGCCCTGGTAAACCGTTTGCACCGGATGGGTCTGGTCCTGCGGGAGAGGCAGGATAAAGATCGCCGCCAGGTCTGGATTTCTATTACCCCCAGGGGTTTAAAGGTCCTGGAAAACGTGGAAGAAAGGCGCAACCTGCTGCTGGCCCTTTACCTGGCCCGGGTCCCCGAAAATGAGCGGGAGCAGCTTCTCGGCCTGCTCAAGCGGGCTGTTGATCTCCTGGAACGGGAAGATATTTTAGAGGAAGAAGAGATTCTTGAAGAGCAGGTATAAAATGGCGGTCTCAACCAGGCCGGCCGACATATATTTATATCACGGCCCCCCCGAAAACCGGGAGGGCCCCGTTTTTTGCTGACTGCTTTTATTCCTGCCCGGGAAACGCGCCATCGGCCGCTGCTTTTTTGCGCCTGCTTAACCTGCGCGCCAGCAGGACGATCAGGATAACGGTAATACCCAGAACCAGCAGGATGGGCAGTAATGCTGAAAAGGCTATAATTGCGATGGAGACAGCATTTAGCACAAAGTTAATACTGCCGATAAATGCCTCACCGATCCTGCCGCCCAGGTTTTCAAAAGCCCCCGGCGAGATTCCCCCGGTGGGAATGGTTTCTTCCCGTATATTCAGATAAATTGTGGCATAAGAAACCTGGTCCTGCAGGTGGTTCATCTGGGCAGTCATTGTTTCGATTTCTCCCCGGATCCTGAATAATTCTCTTTCAACCTCAAGAACATCTTCAACTGTTTCGGCCATCTCCAGTATTTCTACAAGCCTTTCTTCCTGGGCCTGCTGGTTATTTAGCCGGGACTGAAGATCTATATACTGCATGGTTACATCATCGGTTCCGGTTTGGACATTCCGGGCTCTGCCAAGGGCCTGGAGTTGTTCCATAACCGGATCAAAATTAACGTTGGGGATCCTCAAGGTGAGGTTGGCACCGTACTGGCCGTCTCTTATCTCGTAGATATTGGAGCTGCTGATCATTCCCTCGGAATTTTCAACAATAACGCGCACTTCACTTATTTTCTCCCGCGGATCTGTCACTGTAAGCTCTATCGAGCCGGTACGAATCACATGGCGCAGGCTGCTCTCTCCAACCCTGCCGTCGAGCATCTCCTTTCCAAAGTCTACTTCCGGTGCATCGGCAACCCCTGAGCGGTTGCTGTAGATATACTCGGCATCCATAGCGGCTTCTTCGGCAACCATATCGTCGGTTCCCATGTAGTACGCCGGGGCGGCGCAGGAAGCCAGCAGGATTCCCGCAAAGACTGCAACTGCAACCAGGATAATAATTACCTTACCTTGTTTTGCTTTCACTATTCTTCCCCCCTCTTTACTATACCGACAAGCCGGCCCCCTGCCTGGTTCCCATCTGCGCGATTGAAATGCTGCGACAGAAGGCCGACTTGGAATTGCAGCGAATTTAATTGTCCGGGCCCCATATGGCCCGGTGCCCCAGGCCGATTGCGACATCGTTTCTGTGCAGCAGGCCGATACCGAAAAAGATCGCCACCGCTACATGACTGCCCCCCCTGGCGATGCCGACTTTCCCGCCGACATTCAGGCCCAGGGCCTTGGGCATGATCTGGGCCAGCGCTTCACGGGTTGCCCCGGCAACAGCTCCGTCGGAATGGCTGGAGTCATCAATAATATTTTCTCTTTTTGAAGCGACCACTGCTCTTTCCACCACCTTTTGCAGGGAGCTTAAAAACTCTCCTCCATAATCTACAGCCAGCGATTGAATGCCTTCCGCAAGGTGTTTTTCTTTTACCGCCGCTTCCTCTTCCCTGGTCGGGGTCATTGCAATACTTACAGCGGCCCTGGCAACAGCGCGGCTTTCCATTTTTATCTCCTCCAGGTATGAATTAATAGTATAATTATCTACTTTAAAACATTAAAGGGCAAGCAAATTCTGGCAGGCCCGCAAGGATGAGGGCGAAGTGTGATATAATTTAAGTGGAGGGTTTGCTATGAAAGAAAATTATTGCAGTACCTGCGGTCAGGACTTTAAACCAAGCGATCTTACAGTGCGCTGCCGTCTTTGCATGCGTAATTATCACGGCGGCTGCTGGGAAAAAACCGGCGGCTGCACCACCTGGGGCTGTGCCGGAAAGCCTTCCCTTGAAAACAATGATCAGGACCTGGCTTATAAACGCTGTCAATTTTGCGGTGAAAAGATTATCAGTTTTGCCACCAGGTGCCGGTATTGCAGAGCATCGCTTGAACCACCCGAATCGCCGGGGAAAGAAATTCCCGTAAAGAAAAAACGCGATAATTCTTCCGGTTTCAGAAAAGACCCAATCCTGACCGGCCTGCTCAACCTGATATTTCCCGGGGCCGGCTACATGTACCTGGGAATGTTCACTAAAGGGCTGATCTGGTTCCTGGTTGCCATTGCCGCCTGGTTCTTTACCCGGGGGCTGGGCTTGATCGCCGTTTATATCTGGGTTATGTATGACTCATCACGCCTGGCCCTGCAGATGAACAGGGGGATGGAGCCGGATACCAAGAAGGTGCAGCGGCCCTGATTTATTGTTTGCGGCTGGGAAGATGCTTAATGGAAGGGTCAGCGGGACCCTTTTTTGAACAGTACAATGCGGTTGCTATTGGTGCCGGACCGGTTATTATGAATTCCCCAGATATTAGAGGTTTTTGTGAACTTCTGGCTGTTAACGACAATGCCGGCGCAGTCGAACCCGTTCCCGGTGCCCAGGGGAACCACCGCTTCTTCCAGCTTAATTCGGCCATTTCTGATTTCACCCACTTCAAAAGCAACCCATCCTGCCGGTTTGGTTATCCGGTAAAGCTCCCGGAATACCCCGTTCATTGTTGATATCCATTGGTCCAGGTTAGAGGCCATGGTTATTTTACTTTCAACTTCTTCCAGGTTAATATTATTAAACCAGCAGCGCAGCCAGTTGTCCCTGGAATACTGGACAACATTTAAAAAAGGGGGCGAAGTTACTGTTAAATCAACGCTCTCTGCAGGAATAGCGCTCGTATCGGCGGCATCGTTCTCCAGGAAAAGGGCATCGGCCGAGGCACTGCGCAGGTTTGCTTTCTGCCCGGCGGTCAGGTTCCTGAGCAGCCCGGCTGTTTTGAGTTCGATTATTTTCTTTACATCCCTGTATTCGGGCCGCTGGCCGCGTTTTAAGTTTATTTTCTCCTGCCTTTCCGCTGATACCGCCTGGTTGGGCGGCATGGTGTATACGGAAAAAAAACCTTTTGAATGCCCTGTCAGGCGGCTTGTAGCCACCATTCTAATCCAGTTATCCCGGTCGTCGGGCACAAGATCTTGCCTCTCAATCAGGTAACCGCGCAGCGATAACAACTCCCCTTCGGTGCGGGGATGGTAAAACATCGAGAGGTTTGTTTCATTTATCAGGTTTTCACAGAAGGGGATTTCTGACAGGCGTTCCCTGATGCCGTCAATCTCCGGCAGGGCCAGCCTGGGGGCTGATAATATTTTACTCAAGGGATTAACGTCGTTGGCAATTACGCGCCGTCCCATCAGGGCGGCTTCAACTGCTGTTGTCCCCCGCCCGGAGAAGGGATCATAGACCGTATCGCCCGGTTTTGTAAGCAGTTCAATAAAAAAGCGGGGAAGCTGGGGCTTAAAGCAGGCCCGGTAAGAGATCTCGTGAATAGAGGCCGCCTGTCGCTGGCGCGAAGTCCAGAATTCGTTAGTGTAACGAACAGCAGGAATAGATCCGACCGTGACATTTTCGATAAGGGTATCTCTTGCTTCAGCAGCACGGTTACCATCTTTGAAAGAGTGCTTTTCCAGGAATCTGTTTAATTCGGGATCTACAAACAATACGCGGGCCCCCTTTTTTTGAAGCCGCAGGTTCAGGGCGGGTATCATCTTGTGAAGCGCATATTGGAGAGGAATCCGGTTTTAACCGGGTTATCTTTCCAGCAGCGCTCTTATGGCATAAATTATAACAGATTGTTTCCAAAACCGGTTCCCGATCAAATTCTCGTCCTGCCTGAGTAAGGACCCGGATAGGCCTGTAAACTTCCCAATAATCCCGGGTGGTTCTATAAACTGCAACCGGGCCGCAGTACCGGATTCCGGGCGGCTTAATCCGCCATATAAAAATCGGGAACCCTTAAATTGGCAGGTCGTCCCCGATTCGCATGCCCGGTTTTATCCGCAGGGCAGAGTATCTTACCCGTTAAAATCCGATATTTCAATCTCCTCTTTTGCGGCGCAGGATGGGCAGAGGCCGTAAAAATCCAGACGATGGCTTTCAACCCGGTACCCGGTGGCATCGCTGATCTCTTTATCCAAAGCTTGAAATACCTCAACCGGCATGTCGTCTACAGTTTCACACTCCCGGCAGATAAAATGATAGTGCAGTTCGGTGTTGGCATCGTAGCGATCGAAACTGCTTCCCGATTCAATTTTTTGGACAAGGTTTTGGTCAAGCAAAATATTGATATTACGGTAGACGGTTCCCATGCTCAGGTTGGAAAACTCCGGCCTCAACTCGTCATAAATCCAGCTGGCGGTGGGGTGTTTGTCCGTGCCCTGTAAAAGTTTCAATATGTGCTCTCTCTGCCTGCTGCGTTTATACCTGCGTTTGTTCATAAAATTTTAGCTCGCTTCTGGGTGATATTTTAAGTACAGTAATGATAACTGTAATTAGACCGGGGGTCAAGTTTTAAAACCAGGCCGTGAAAAGGATTCCCAGGACAGTCCCGAAAAAAATACCGAAAATCGAGAGGTGGGGTCCCGCGCTTTTGTAGGCATCGGGAATCAGTTCGTCGCATACTATGTAGAGCATGGCGCCCCCCGCAAAACCGAGGGACAATCCCAGGATGTAAACGGAGATGCTGCCGATAGCGGCCCCGATCAAGGCTCCTATACCCATCGGCACGCCTGCCAGGGCGGTGATTGCAATTACTTTACGGTAATTATAGCCCCCCTGCTGGAGCGGGGCGGCGACGGCCATCCCTTCAGGGATATTATGGAGGGCAATTAAGATGGCGAGAGTGGTGCCCAGCTCTGTTGAACCGATAAAGCCGCTCCCGATTGCCAGCCCTTCGGGAAAATTATGCAGCCCGATACCCAGGGCCAGCAGGGTTCCTTTCTTCAGGTAACCCCCGAAAATGTTATCTTCCGGTGTTACCGGGTGGTGGTGGGGCAGAAAATGATCGAGCAGATAAAAGACAAGCACTCCCAGGGTGATGCCCAGGATCGCCGGCCAGTACCCGCTGAAATCTATTGCTTCCTCAATCAGCTCCAGAAAAATAATCACCAGCATAACACCGGCGGCAAAGGCCATAATTGTACCGGTAAAGCGCGGCGTGGGCTTTTTAACCAGGACTGAGAGCAGGCCGCCGGCTCCTGTGCCGATAACGCCGGCCAGCATACCGAGTAATCCAATTTGCAACCAGTTCATATTCTTACACTCCTATAGTTAAGGGGGTCCGGCTAAACATTTTCCCCGGACGCCCGGAAGGTGAAGAAATCCCCGTCAGGGGATTTCTTCTTAATAAAACGAATCTCCGTGCCGCCCGGGGTTTTAGCCCAGTTCAATTTTTTCTGCATTGTCCCACAGGCCGTGGATATTGCAGTAACTTAATGCTACCAGATCGCCCGGTTTTTCCAGGGTTATCGTGGTTGTTACCCTGGGTTCGCATTTGGCGCTGCCCTCGTTGGGCCCGTCAACAGATTCCCCGTGAGCTTCGAACTGGTAAGTTCCCAGGTTGACAATAAATTTCTCACCTTCAGGCTTGAAAAACAGCTGAATGTACCTGATGTGGTGTTCTGTTGTGTGGGGGTGGGGGATTTCTTCTCCTATGCTCAGCTGGACTTCGAAGGGTTCTCCTTTTTTGGCCGGCCCTTTGACCTGGATTACGGGCACGTGCTTTTCGGATTTCCAGTCTGCTGATTGAACATGATCTCCGATCACACTCATCTTTATTACCTCCTTCTTGATAGTAAAACTGTATATTAATATATTCTTCAAAAGGTTGGCTCATCCTTTTTTTTGGCGAGGATAATTCAGGTAAAGGGCAATTAATTCTGACTGCCTTACAGGCCAAATGATATAATATAGTACAGAGGTTCAAGCAGAGGTGACATATTGTATACGCCGCAACTAATCGACCATTTTATAAACCCCAGGAACGCAGGTGTGATTGAAGATGCTGACGGAATTGGAACCATCGGCGATCCAGAATGCGGTGACTTTATAAGGATCCATATTCGTGTCCGGGAAAATCGCCTGCAGGGAGTAACATTCGAAGCCTGCGGCTGCCCGGCTTCAATTGCTACAACCAGTGTTTTGACCGTGCTGGCGCTCGGAACAACCCTGAAAGAGGCTCTCTCGATAGCTGAATCAGATGTCGTGGAGGCTCTCGGCGGGCTGCCCGAAGCTAAAATTCACTGCTCAAACCTGGGCACTGCAGCCCTGCGGCAGGCAATTGCCTGCCACCTGCAGCAGAAAAAGTCAAACTTCAGGTACCTTTAAAAATTTGGGATGTGCCTGTTCCGGAACAGAGTGGAAGGAGGTTTTTGGGATGACTTCAGAATGTGCGAGGTGCGGGGATAAAATAAGCGGTGATGAGATATACCGGCACCGCGATGAGGATCTTTGCGAAGACTGCTTCATGGGAGCGATGCAGGCTCCTAAAACCTGTGATGTGACCGCCACACAGCTTGCTAAAAAGCACCGCCGGGCAGCCGGGCAGGCCGGGACCGATGGCCTGCTGGATATCCAAAAAGAAATTTACAACTACATCAAGGATAACGGCCAGGTTACCAGGCAGCAGATCATTGAGGATTTAAAAATTGCCGACTGGGAACTTGAAAAACAGATTGCGGTATTAAGGCATTGTGAACTTGTAAAGGGGAAAAAAGAAGGAGACCGGGTTTACCTGGTGCCTTTCAATCATTAGCTTTATTGTTAATCAGGTACGCGCTTAATTTTCTAAGCGGCAGGACAGCGACAATGGTTATTAATCCGGCTGCAAGGAAAGCCCTGCCCAGGCCCGGCTCCTGGGCCGCCAGCCCGAAAGCCATCGCGCCCAGGGCAAAAAATATGTCGATAGAGTTTTCCTGGAGACTGATCGTGGTTGCTCGCAGCCCGGGTCTGCTGATTTCTATCAACCAGGCTGCAAAAACCAGCGAGCTGCCCTGGATGCCAATTCCCAGTATAACTGCGCACACTATAACCAGCGCCGGCCAGGCGGGCAAGCAGTAGAACAGGGCCGATCCGATCCCCAGGAGGATTAACATCGGCCAGGCAACCTGCTGTCGTCCGAACCGATCGGATAGAACTCCCGCACCCAGGCAGGTAATTATTCCCGCCGCCCCGAAAGCTATAAAAAAGTATGCCGCCTCCACATTTGGTGCTGCCTCTTCAATATGTACCGCGGCAAAAGAAACTACGCCGCTGTAGGTGAAGGCAAACAGCGCAATGCCGCCGATAATCGGGTAAATCTGCTTGACAGTGAGCGCCTGCAGAATCTGGTTCAGCGAGCCCGGACTTTTTACGGCCCTGACCGGAGTTTCCGGCACCCTGACCAGGGCCAACAGGGCAAGGGCCAGAAAACTGCTCAGGGCGCTCACTACAAACCAGGTGTTGTAACCCGGTCCCCCGATAATTAAAAGAGCAGCGGAAGGACCTGCCAGCAGGCCGATGTTGAAGGATATGCGCAGTGAACCCAGGTAAGTGCCAATGCGCGCCGGCGGAGCCATTTCAGCTGTCAGGGCATACATTCCGGGCAGAAAAACAGCCAGGCCCAGGGATTGATAAATCCTCGCTGCCAGCAGCAGATTATAACCGGGACTGATCAACAGCAGCAGCGGGGCGGTGGCAAATGTAAAGGCGCCCAGGAGCATCAGGGGTTTAGGTCCCCGGTCATCCATAACCGGGCCCAGGTAGAAGCGGATCAAAACGGCAGCCACCCCGAATAAAGTATTTTGCAATCCGGCCTGAAAAGGAGTGCTGCCGATGGCAAGGCTGTAGGAGGGGAAAACGGCTATCGCAGCAAACAGGTTAGCCATGAAGAATAAAACTGAACCGAAAAAAAAGAACCAGTTCAACCATCCCGTTCTAAAGCCGTGACCTCCGGTTGTTGTAGTTCGGCTTACATTCAACTTTAACTCAGTTCCTTTTTTTGTCCCGTTACCAGCCGGTCGGCCAGTTCTTTACCGACAATCGCGGCAACGTCTGCGGCCACGTAGTGTTCTGCAGCTGCGTCAAAGAGCATGGTTGCCCATGCTCCTTTTGGGCCGGCCGGAAGGCGGTAACAGAGGCATAAGGGAAGGCGGGGCAGGGCCCGCCATTCGAAAGCCAGATCGGCCAGATCCGGTATAGGCCATCCGCCGGTTGCCAGGCAGTTTTTGCGCAGGCCATCAAGATTGTTCCCCCAGGATTCGGCCAGCATATCCCCACAATAACCCTGGAAAGCCTGCTGGTAGAACAACCCCCCGATTTCGCTTAAGTTTACCCAGCGCCCGGTAAGAGGATGGCCGTCGGCACGATCAAGGTAATGCAGCCAGAGGGTTTCTGTCTGCAGTGAAGCGGGCTCTCCGCTGCTGCCGGTAACGGTCAGGGAGGGCCAGTTGATGCGGTACTCTTTTGAAAAATGAGCGCCGCCTAGTACAAAACTGCCGTCGGGCTGTTTTACGCTGCTTATTGCCGCCAGGCGGGCCAGTTCCAGGGGATCGCGTTTTTTCAGGTTCTCCCGGTACTGATCGCAGCGCACCACCAGAGACCGGCGCCTCTTGTTTTCATTGGCCGCCTCATCCAACCCCGGCAGCCGTTCACCCGCTTTGCCGGATTCCATTATATTCACCACCGGTTAGTAATAACTTCGCTAATTATAGCGATTTTTCCCGGGGCAAGTCAAGGCAACCGCCTGTCAGCTCACCTGTTAGGGTCTTTTTGTCAATATACGGTTATTTTGAAGGAAGTGCCGGTAAACCGGAGAATATAATTTCAGACAGAGGAGAAAGAGAGTTGATGAATTGTGCGCATCGGTATTTGCGGTTACGGTCAAATGGGGAAAACAATACACCGGAAAGCCGTGGCAAAGGGATACGAAGTTCCGGAGGTTATAGACCCGCAAAGCAGAGCTCCGGAAGTTACAGCAAGGGAAATTACTTCCATAAAAAGACCCGTTGATGTTATAATAGATTTCACCCATCCCCGGGCAGTAATTGGCAATATTGAGCGCTGCGGGGAGCTGAAAGTGCCGGTGGTAGTTGGCACAACAGGCTGGTATGATCAAATGAACCGGGTTGCTGCAGTAGTGGAAGAAGCCGGTATCGGACTGATCTGGTCGGGCAATTTTTCCCTGGGAGTAAACCTTTTCTTCCGGCTGGTTGAAACTGCAGCGGCAATTATGAACCGGTTCCCCCATTATGATGCCGCCATTCACGAAATCCACCACCGCCAAAAAGCCGACAGCCCTTCAGGAACAGCTCAGATGATTGCCGGTATCATGGTAAAACACCTGGACAGGAAGAGCCGGCCTGTAAGCAGCCTGGATAACCGGAAGATCGATGAACATGAACTGCATGTTTCCTCAACCAGGTGCGGTTCGGCTCCGGGTACGCACCGGGTGATTTTCGACAGTGATGTTGATACAATAACCCTGGAGCACAGCGCAAGAAGCCGCGAGGGATTTGCCGAAGGGGCAATTGTCGCTGCGGAATGGATTCGCGGCAAAAAGGGACTCTTTACCATCAATGAAATGATGAATTCAATAATTGGAGGTGCCGGCAATCGAGAACATATTTAGGGGAGTTCACACGGCGCTGATCACTCCCTTTACATCAACCGGGGCAGTAGATATCGCTTCGTTAAAACACCTGATCGAATATCAGGTAGAATCCGGCATAGACGGACTGGTGCCCTGCGGTACGACAGGGGAAAGTTCAACCCTGACCCACGAGGAACATGACCGGGTTATAGCCCTGACCGTGGAGTTTGCCGGCGGCAGGGTCCCGGTAATGGCAGGAACGGGCAGCAATGCTACTTCCGAGGCAATCCAGCTTTCGCAGCATGCCGAACATTCGGGAGTTGATGCTTTACTTTTAGTCAATCCTTACTACGTGAAACCCACTCAAAAAGGACTTTACCTGCACTTTAAGGCAATAGCTGAATCGGTCTCGATCCCCTGTATTTTGTATAACATTGAATCGCGTTCCGGTGTTAACCTGGAAAATGAAACCCTGCACCGCCTGATGACTGAAAACAGGAATATTGTCGGGGTAAAAGAAGCATCAGGAAGCCTGGAGCAGATGAAGAACCTGATCAGCCTGCGCCATGATGAGTTTGCAGTACTCTGTGGTGATGACAACATGACGGTCGACCTGATTGAAGCGGGAGGCAACGGGGTTGTATCAGTGGCGGCAAACCTGCTTCCGCGCCAGATGAAAGAAATGGTCCACTTTGCCATACGCGGCAATATCGAGCGGGCCAGGGAACTGGAAGAGCGGCTGATGCCCTTTTTCAGGGCCTGTTTTATCGAAACCAACCCCATTCCGATTAAAGCTGCCATGGCAATGAAAAAATGGTGCCGCGAATCTTACCGTCTGCCAATTTGTTCGCTGTCGAAAGATGAGCATTATGAGGTGCTCAGAAAGGCGATGGCCGGCCTGGACATCCCGGAAGGTATTATTTGATCGCAATAATTTATGACAGGAGATAGACGTGCTATGGCCAGAATAAACAGGGAGTACCGGAAATTAAGCGCAGGATACCTCTTCCCTGAAATAGGGCGGAGGATAAAGATTTTTCAGCAGGACAACCCGCAGGCCAGGGTACACCGCCTGGGGATCGGTAATACTACAGAACCGCTGCCTCCTTCTGTAATAAGAGGTTTGCATGACGCTGTAAATAATTTGTCCGCAGCTGAAACCTATACCGGTTACGGAGATGAGCAGGGCGACCAAGATCTCCGGGAAAGCCTGGCCCGGTTTTACGGAAAACGGGGCATTAAGCTTGATAAAGATGAAATTTTTATCAGTGACGGAGCCAAGCCCGATGCGGGGAATATCCAGTCTATATTCAGCAGCGACAACCTGGTTGCCTTCCAGGATCCTGCTTACCCCGTTTACGTTGACACAAACGTGATCGCGGGCCGGTCGGGCAGCTTCGATAGCGGCACGGGTAATTACGGCGGCTTTGTTTACATGACCTGTAACAGCGAAAACGGCTTTATTCCTGAACCGCCGCAGGAAAAAGTCGACCTGGTTTACCTCTGCAGCCCGAACAACCCGACAGGCGCCGTTGCAGGCCGCGGAAATCTGCGGAAGTTTGTCGACTACGCCCGCAGCCACAGGGCGGTTATCATTTTTGATGCCGCCTATTCAGAATTTATATCCGATCCTGACCTGCCCCGCTCCATTTATGAAATTGAAGGCGCTGCTGAATGCGCCATTGAAATAAACAGCTTTTCAAAATCCGCCGGCTTCACAGGGGTACGTCTTGGCTGGTCCGTAGTGCCCCGCAGCCTGGTCTGTGAAGACAGCGAGCCGGGCGAACTTCATCGCAGCTGGCTGCGCAGGCAGACAACATTCTTTAACGGGGCTTCGAATATCGCCCAGCGCGGCGGCGTGGCGGTACTCGGCGAGCAGGGCCGGCAGGAATGCGCCGCAGTAATCGGCTATTACATGGAAAATGCCCGCCTGATCAGGGAAGGCCTGCAAAAAACAGGGCTTACTGTTTACGGCGGGATCAATGCTCCCTACCTGTGGCTGAAGACGCCCGGGGAGCTCTCATCCTGGGGTTTTTTTGATAAACTGCTTCATGAAGCTCATGTGGTCGGGACTCCCGGTTCAGGTTTTGGGCCTGCAGGCGAGGGTTATTTCCGGCTGAGCGCTTTCGGTCACCGCGAAGACATCGGGGAAGCGATGAAAAGCATCCGGGATAACCTGGTATTATAGCTCCAGCCGGACCTGCCCGGGCAACCCGGTCGCTGAAACATCTCCAGGGAGTTCACCCGGCCGATGATCGGGAACGGCTGCAGTAATAATTTCTACACAAGCAAACAACAGGGACGGAGGCGGCAAAAATGGCTGAAAAAAAGATTCCTTTTAACAAAACGCAACTGGAAAATATAGCGGCAGATTATCCCACCCCCTTTATTATTTACGACGAAAAGGCAATCAGGGATAATGCGCGCGCTTTTTACAGGGCTTTTTCCTGGGTAGGCGGTTTCAAAAACCATTTCGCCGTAAAGGCCTGTCCCAACCCCGCTATCCTGCGCATCTTGCAGGAAGAAAATATGGGTGTTGACTGCAGTTCAATGGCAGAATTGCTGCTCTCGGAAAAAGTCGGTTTCAGGGGCGAAGAGATCGTATTTACTTCTAACGATACCCCGGGCGAAGAATTTGCAGAAGCTTACCGTCTCGGGGCGGTAATTAACCTGGACGATATCGGCCACATAGAAACGCTGGAAAAAAGCGCCGGCATTCCCGAACTGATTTCGTTCCGCTACAACCCCGGAGAAGCCCGTACCGGCAATGTATTAATCGGAGAACCGCAGGAAGCCAAGTACGGGGTGACCCGCGACCAGGTTATCGAAGCTTACCGGATTATGAAGGCCAGGGGAGTTAAACGCTTCGGGCTGCACAGCATGGTTGCTTCAAACGAACTGGAAAATACTTATTTCGTGGAGACCGCCCGCATGCTTTTTGAGCTGGCGGTCAGCCTGAAACAGCAGTGCGGGATCAGCGTGGAGATCATAAATATGGGCGGCGGTATCGGTATCCCTTACCGTCCCGGAGACCGGGCCGTGGATATGAACCTGGTCTCCGGCGGGATTCGTGATCTTTACAAAAGCCTGCTGGTTAAGGAAGGGCTTGATCCGGTTAAGATTGTATTCGAATGCGGCCGCCTGGTAACCGGCCCTTACGGCTACCTGGTCGGCAGGGTCCGCCATGTTGCCCGAAAGTACAAGGAATATGTCGGACTGGATGCCTGTATGGCCAACCTGATGCGCCCCGGTATCTACGGCGCCTACCACCACATTACCATTCCGGGCAAAGAATCTCTTCCCGCGGATAAGGTTTATGATGTGACCGGTTCTTTATGCGAAAACAACGATAAATTTGCGATCGATCGTCCCCTGCCGGTTATTGAACCGGGTGACCTGGTGGTAATCCACGATGCCGGGGCGCATGGTTACTCTATGGGCTTTAATTATAACGGAAAACTTCGTTCCGCCGAACTGCTGCTCCGCGAAGATGGTTCGGTCCGGCTGATCCGGAGGGCGGAAACAATTGACGATTATTTCGCGACAATGCGCTTTCCCGGCGCACCGGTAAAAATTTAAAGGGTTTCTCTGCTGATTTCGAGAAGATTATATGAAGATAAGTAAGTGAAAGGGGAGTGTTTTAAATGATTCGAAGCGATATCCGGGCTTATATTAATATTGGAGCGCTGGCCCTCGTGCTGCTGTTTAATTTTCTCTCCAATGCCATTCCCTTTAACAACATGACCCAGGAGGATCTGGCCGCCGAATATCCGGTCCTGATTACCCCTGCTGCATATGCATTTTCAATATGGGGCCTGATTTACCTTGCCCTGATTGCTTTTATTATTTACCAGGCTCTGCCTCAATACCGCGAAAATCCGGCAGTTAAAGCTGTGGGCATATTATTTGCCGTGAGCAGTATATTTAATATTGCCTGGTTGTTTGTCTGGCACTACCAGCGTATAGGCTGGTCCCTGGTTATTATCCTGCTGCTACTGGCCACCCTGGTTGTGATTTACCTCCGCCTGGGCGCAGTTACGGCAGAGAAAAACATTTTTGACCGTATCCTGGTCAAATACCCCTTCAGCCTTTACCTGGGCTGGATCTCGGCAGCCTCGATAGTTAACTTCAATGCCTGGCTTTACAGTATAGACTGGCTGGGCACCGGCACCGGCGCGGTTTTCTTTACCATGCTGATGGCGATTATTGCCGCCCTGATCGCCCTGGCTGTTTTCTACCTGCGGCAGGACTATATTTACGCTGCTGTTTTTGTCTGGGCCCTGGTCGGGATCGGGGTGCGCCACGGAACGGCAATACCTTTTCTGACAGTAGTTTCCTGGCTGGCAGCTGCGGGGATAATTTTCTTCCTGGGCTGGATTGCCGCCCGCAAGGGCGAGCTCCCGTTTCTGCAGAAAAAAATGACAGGCGGTTAGGCAAGCGGAACCGCGGTTTAAAAGCAGAGATTACTTTCCTGCAGCACGCAGCCTGATCTGCGTGCTGTGTTTTTAACGGGAAAGTCCTTCCTGCTTCTGACCGCAACAGCCCGGGAAGAATTATATTCTTCACTGCCACAGGACAGGGCCTGCCCGGCAGCCCGGGCAAACTTAAATTATGTTAAAATTGTGACAGGAGATGTTTTTCCGTCAGCCTCCTGTAGCGGGTCAAGAAAGGCGGGGCATAAGATGAGTAACAAACAGCAGCAGCAAAGTGTGCTGGGCCTGATCACGGGAACGGTTTTTATGCTTAACGCTGTTATATTTTTGTTTCAGGGTTATACCAAGAACCTGTTCCCGCCCCTTCTTATTCCCCTCCGCGAGGCCTTCCTGATCGACAACGCCCAGGCCGGCCTGCTTGTTACCCTGGTTTTTTTCGGCTATGCCCTGGCCCGCTTTCCCTCGGGAATCATGGCCGATCAAATCGGCTGCACGAAAACTGTCATGATCGGCAGCGCGGCAATGGCCCTCTCTTTCCTTGGAGTCGCCCTCTCGCCGGGATATTCAATCCTGGCTGCAATGACTTTTATACTGGGAGTCAGCAGCGGTATATATGTAACCGCCGGCTACACCCTGGCCGTGATAATTGGTTCCCGCGAGCGGGCTGCTACAGCCACGGCTGCATTCGAATCTTTCGGTATGATAGCTGCCATCTCTTCCCCGGCAGTGGTTACAGTTTTTGTTCTTTTTTTAAACTGGCAGCTTCTTTTTGCGGTTTCCGGAGTTCTTCTGGCTGCTCTGACATTTGTATTTTATCGCTACCGGGGGCGTTCGGCCGGTTTTGAAAAAAATTATACGGCTGCGCATCAGTCAACCCGTGAAGAAAGCAGTAACCTGTCCGGGCAGGGGACAGCCGCGGGTAGCGTTGTCAAAGGTTTTCTGCAGCAAACATTTACCTCTTCAGTTATTTTTCGCAACCCGGTAATCAGGCGGTTTCTGATCTGGAGTACCCTGGTCGGTGGATTAGGGGCCCTGTCCTGGACGGGAATTAACACATTTATCCCCACATTTCTGGTCGAGGAAAGAGGTTATAGCTTTGAGGTGGCCAACAGGATGTTTATCATTGTTGCGGTAGCCGGCCTGGCGGCGAAAATTGTCATAGGCTGGCTGGCCGACCGTTTCGGTAACAACCCCGTTTTATTTTCCAACCTGGTTATCAGTGTGAGCCTTTTTTTTGCTCTTACCCTGGTTGAAGGTCACTGGCAGCTGCTGGCAGTGTTGGCCCTGCTGGGCGCGGCCTGCCTCAATACAAATACCCTGATCAACTCGTATGTAATGCGAAATATGCCTCCCCGCTACCAGGGGGCCGGTTTCGGTCTTTTCAGTACCGCTTACACGGTTGTTTACAGCTTCGGTCCTTACCTGACAGGTTTTCTGTCAAACTTTCTTGGCCTGTCAACAGCCATTCAGCTCAGCTCTACCGGTGCTGTGGCTGCGGCCCTGCTCATCCTGGCTGCCAACTACTTTGTTCCGAAGCACCAGGTTGCCGAAATGGCTTTTTCCTGAAAGCGGCATTTTTTTCACAATTATATACCCGGGATAGCCCGGTTCCAGGTAATAATCCTGTATTGACGGGGAGGGAAAACCAGTGAAAGTTGCCGTGATTTTTAACCGGGAAAGCCAGGCTGTGATTAACCTCTTTGGGACTCCAAGCCGGGAAAAGTACGGCCTGGAAACCATTGATATGGTCATGGGCGCTCTGACGGTGGGAGGACATCAGGTTAAAGCTTTTGAGGGCGATAAAAATGTTATAACCGCCCTTGAAAAGTTTATGCCAACGGTTATATCAGGCGAACGTCCGGGGCTGGTTTTCAACCTTAGCTACGGTATCCAGGGGCGGGCCCGCTATGCCCATATACCGGGCATCCTGGAAATGCTGGGCATCCCTTATGTGGGTTCAGGCCCCGAAACACATACAATTGCCCTCGATAAAGTGCTGACTAAAATAGTGCTGCTGCAGAAAGGTCTGCCCACTCCCAAATTTACTGTCATCGAAAGCCCCGATTTTAATCTGCCCCTTGCCGACGAACTGCGCTTTCCACTCATTGTAAAACCCAGGGGTGAAGCGGTTTCCTTGGGATTAAAAATTGTGCGAAACAATGAAGAGTTACGGGAAGGGGTGAAGGCCATTTATGATATGTACGGGGCTCCAACCCTGGTCGAAGAGTATATAGAAGGCCGCGAAATAAATGTCGGGTTGCTTGGTAATAATCCGGTGCAGGCCTTTCCTCCCGTTGAAGTGATTTTTGATAAAGGTGAGCGCATCTATACCTACGAGGATAAGATCCTTGCCAGCGGCCGCAAGCTGGAGAAAATATGCCCTGCTCTCATGGAGGCGGGGTTAACTGAAAAAATTCAGTCAATGGCCGTAGAAGCATTTCAGGTCCTGGGCTGCTTCGATAGCGCCCGTATAGACTTTCGCCTGGATTCCGAAGAAAACCCCTATATCCTGGAGGTTAACTCTATGCCCAGCCTTGAGCCAAAGGGGTCTTACGTGTTTGCCGCTAAAAAAACCGGGTTGGGATACAGCGAACTGGTCAACCGCCTGATAAGAATTGCCAGTCAACGCTATTTCGGACCTTTCTATCCGGAGAGCAGTGAAGCGTTTACCAGTGATGACCCGCGGACAAAAATCTTTACTTTTCTTACACAGGGTAGAGATCAGCTGGAAGAGGAACTGAAAAACTGGACCGGTTTGCCGAGCTGCACTGATGATCCTGTCGGGGTGGGGGCTGTAATCAAAAGAGTGGAGTCCAGGTTAATGGAACTGCGCCTTAAGCCGGTTGAAGCATTTTCGGACTACCGCTCGGTCTGGGCCTGGGAAACTGCAGCCGGTTTTGAAGAAGGAACTCTTCTTGTTGTTCCGGTCGACGTTCCCGGCTACGGGGCCGGCGCTTATTCCATGCCTTTCCGGCAGGACTCTGAATGGCTGTATGGAGAAGGCATTGCTTCCAGCCGGGCCGGTATTGCCTCTCTTCTAAAAGTTCTTAAAGGCCTGCATTATGCAGAGAGGCTCCAGTGTAATAAAGTCGGGATATTTCTTTATGCAGACGAGGGGCGTGGCATGAGATACAGCAGCAAACTGCTGCAGAAAGCTGCTTCCCGGGTTGGGCAGGTAATAGTCTTGCAGCCCGGTTTCCTGAACGGCAAAGTTGTGCATCAACGCAGGGGGCTGCGAAAATTCAATATCCTGATCGAAGGATTATCTCAGCGCATCGGAGCCCGGGATACTCTCGGTAACCTGATGAAGTGGTTTGTAAGCCGGGCGGATATGATAGATTCCTTAAACAGACCGGAAGAAAAAGTAACAGTTGCGCTCCAGGAAGTGCAGTCGGAGCGTCACAGCGTTCTGCTTCCCCACAGGATCAGGGCCATGGTGTATGTGTCATTCCTGGAGCCGGAGCTGGCCGACCAGGCGGAAATCCGGCTGAGAATGCTTTTTGCCCCCTCGCAGGGTCTGCAGGGCGAACCCAGCGTATATATTGAAAAAATGGTGGAAAGGCCGCCTTTGATCTGCTCTCCGGAAACGGAAAAATTAATTGATCGGCTGGAAAAACTAAGCGACACCTGGAGGCTTCCTTTTGGATTGGAGGCAAGCCTTTTGCCTTCGGCCGCCGGAGAAGTGCCGGCGGGTATCCCGGTCATATGCGGATTCGGGCCGGCCGGCCGGGACATATATACTCCCCATGAATGTATCCATCGCGGAGAACTTATGCAGCGTCTGGTCCTCTTAGCACTGTTCTTGCTGGAAGATTAACTGCCCTGGCATAATACTGGCCGGCAGCATTTTTAATTTACCGCCGGCCAAAGGTGTGGTATAAATCTATAACAAGCTTAAGGAAAGCGGGGAAACCGGGTTGGCCGAAACAGAAGATATTAAACAGAAAAAAGCAAAAACAGCCACCAGCCGTTATGGCATGGTTTCAACCGCGTCCGATCCGGCTACCGAAGCGGGAGTGCGGATGCTTGAGCTGGGTGGCAACGCCGTTGATGCCGCAGTGGCTGCTGCTTTCTGCCTGGGAGTTACAGAGCCGCAGGCTTCAGGCCTGGGCGGGCAGAGCATGGTCTTGCTGCACCACTGCCCCAACGGTGAGCCGGTAACCGTTGCCCTGGACGGATCCTCCCGGGCCCCTTTTGAAATCAATCCCAGCCGGCTTCCTGCCCGGCCTCTCAAGCTGGGTCTCAGCGCTTCCACCGTGCCTTCCACCCCGGCTGCGCTCGGATACCTTCTCGAAACTTACGGAACGCTTCCCATCGACGTGGTTCTTAAGCCGGCTATAGGCGCCGCCAAATACGGGTTTAAGATTACCGCCCTTCAGCAGAGGCTTCTGGCCAGGGAAAAAGAAAAGCTCAAGGATCAAACGGTGCGCTCAATTTTCTTCAAGAACGGCAGGCCCCTGAACGCCGGCGATACCGCGTACCAGCCCCAGCTTGCCTCCTGCCTGGAACAGATCGCAGAGAAGGGCTGGCGGGATTTTTACCTGGGAGATATTGCCGAAAGCATCCTGGAGGACATGAAGCAGCGTAACGGCTACATATCCAGGGCGGATTTAAGCCAGATTCCCTATCCCATCCAACGGGAGGTTTTAAAAGGTTCTTACCGCGGCTATGCGCTGGCTACTTACCCTCCTCCGGGCGCAGGGCGGGCCCTGGTCCAGATTTTAAATATCCTGGAGCTCTTTGATGCGGAAAGATTGCTTCCGGACAGCCCTCTCTGCTACCTGCTGCTGGCCATGGCTTTTCGGGCTGCCCTGGTTAAAAGGGAACGGCTGCCGATTGATCCGGCCCGTTACCCCCAGCTCGATGACCGGTGGATGGTTGACAAAGGCAGCGCTTCCCATATTGCATCCCGGATTAAAGATCTGCTGCTGTATGTGGCTGAAGAAAAATTTGAACCTCCGCCCACCTCGGGAGAAACAACCCACCTGTCGGCTGCCGACTCCTATGGCAATATCGTGGGGATAACCCAATCGATCGAGCTGGTTTTCGGTGCAAAAACCATGACCGGGAACCTGGGATTTTTTTATAACAATTATATGAGCGCCTTTGATTACAAGAACATGCTTCATCCGAACTTCCTGATCCCCGGGGGGCGCCCTTTCAGCAGCGTGGCTCCTACGCTCCTGTTCAGGAAAAATGGAGAGCCCCTGATGATGCTGGGCAGCCCGGGCAGTGAACGGATATCAACGGTCCTGGCCCAGGTTATTTGCCGGGTTATCGATTCGGGTCAGAGCCTGGGTGAGGCCGTTGAAGCGCCCCGCCTGCACGCGGGCAGCAGCGGGAAGGCGGCCATCGAAAAGCGAATATACCGGCCGGAGGTGGTAGAGGCTTTGAGCCGGGCCGGTTTTCAGGTTACGGGCAAAGGGGCTTACAGTTTCTACCTGGGCAGCGTGCATGCCGTTAAACTTCCGGAAACGCCCGGTGGAGACTTTACCGGCGTGTCTGACCCCCGGCGGGATGGCAGTGCCCGCGGGCCGCAGTTCATAAACACGAACGACAGGGAGGTATGAAGCGTTGAAAATAGCAATAATCTATAACCGCGACAGCCAGGCGGTAATCAACCTTTTCGGAACGCCCAACCGCGAGAAATACGGCCTGCAGACAATAGATATGATCACGGAAGCTCTTGAGGCCGGGGGGCACCAGGTGAAGGCTTTTGAGGGGGACAAAAATATCATTTCCGCCCTGGAAGAATTTATGCCCACCGTAATATCGGGAGAGCGTCCCGGCCTGGTTTTTAACCTGAGTTACGGAATCCAGGGACGGGCCCGCTATACCCATATCCCGGGTATCCTTGAAATGCTGGGCATTCCCTATGTCGGCTCCGGACCGGAAACCCACGCAATAGCCCTGGATAAAGTGCTGACCAAGATGGTTTTACTTCAGAAAGGACTTCCCACCCCCAATTTTACTGTTCTTGAAACACCCGCTTTTCCTCTGCCCCTCAGTGAGGGCCTGAGGTACCCTTTAATTGTGAAGCCCAAGGATGAGGCGGTTTCATTTGGCCTGAAGATTGTTAATAATGATCGGGAGCTGCGGGAAGGGGTCGAGGTAATTTACAACATGTTCAGGGCCCCGACCCTGGTGGAAGAATATATTGCCGGACGTGAAATAAACGTGGGCCTCCTCGGGAACGATCCCGTGGAAGCTTTTCCTCCCGTGGAAATAGTTTTTAAAGAAGGGGAGCAGATTTATACCTACGAGGATAAAATAAAAACCAGCGGCCGGGAACTGGAAACCATTTGCCCTGCGCCCCTGGAACCGGCGGTAACCGAGAAGGTCAAAATGCTGGCCGTAGATGCTTTTAAAGCGCTGGGCTGTTTTGACAGCGCCAGGGTGGATTTCAGGATTGATGACCGGGGCAATCCGTATATCCTGGAAGTAAATTCAATGGCCAGCCTGGGACCGGGCGGTTCTTACGTGTATGCTGCAAAAACTATCGGCCTGGATTACAGCGCCCTGGTCAACCGGCTGATCGAGGTGACCAGCCAGCGCTATTTCGGACCCCTAATTAGCGAGGACAGCGCTTCCCTGCTTCATGATGATCCGAGGACAACGGCCTTTACAAACCTTATCCATTGCCGGGATGAGTATGAAGAAGAATTAAAAAACTGGACTAACCTGCCCAGCTGGACAGGAGATCCCGTCGGGCTGGGAACAGTGATAAAAAGACTGGAGCACCGGTTTGCAGAACTGGGGTTGTCTATTGCCAAACAGTTTAGCAGCAAGCGCTCGGCCTGGACCTGGCAGACAGACGCCGGCCTGGAGGGAGGCACCCTGCTGGTAGCTTCTATAGATGTACCCCGCGATGGAGGTGGCGGATATCCTATCCCTTTTCGCCGTGATCCGGAATGGCTTTACGGCGAGGGTATCGCTTCCAGCCGGGCGGGTCTGGCCTGTATCCTGCAGGTGCTGAAAACCCTGAAGCAGGTGGAAAAGCTGGAAACTGCCAAGCCGGGCGTGTTTATTTATGCCGATGAAGGCCGGGGGATGCGTTACAGCGCTCCATACCTGCAGCAGGCTGCCTCAAAAGCGGGACGGGTGATTATTATGCAGCCCGGGTTTCGCAGCGGTAAGATTGTTGATCAGCGCCGGGGTTCCCGAAAATTCAGCATCCTGGTGGAAGGTGAATTTAAGCGGATCGGGGCTCACGATTCGGAAAGCGACCTGATGAGCTGGTTCTTAAGCCGGGCGGATCAGATCGGCACACTGAGCTGTCCTGAAGAAAGGCTAACCGTTGCCGTCCAGGAGGTTCATTCCGAACGCTATAGCGTTCTGCTCCCGCACCGGATCAGGGCCATAGTTTATATTACCTTTCTTGATTCAGAGCGGGCCGATGAAGCGGAAACGAGACTCCATTCGTTGTTTGAGTCGCAGCAGGAGGAAGGGGATGAAACCAAAGTTTATATAGAAAGGCTTGAAGAAAGGCCTCCTTTAAATCGTTCCACGGCGGCTGAAGCTGTTATTGCGCAGCTTAAAAAGATCAGCGAAGAGTGGAACCTTCCCTTTGGTGTCGATTCCAGCCTGCTGCCTTCAGCCGCCGGCGAGGTGCCCGCGGGCATACCGGTAATCTGCGGATTTGCCCCGGCCAGCCGGGATATGTTTACTCCTCACGAATGTATCCACCGGGGAGAACTATTGCAGAGGGCCCTGCTGTTAACCCTGCTGCTATTGGAGGACTGAATCGATAATGGCGCCGATCAACTGCCTCCCGCTGTTAATATCTGTTCCCCACGGGGGGCTGGAAGTGCCGCCGGAAGTCAGCAGTTGCTGCCGTCTTGACCTGCAGGCCCTGCTCAGGGACGGGGACACCTGGGCCGGTTATTTATACGATTTTGGCGAAAGAGTCCGGGCCCGGTTTCAATTTCCTGTTGCCCGGGCCGTAGTTGACGTTAACCGGGCTGCAGGCGATCGGCCGCCCCAAAACCCCGACGGGGTTGTGAAAACTGTAACTGTAAATGACGAATATATCTGGCAGGACCCGGCAGGATTGACCGGCAGGCAGGTTAAGCAGCTCCTGGATCGCTACTACTACCCTTACCACGCGCTGCTATCAGCGGCCTCCGGAAACCGGAATATCCTGCTGGGCCTTGACTGCCATACCATGCTGGCCCGGGGGCCGGATAACTCCGCTGACTCCGGCCGGGAGCGGCCCCCGGTTTGCCTTGGCAACCTGGGCGACCCTGACGGAAATGCCCTGGATGGGCCTGTTTCAGCCCCGCCGGAATTAATCAGGACCCTTAGGCAGGTATTAGAGCGCTACCTGAAGAAGTACTATCATTGCGCGGGGATTCCTGCCGTACAGCTTAACCGGCCTTTCAGCGGTGGTTATATAACAAGAAAACACGGCCGGGCCGGCCGCATCCCCTGGATTCAGCTTGAGATAAACCGCTCGCTGTATCTTATATCCGAACCCCGGACGGCAGGACCGGATCGGGCAGCGTTAAGAAGAATCGGGAAGCTGAAAGAGGTTCTTTTTGATGCCCTGCAAGATCTATTTGCAACGCAAGGAGGTGAATAACTGATGGATAAGAAAGCCTACCAGGAAAAACAGGAAGCACTGATTAAAGAGGTGCAGGCTGAAATCGACAAAAAGAAAGCCCAGGCTGAGAAGGCAGGCGCCGATGCAAAAATAAAATACCAGGAACAGATCGATCAACTGCAGAAAAAGAAAGATGAAGCCAGGAATAACCTGGATGCCGTAAAAGATATCGGAGAAGAAAAGTGGGAAGAAGCCAAAAAAGAATTCGAAAAGAAATCAGATGACGTCAAGAAAAAACTTGATGACCTGAAATCCTGATCTTGCCAGTCGGGCGCAAATAGGGCAAAATTACAGATTCAGAGGTTCTCTTTAACTGCAAAACAGGGAAAGCACGGTTTTTAACCGTGCTTTCCCTGTTGGTGGTCGGAGCGAGAGGATTTGAACCTCCGGCCTCTTGGTCCCGAACCAAGCGCGCTACCAAACTGCGCTACGCCCCGCTAATGCAACATGATTATAGCACAGCGAATATTAAAGAACAATACTTTAAAAGGGTGCTCCCTGGCGCAGGCAAAATGAGAGAGCTTGAGAAAAAATTAACTTGAGTAAATATTTGCAATATTGTTGACATATGACTCGCAATTTTATATAATGATCAGCATAAGGCAGTATAACCCTGTTAACCGGAACCGGTATTGCTGCCCTACAGCCGGAGAGGCGGAATTATCCATTGGAATACATAGTTATAATTGGCATTATTCTCCTGATATCCTGGGCAGTAAGGGTCATGATCCACAAAAGCGTAAAAAAACGGAGCCGTTGATTCCCGGCTTTACAACAGGACGACCAATTCAGAAGGGAGAGATAAGGGTATGCTGAATGCACTGCTTTTTATCGGTTTTTTCCTTGGAACAACTCTCTTCATCTATTTCATGGTGGCCAGGGATGTAAGAAAGGCAAATTAAGACTTTTGCCCCGGGAAGAATCCTGTCCTGCCGTTAATGGTTTCCTTTTTTTGAAAAGAACTTTGAAATCTTTTCCTAAATAAGTTATTATACTAGGGATGTCAGGGACATCCCTTTCTCATTTTTACAACCTTAATGTTAGAGGTGAAATATTTGAAAAGGCAGGTTAAGGTTGGCATTCCCCGTTCCCTTGCTTACTACAGTTTCTATCCTCTCTGGAGGGTGTTTCTCGAGAAATTGGGCGCTGAGGTGATCGTTTCCGCTGCTACCAACCGGAAAATCCTCGAAGAAGGGATCAGGGAAACGGTAAATGATGCCTGTATCCCTATTAAAATATTTCACGGTCATGTTTTTGATCTTGCCGGCAGGGTGGACTACATCTTTGTCCCCCGTATGATCAGCGCCGACGGTAAATCCACTTTTTGCCCCAAATTTTTGGGCCTGCCCGATATGATCCGCTTCACAGGCTCCGGGCTTCCTGAACTGATTGATGCCCGCTATGACTGCAGCGGCTTCCCGGGCGGGCAGTTTCGTTTCTTTTTTTCTGTCGCCCACTCCCTGGGAGTAAGGAATCCTTTTAAAATAATTTCTGCCGCCGCCTCTGCCCTTCGCAGGCACAGGGAGTATAATCTGCTCCTATCTAAAGGATTAAAGCCGGCAGAAGCCCGGGAGGTAATTTTCGGGCAGAAGCAGGAGGGCGATTACCTCGCCGGCAGTAAGCCTGGCGGTCAGGGTAAGGCTAAAAAAGCTGTTGTTGCCCTGCTGGGCTATCCTTATGCAATTTATGACTCTTTTATCAGTGCCGGAGTTTACGATAAGCTGGTGAAGCTGGGAGTGGAGGTAATTACATACGATCAGATACCCCTGCGCGAGATGCGCCGGATATCAAAGCAGTTGCCCCAGAATTTTTTCTGGTATTACAGCAACAAGGTTTTCTGGGCCGGCCTGTACCTGCTGGAACAAAAGAAGTATATTGACGGGATTATCCATGTCACAGCTTTTGGCTGCGGCCCCGATGCAATGGTCGATAAAACCCTGGAGCTGGAAGCTAAAGCTGCCGGTGTGCCTTTTCTGGGCCTCACTATTGACGAGCATACCGGTGAAGGAGGTGTGCAGACCCGTCTCGAAGCATTCGTCGACATGCTGTGCGCAAAGCGCCTGCAAAGCAGGGCGGGTTAATCTTATATGAAAATATACCTGGGAATAGATGTCGGTTCTGTCAGTACAAACCTGGTCATTATTGATGACGCAAACCGGGTCCTTGCTTCTGAATACCTGCGCACGAGAGGACAGCCAATCAGGGTTGTCCAGGAAGGGTTCAAAAGCCTGGCCGGGAAGATGCCCGCGGGAGCGGCGATTGCCGGTGCGGGAGTTACCGGCAGCGCCCGCAGCCTGGTTGGGGCGGCCGTTGGCGCCGATGTGATAAAAAATGAAATTACGGCTCATGCTATAGCCGCCGATCTTGAAGTACCCGGCGTTCAGACCGTCCTTGAGATCGGGGGACAGGATTCAAAAATAATGATCCTGCGTCACGGTGTGGTCGTCGATTTTGCCATGAATACCGTCTGCGCAGCCGGAACGGGCTCCTTTCTCGATCACCAGGCCGCCCGCCTGGGCATACCTATCGAGGATTTCGGCTCCCTGGCCCTGAAGAACGAAAGCCCGGCGCAGATTGCCGGGCGCTGCTCGGTTTTTGCAGAATCCGACATGGTTCACAAGCAGCAAATGGGCTACGGTATTGAAGATATTATTGCCGGGCTCTGCGAGGCCCTGGTCCGCAACTATCTGAATAATGTCGGCAAAGGCAAAGAAATCCTGGGGCCCGTGGTTTTCCAGGGAGGGGTGGCCGCTAATGTGGGCATTAAGGCCGCCTTCGAGAAGGCCCTGGATATGGAAGTAATTGTTCCCGGTCACTATAATGTGATGGGCGCTATCGGGTCTGCTGTCCTGGCCCGTTATGCCATGGAAGAAAAAGGGGAAACATCCTTCAGGGGTTTTTCTCTCAGTGATCTAAACTTCGAAGCGAAAACTTTTACCTGCAACGACTGCTCCAATATCTGTGAAGTTGTTAACCTGTCGCTTGACGGCAAATTACTGGCCAGATGGGGCGGGCGCTGCGGCAAGTGGGAAAATATAGAAATAGAGCCGGGCCGGGCAGTTATTTAAAGCGTGTTCTTTATTCAAAAAGTTGACATAGACAGAAATTGTGATATCTTAATAATACAGGATTAGTGTCGGATCAGGTCATGCAAAATCTTAATTTCAGGTATAATTCCTGTAAAGGTGGTGGTAGATGACTGATAGTTTAATGGCACCTGATTGTGTTAATAAAATAAAAGGGGGATATAAAGTATGAAGAAATTGCTGTTTGGGTTTTTTGTTTTGCTCTTAATGACGGGGTTGTTGTTCGGCGGTTGCGCCCCGGATGAAGTAATCGACGAACCGATCGATGATCCGGTAGATGAGCCCGAAGTGACTCATCCTTTTGAGGATGTCAGGGTCCGGCAGGCTCTTAACTATGCTATCGACAAAGAAGCGATTATAGAGACCATTTTCGAAGGCGTGGGGTCTCCTTCCTCAGCTCCGGTTGTTCCCGCTGTTTTCGGGTATACCCAGGTAGGCCCTTACGAGTATGATCCCGACAGGGCCCGGGAACTGCTGGATGAAGCAGGGTGGGGCGACGGTTTTGAAATCGAGCTTTTCCACCCGACCGGCCGCTACCCGCAGGATGATGTTGTAACCGAAGCTGTTCAGGCCATGCTGGCCGAAGTTGGCATTACTGCCAGCCTTACCACCTATGACTGGGGAACTTACCTGGACACCGTCATAGTTCCGCCTGAAGATGCAGAGCACGAAGCTTACATGCTTGGCTGGGGCACGGTAACCCTGGATGCAGACTACGGCCTTTACGCGCTGTTCCATTCCAGCCAGTGGCCGCCCGCCAACAACGTATCTTACTATGCAAACGATGAAGTGGATGCCCTGCTTGATGAAGCGAGGGTAACCCCGGATATTGCCGTTCGCGAAGATCTTTACGATCAGGCGATCAGCATAATCTGGGAAGATGCACCCTGGATTTTCCTGCACAACGAAGGGCAGGTAAATGCGGTTCGTGAAGGTGTGGAAGGCTTAATTCACCACCCGCTGGAAAATATCCTGGCCTGGGATGCCTCAATCGAGGGAGAGCAGGATTTAATTATTGCCATCGGTGCCGAGCCTGAAAACCTCGATCCGCTGAAAATCATGTCCGCTCCTGCCGCTACCGTTTCCGAGCATATGGCTCAGACCCTGATTTACCTGGCAGAAGACGGAACCCTTGAACCCAACCTTGCCTTAGATTGGGAGCCCACCGAAGACGGCCTGGCCTGGGACCTTACCCTGCGCGAAGGCGTAACTTTCCATGACGGTGAACCTTTCAACGCAGAAGCGGTGAAATATAACCTGGACCGTTTCATGGCTAAAGGTGAATTTGAAGGTGAGACGGCTGCCGTGTTCGCCTTCCTGCTCGGCGAGGTAAATGAAGTGGAAGTAATTGACGAGTATACTGTAAGGCTGCACCTCGACCAGGTGTTTGCGCCGATCGCATCTCACCTTTCCCACTCCTTTATCGCTATGCACAGCCCCGCCTCCCTGGAAGCGCTGGCTGATGATGTGGATGTTGATGCTCCCGTGGGTACCGGCCCCTTTAAGTTCGTAAGCTGGGACCGCGGCGAGCAGCTTGTAATGGAAAGAAATGAAGATTACTGGGGCGATGTTCCCGAGCTGGAAACCGTTACTTTCAGGTTCGTTCCTGAAGCCAGCTCCAGGGTAATCATGCTTGAAACCGGAGAAGCCCATGCTATTATGGCTGTCCCGCCGACCGAAATCGAGCGCCTGGAAGCACAGGCAGGCATCGATGTAATCTTCGAGGACAGCGTCCGGGTTATCTACATTGGTTTCAACCTGCAGCCGCAGTAAATGTGTGCTTCCCGGTAAACTGATGTAACATCCTGAATTGTTCAATCGCGAGGGGATCGGGCGTAAGCCTGGCTGGAATACGGCTTGACTGAACGTCCGGTCCCCATCCGTGTTATAAACTGCAGTGATAAATCTTCTATATTAATCAGCAACTTTGGGAGTTGACGTCTTTTGTACGGTTACATTATCAGAAGGCTGCTGCTGGCCATTCCGGTTTTAATCGGGGTATCTATACTTGTTTTTGCAATTATAAGGTTTATACCGGGTGACCCCGCCCGCGCTATCGCCGGAGTTCATGCCAGCCCTCAATATATAGAGCAGGTCCGCAGGGATCTTCTTCTGGATGAAGGTATCCACGTGCAGTACTACGTTTACCTGACGAACCTGCTCCAGGGAGACATGGGACGCTCCACCTTTACGGGCCGGCCCGTCACGACGGAATTAATGGCCCGTTTCCCGAATACCATGGTCCTGGCTTCTGCAGCCATGATGATTGCCATAATTGTCGGCATGAGTGCCGGAATTGTTTCCGCCACCAAGCGTTATTCGCTGTTTGATAATGCCAGTATGCTTTTTGCCCTGTTCGGGGTGGCAGCCCCGGTATTCTGGCTGGGGATTATGTTTCAACTCCTATTTTCTGTTCACCTCGGCTGGTTCCCTTCGGGGGGGATCGGCACCTGGCGGCATCTTGTTCTGCCGGCCCTTACCCTTGGTCTGGCGACAACAGCACTTATTGCCCGCATCACCCGCTCGAGCATGCTTGACGTTTTGCGCCAGGATTACATTACCACGGCCCGCTCCAAGGGCCTGGTCGAAAGAGTTGTTGTTTACAAGCATGCCCTGAAAAATGCCATGATCCCGGTTGTCACCGTTATGGGTCTGCAGTTCGGAACACTCCTGGGCGGGGCGGTGCTTACCGAAACCGTCTTTTCATGGCCCGGTGTCGGCCGGCTGATGGTTGATTCGATCCTGGCCCGCGATTATCCCGTTGTCCAGGGAGCAGTTCTGCTGCTTGCCGTCCTGTTTGTGATGATTAACCTGGTGGTCGATGTTATTTATGCCTTCCTTGATCCCCGGATCAGTTACGGGAATAAGGAGGTGGAGTAGGCTATGTTCAACAAAGGCGAAAAAGTTGACTCTATCAGCAAACTGCCTACTCCGAAAAGAGATACCGAGCTGAGACAGATATGGCGGCACCTGCGGCGCAACCGGATGGCTATGATTGGACTGGCAATTCTTGCTATTTTTGTGCTGGCGGCAATTTTTGCCCCGCTGATAACTCCTTATGACCCGGTTGCCACAAATTTCAGGGTTGCCCGGGAGCTCCCATCGAGCGAGCATATTCTTGGAGCAGACTGGCTGGGTCGTGATAATTTTACCAGGATCCTTTACGGAGCCCGCATATCTTTGATGATCGGTTTTATATCTGTAGCCATCGGTATGGCCATCGGCGTGCCCGTTGGAGCGCTCTCGGGCTATTACGGCGGTAAGTTTGACCTCTTCATACAGCGTATAGTTGATATTATGATTGCTTTTCCCGGAATACTGCTGGCCATTGTGGTGGTGACCATTCTCGGTGTTGGCGTGGAAAATGTTATGATTGCGGTAGGCATTGCTTCGGTGCCGATCTATACGCGCCTGGTGCGCGGCTCGGTTCTTTCTGTTAAGGAACAGGGTTTCGTGGCTGCCGCCAGGTCGCTTGGTATCGGGGATGCCAGGATTATTGTGCGCCATATCATGCCCAACTGCCTGGGCCCGATTATTGTCCAGTCAACATTCCAGATTGCAACTGCCATTCTCTGGGCTGCCGGTTTAGGGTTCCTGGGTCTTGGCGCCCAGGCTCCCGATCCTGAATGGGGCAGGATGCTGAGCGATGGGCGGCAGTATATTCGTACCGCTCACCACCTCACTACTTACCCGGGACTGGCAATTTTCTTTATGGTTCTCGGGTTTAACCTGATCGGTGACGGAATGCGGGATGCTTTGGACCCCCGCTCCAGAAGACACAGGTAGCGTTAGCGCCTGCTGATTCCCTTTAGACAAAGGAAGGTTATGAATGGATTACCTGCTTAAAGTAGAAGATTTGAAAACGACTTTTTACACCGATGATGCCGTAATCCGCGCAGTTGACGGGGTCTCGTTCAATGTCAGGCCGGGAGAAGTTGTCGGCCTGGTTGGAGAATCCGGCTGCGGTAAAAGCGTGGTTTCCCTGAGCAT
>SLSE01000005.1 GCA_007130585.1 Syntrophomonadaceae bacterium | reverse complement strand
TAAAGGCGGGTGGTAACAACATTTATGCCCATCGCCGCAGCCGCATCTTCATCCTCACGGATATAATGCCAGGCCCGGCCCATGCGCGAGTTTTCAAGCCGGTAAGAAACAATTATAGCCAAAATGGCCAGGATAAAAAACATGTAATAAAAATGAGAAATCTGATTTAAAGTAATGCCAAAAAATACGGGGCGTTGAATTCCTATCAATCCTATAGCGCCGCCGGTTATATCAAGGTTTCTGATTGTCAGCCTGGTTATTTCACCAAAGCCAAGAGTTACAATAGCCAGGTAATCGCCGCGCAGCCTCAGGGTAGGAAAGCCGATGGCCAGGCCGGCAATTACAGCTGCCACTACGCTAAAGGGTATGGTTAACCAGAAATCCATGCCCAGCCTGGAGCTCAATATCCCGGTTGTATAGGCTCCGACGGCAAAAAAAGCAGCGTACCCGAGGTGCAGCAGTCCGGCATAGCCGACAATAATATTCAGGCCGAGGCAGACTACCACAAAAAAGAATAAGTTAGTCATAATCTCCTGGGTAAACCTGCTTGAAACGCTGGGGAAGAAAACCAGGAAGCCAATTGACAGGGCAATAAAAGCATAAAGGTATACCTTGTTTTCAAAAAAATTAAATAGAGCCTCAATGATTGTTTCAAAAGGATTGGTCGTTTTAGCTTTCTTTTTTATCTCTGCCATAAAAGCTACATCCTCTCACTTTCACTGCGTCCCAGCAGGCCGTTCGGCTTAAAGATTAAAAACAAAATTAAAAAGGCAAAAGAAAAAACATCTTTCCAAACTGTTCCGATGAAAGGTATCTGAGTTCCGAAGGCCTCAAGCAGGCCCAGCAGTATACCCCCGAGCATCGCCCCGGGTATAATGCCGATACCACCGATTACAGCAGCAGTGAAAGCTTTCAGGCCGATCAGGAATCCCATGTAAAAATGGATAGTTCCGTAGTAAACCCCCGCCATAATACCGGCGGCGGCAGCCAGTGCGGAACCGACAAAAAAAGTCAGGGCAATTATTTTATAGACGTCGATCCCCATCAACTGGCAGGTATCCCTGTCCAGTGAAATAGCCCGCATGGCTTTACCATACATGGTCCTGGTGATGAACATATGCATGATAAACATTAATGAGAAAGCGGCAACGATCAGGACGACCCTGGTTTCAGTCAGTCTCAGGGCACCGATAAAAAAGCTTTCAGTGCTGATGTCCACGGTGAATGCGCGGTAACGTCCCGCGGATAAAAGCATAACAGTGTTATATAAAATCATTGATACGGCCAGGGCCGTGATTAATATTGAAAGCCTGGGAGCCTTAAGCATCGGCCTGTAGGCCACCCGCTGGATAAGTACGCCCAGAAGGCCGACCAAAAGCATACTGATCAGCAAACCCAGGATCAGGGCCGGCCAGCCGGCTCCGATGTAAGGGGAGGCGATGAATAAAAAGACCAGGCCCGAGAAAGCGCCGATCATATAAATATCGCCGTGCGCGAAGTTTAACAACTTGATGATGCCGTAAACCATTGAGTAACCGATAGCGACAAGCCCGTAAAAAGAACCGATTAGTAAGCCGTTAAAAAGCTGCTGCAGCAATACCTCATGTAAAGCCATCTGTTCACCTCTCACTCAAGTAGATGCGGACCCGGGCAAAACCCGGGTCCGCACTTCTTTTAATTCAGGCGGCTTACTCTACAAGAGCCCATCTTCCGTCTTCTGCTACGAGAACAACAAAGTTACTTCTTGCCAGTGTATTCTCAGGTGTAAAGCTAATCGGACCTGCCAGTCCTTCGAAACCGTCGGTAGCCTCAAGGGCATCCCTGATAGCGGCGCTGTCAAAAGAGCCGGCCCGCTCCATGGCGTCGGCAAGCAGGTTGGTTGCATCGTACATCAGGGCAGCATAAGCGCCCGGTTCACGGGGGAAGCTTGCTTCATAACCTTCAATGAAGCTCTGGGCAGCAGGCAGGAAGTCGGTAAGCGGAGGACCTGTGCAGTATACGCCTTCTGCAGCAGGGCCGGCCAGGTCAATCAGTTCCTGGGCGCTTGATCCGTCTCCGACAACAATTACGCCTTCATAACCGCCTTCACGAAGCTGGCGGATCAGGAGGGCGCCTTCTGCCTGGTAGCCTGTCCAGTAGATACCGTCAGGCTGGACGGACATAATAGTGGTAACGAAAGCGGAAAAGTCTACTTCGCCTCTTTGTACGGTATCGTCGGCAACTATTTCATATCCGGCTTCTTCCCACTGAATAATGGTTTGTTCTTTAAGGTCTGCGGAATAAGCATCACCGGAATCGATAACTCCGATGGTTTCGACACCAAGAGACTCGAAATGTTCAACCGCAGTTGCGGCCTGGTCGAGCCCGGTGCTGTTAATCATAAAACCCCAGCCCGGATTTTCATCAATCAGGGTGGTAGCGTTTGAAGCGGCAATCACAAAGGGGATTCCTGCTTCGCCGTAGATTGCCAGGGTAGGCAGGGTTGCTCCCGAGCAGTACCCGCCAACCAGGGCTACTACTTCTTCAGAAACCAGCTGGCTGGCAGCTGCGGTTGCCATAGACGGGTCGCAGCCGTCATCGCCGGTGGTCGTAACCAGCCTGTGTCCCATTACCCCGCCGGCGGCATTGATTTCATCAACAGCCAGAAGGGCTGCATTTTCCATGTCAGTTCCGTCTGCCGCTTCCGATCCGGTGGTGGGAACCATAATCCCGATCAGGACTTCGCCTTCAAACTCGGCGGGCGCTTCGCCGTTTTCATCTGCGGGATCTTCATCTGCGGGGGGAGCTGCATCTTCTCCGCACCCAAAAGCGCCAAATACGAGCATCATTGCAACGAGCATAAGAATCCAGTGTTTTTTCAGGTTAAACAACATTCATGACCTCCTCTGATTTTATATCGCGCGCTCTCCTGTTTGATCGTGAAACGGTAATGACTGTTCAACCAGGTTAAAGACGCCGATAATTAAAAAACTTACATAATGGTATACCTTACGAGATTAAAAAATAAATTGTGAAGTCTAGTTCTCTTCCTTTACCCTTGACTTTTGTCGTTAAGTAAAAGCGGACTTTTTTGTTCACCCCCTCTGCAAGTAATCCGACTGCGAATATTAAGTGATTCAATAGTCTTGATTGTAAAGACACAACCTTTTTTATTCGCGACGTAAGGTTATTTTCCTTTAACCAAAATGTTAAGTTTTTAACAATTTTAATCAAGATATTCGGGTGATAACCCTTCGGGGCATACCGGTTCTAACCTCCCGCGATAAGGTGATGGGCCTGGACAATAGCTTTGTCGGGCACCCTGAACACGGGCCACTGGGCCCGGTCTACCGGGATGCCGTTTACAGTGACAATTATCATCGGGAAAGTATAGTTCATTTTCTGAAGGATCATTTCAACTGTCAGATCCTCTTCCCAGTCTATCTGGATACCATTTACCGAAACCATGCCCTCAGGGCTCCTTTTCTGTGCGGGTTACAGTTTGCTTTTAACTACTTCGACAACTTCCGGGAAGTCTATGCCAAGTTCTTTAATATGCTCAAGAGTGGGCACTCCGTTATCAGTCCACCCCCTGCGTTTGTAAACAACATCGATCAGCTTCTCGTAACGGCTTTCACGGTATTCGCGCATTTTTTTCACTTTTTCTGCGGTGGTCATTTCATCCGGGTTGAGGCCGACATCTTC
>SLSE01000064.1 GCA_007130585.1 Syntrophomonadaceae bacterium | reverse complement strand
TGCCGATACGGGTCCCGATCCAGCCGGCGAGCAGGGCAAAAACAAGGAACGATCCGGCAAAAGTGGTCAGGATAAACGCAGCCCGGCCTTCGGTAAGTCCCAGGGTTTCCACCCCGTAAATCGGAAACATGGCATCAAGGCCGGCAAAACCTATAAAGTAAGTCAACATTGCTGAGAGGACCAAAAGCTGCCCCCTGTACCCGGGTTTGAAGAGCAGGCGGATCCCGACAGCAGCTTCCCTGATCGGGTTCCTGGCGGCAACCGGGGAGTTGTCGATATACGGCGGCTTGCGGTCTGCTTTACTCCACACAATCAGGAGGGTTAGAAGCAGCACGGCTGCGCCGATTCCGAAAGTCAGGCGGGGGTCTATATCATAGATCAGGGACAGGCCTCCGAAGGCAATCAGCGTGCCAATACCGCCCATCAGGTTAATAATTCCGTTGGCGGTGGAGCGTTTCTCGGGAGGAGTGTGGTCGGGCATCAGCGAGATAACCGGCCCCCGGTAAGAGTGCATGGCCGCCGTGAAAACCACCTCGGTCAGGATCAGGGTCCACAGGATAGCCGCGGCAAAGGGAATTGCAAAAAAAGTGAGCGCCGCAACCGGCAGGGCAACCATGACAAAGGGCAGCCTGCGGCCCAGCGGAGAATTAATCCGGTCGGACCAGGCGCCGATGATAGGAATCAAAAGCAGCCCGATCAGGTTGTCGGTACCCATCAGCAGGCCGATCAGGGCCCGTGAATCAAAATACTGGAGGTACATCAACGGCAGAAAAGCATTATAGGTGGTAAAGGCCAGCTGCACGCCCAAAAACCCGAACCCGATCCACCAGATCTTTGCATAAGAAAAGCGCTTCCCGTTTACTTCCTGCTCATTTTCGCCGGCCCCGGGGACTCCCGGTTGGTCCTGCATTTTTTTCATCATCATCCCCCTCCCGATTTTTTATTACTATATCATTACTTCCGGCCCCAAAACAACTTTTAAAGAACCCTTAAGGCGCATTCGCCGGGCTCCGGCCCCCGCCAGGTTAAACACGGCTGCAGCATCGCTTGATATTTAGGCTTTACTCCAGTATTATCAAGGTATTGCCGTAATAATTGCGTTACCGACAGGAGAGCTCAGATGTCAAAACTTGAACTTATCGCCACGTCCACCTTCGGGCTGGAAGCTGTTGTTGCCCGGGAGGTAAAAGACCTGGGCTACGGGGATGTTAGCGTGGAAAACGGCAGGGTTACCTTCAGCGCCGATGAAAGCGCTATCTGCCGCGCCAACCTCTGGCTGCGCACCGCGGACCGGGTTCGCCTCAAAGTGGGCGAGTTCGAGGCCGTAACTTTTGACCAGCTTTTTGAAAATACAAAAGGCCTGCCCTGGGGCGACCTGCTGCCCGAAGATGCAGCTTTCCCCGTGGACGGTAAATCTGTGCAATCTACCCTCTTCAGCATTTCCGACTGCCAGGCAATCGTAAAGAAAGCGATTGTCGAAAGCATGAAGAAACGCTACCGGACGGATTGGTTTAAAGAAGACGGCCCTCTCTACAGGGTCGAGGTTTCCATGTTGAAAGATGTGGCCACCCTGAGCATCGACACCAGCGGGCCGGGACTTCACAAGCGGGGCTACCGGTCGGGCGGCAGCGAGGCCCCCCTGAAAGAAACCCTGGCCGCCGGCCTGATCCAGATCGCGCGCTGGCAGCCGGATATCGCTTTGATCGATCCCCTGTGCGGCTCCGGGACAATTCCCATCGAGGCCGCTTTAATCGGTCTCAATATTGCACCGGGGATGAACCGCACCTTCGTTTCCGAACAGTGGCCGACAATCCCCCGCGAATGCTGGCGTGAAGCCCGGAAAGAAACCCATGACCGCGCCGCCTATGACCGCGAACTTGATATTACGGGAACGGATATCGACAGCAGGTCAATTAAAATCGCCCGTGAGAATGCCGCTGCAGCGGATATTGAAGACCGGGTTCACTTCCAGGTCCGTCCCCTTTCCGGGCTCAGTTCCCGGAAAAAATACGGCAAGGTTATCTGCAATCCGCCCTACGGAGAACGGATAAGCAGCCGAAAGGAAGCAGAGCAGCTCTATAAAGAGATGGGCAGCCTTTTCAAGGAACTCGATACCTGGTCCTTTTATATCATCTCGCCCCATGAAAATTTTGAAGCCCTGTTCGGGAAAAAAGCTTCCAAAAGACGCAAACTTTACCACGGGAACATCATGGTCCAGTATTACCAGTATTTCGGACCCCGTCCTCCCCGCCGCTAGAAACCCCTCCTTCCGGTCTCCCGCCTTACACTCGCCCCGGAGGGAGTTTCACCCTATGCTTTGACAGTCAAATCCCTAATTAATATAATAAAAGAAGGCAATAAATTTTCCTGACCCCTTTTTATTTACCGGCAGGGAGGGCTTCAAAATGACCAGGAAAGTTAAGAAAATCGTGGAAGGCGAGGACAAGGTGGACGGAGCCGGCGTTCAGCTGGTGAGAGTAGTTGGCAAACCCGACACAGAAGATTTCGACCCCTTCCTGATGCTCGATGCATTTGATAACGATGATCCTGAAACTTTCACTAAGGGCTTTCCCTGGCATACCCACCGCGGCATCGAAACGGTAACCTACCTCCTGAAAGGCGAAATACAGCACCGTGACAGCCTGGGTAATGAAGGCGTAATCAGGGACGGCGGCTGCCAGTGGATGACGGCGGGAAGCGGAATTATCCACCAGGAAATGCCGCAGCCCACGTCAAAAATGCAGGGAGTCCAACTGTGGGTGAACCTGCCCGCAGATCTTAAAATGACCGAGCCCCGTTACAGGGATTTCAGCGCATTGGAAATCCCGCAGGTAGAAGACGAAGCCAGTACCGTCCGGGTGGTGGCCGGTGAGTATAAAGGCAAAAAAGGCCCCATGGAAAAGATAACCGTTCAACCTGCCTTTATGGATGTCACGGTCAGGCCCGGCGGCACATTTAGCCTGGAAACAGATCCTGACGACACTGTTTTTATTTACATCATAACGGGCACCGCCTTCCCCGAAACCGGAGCCGGCGAAACCCTCACCTCCAGGCAGGCTGTTCTCTTCGATCGGGGCGACAAACTGCAGGTAAAAGCCGGGGAAGAAACCCTGCAATTTTTGCTGTTCTCGGGCAAACCTCTTAACGAACCGATCGCCTGGAGCGGGCCGATTGTTATGAATACCCGCCGGGAACTGCAGCACGCCTTCCGGGAAATTGATCAAAAAACTTTTATCAAGGAACACGACAGCAGCGGCGCCATCACGGGCAGCCGCAAAAACGGCCAGGTCTACAGGGACTGACCGCACAGGGCTTTTTGTTAAGAGCCGCATCGGGTGTTCCCGCCGGGCGTTATCGGCCACCCTGCCTCCCGGCAGAATAACTCCGGGCGGCTCTTTTATTGGTCTCATTTTACTTAACCCCCTCAAAACTGTACAATGGAATCAGGATAAAATCAGGAAAGTGTGTTGATTATGCGCTATTACCGGACAGCAAGGATACTCCTGCTGGCCCTTCTGGCAGCAGCGATTGTAGGAACGGCTGCCTACACGGGCTATCATCTTTATGACCTGTTCAGTCATGTCCGGGTCATGGCTTATGCCGTAACCGACCGCGAAGAAGAGGTTATGCCGGACGGGGATGCCCAAAAGGAAGAAGAGCCCCTGGACCCCTTTACTTTCCTGGTTTACGGCGTCGATGC
>SLSE01000150.1 GCA_007130585.1 Syntrophomonadaceae bacterium | reverse complement strand
TATATTCTGCAGGTAATCGCCAGTGGCCTGGCTGAAGAGGTTCAGGATAAAGAGGGTGGGTCCGACAATAAATACCAGCAGCATTAACAGTACCGCTACCACTATATTAACCTGGCTGAGGTATTTAATGCCCCTGTCAATACCGGTATAAGTGGAAATAACCGCCCCGGCGGTGACGACGATCACGATTATAACCCAGAGAGTCGGGCCGCTTGTAACACCGAACAGCTGCTCCAGGCCGGCGGCAATCTGCATCGCTCCCAGGCCCAGTGAAGTGCCGAGTCCGAATATTGTAGCGAATACACCGATCACGTTAATCAGGATACCCCAGGGACCTTCAATTCCCTTGCGTCCAAGGATCGGCTCCAGGCAGGAACTCAGCAGCATCGGGAGCCCCTTGCGGAATGAAAAGTATGCCAGGGAACCTGCTACCACGGCATAAATTGCCCAGGGATGGAAGCCCCAGTGAAAGAACGAGTAACGCATGGCCACGTGGACAGTATCAGCGGTTCCCGGCTCGCCGAAAGGCGGCCACATGTAGTGCCAGATTGGTTCGGATACCCCCCAGAAAAGCAGGCCGATCCCCATCCCGCAACTAAACAGCATGGCAAACCAGGCCATTGTGGAATATTCCGGTTTTTCACCATCGCAGCCCAGGCAGATCTCACCTACCGGGCTTAACAGCAGAAATACAATCAGGAACAGGAAAATGGTGGCGCTGATAACAAAGGACCAGCCCCACTGCTCAACCATGTAGTTAAAAACAGCGCCGGCGGCATCGCCAAACGCCTCGGGAGCAACGACGCCGAAAACAACAAATATAAGCATAACGATAAGTGCGATCCAGAATGTAGTTTTGGCGTTGTTTCTGCCTTCGTTTTCCATGGAAAAAACCTCCTTTATAATATTATTTCCCAGCCAGTTCTTTCCTCCTGTTTAAATACACCGCCCCCTTTCCCCGGTAATCTGCCGGGCAGGTGAAACTTTCTGCCAGTCATGATTGTTGATAAGAGGTTCAATTTGCAAACAATAACCGCAATGTTTATGCCACTTCGACAAATCTTAACAAAACCCTGCAAAACAGTCATTTTTCAAATAAATATAAAAAGCCACCTGCAAATGCAAAATGGCTTTAAGTTCTCATAATGATACTCCGGGCCGAAGTTTTAACGCAAAATAAAAAGGGACAAAGGGAGTTAGCAGCTTTTATCAATTTAAGATTTATTTATCAATTTAAGAAACATCGAGTTTTATGGATTTAAGCTTACGGTAAAGCGTAGCCCTGCTGATACCCAGCGCCGACGCAGCTTTTTCTTTGCCGCAGGTGGTCTGACCGTATTTCCTGAGGGCGGCGGCGATCGCTTTTTCTTCCAGGGTGGTCAAATCCTCAAGGCCGGGGGTATCGCCGGCAGCAGAGTGCCTGAAAACTTTTTCGGGCAGGCTTTCCGTTGACACCTTGTAATCAGCTTCTACGTTAACCGCATATTCAATTGCATTTTCAAGTTCTCTGACATTTCCCGGCCAGGGGTAGGCCAACAATAATTCCCTGGCCTCTTCGCGAAAACCGTTGATCTTTTTATTTAAACGGGCCGAGTAGTAATCAAGAAAGTGGTGCATTAAAAGCAGGATATCATCTTTTCTGTCCCGCAGCCCGGGGAGGGTAAAAGGTATGACGTTAATCCGGTAATAAAGGTCTTCGCGGAATCTTCCTTCCCTGATCAGGGCCTCGAGATCCCGGTTGGTGGCCGTGATAATGCGCACGTCCACGTCACGAAATGATACCCCGCCAATCCGGGCAATATTTTTATTTTCAATCACATTCAGGAGTTTGACCTGGAATTCAAGGGGCATGTCGCCGATTTCGTCCAGAAAGATCGTTCCGCCGTGGGCAATTTCAAATTTTCCCGGCTTACCGCCCTTGCGGGCGCCGGTAAAGGCTCCTTCTTCGTAACCGAAAAGTTCTGATTCGAGCAGTGAAGCGGGAATTGCCGCGCAGCTGATCGCCACAAATTGATTCTTGCGGCGGGGACTTTCTTCATGTATGGCCCGGGCAAAAACACTTTTACCCGTACCGGTATCTCCGCGGATCAGAACCGTGGAGTCGGTAGAGGAGATCAGCTTCATTTTTTTCTTGATCTCGGTTATTTCGCTGCTGGTTCCGATTATGCCGGAAAAAGTGAGTTTCTTGTTTTCATTCATAATCCTGGTAGCCATCTCTTCAACCTCTTCTTTTCTCCTGAAGGACAGCACGACTCCGGATACTTTATCTTCTTCATACATAGGGGTAATATTATAAAAAAGGCGCAGTTCTTCTTTTTCCGAGTCCACAAATTTTAGTTCTTTTCCGTAGAACTGCTCAGTTTCATCGTCATGCTGGACCCTTATGGCATCCACTACCCTGAAGTCGGGGAACAGCCTGTTGATATGAAGGTCGTTCTGACTGCTGTGTTCCAGGCCCAGTATTCGTTCGGCAGCCACGTTAATATTGGTTATTGCTCCCTGGGGGTTAATGGCAATTATGCCTTCGCGCGATGCATTGATTACGTCCTTAAACTGGTTCATCAGGCTGGCTACCTTGTTCTCCATTTTCTTCTCGTTAAGCGACATCACGATAATATTACAGAGCTTGTTAAGGAAGTCCTGCATCTTTTCATAATGGTTAAGCAACTTGCGCCGGTGCTGCTCGGTTAGAGCCAGCAGGGAAATTGTCCCTATTTTTTGCTCCCTGAAAGTGATCGGCTGCATCAAAAAAGCCAGGACACTGCACTGCCCGGAATAATCACATTCGGAGCAGCAGACGGCATGGGCAGTATTTTCAACCAGGATCGATTCGTTATGGGCCGACAACATGATTTTCTGCGTCATACAGCCTTCATCATAGGTGGAACCGACTTCTTTTTCAAAGTAGCCGCTTCCGGCAATCACTTCCAGGTCTTTGTTTATTACACCGATTTCAATGTCGACAACCCCGGCAAAGGCGCCTGTTACCTGCTTCAAGAAACCCTGAATACTCTTCAGTTCCTTCACGCGGCAACCCCCCGACTAAATATAAACTATCTCGTTCCCACAGTGTTGAAGGAATTTTTCAAAATCCTGGTATGTAAGGCTGATCGTTGCCGTATTGACATTGGGGTGAAAATTCACAGTACCCTTTTTTTTCAGGTCCCGGTCCAGGGCAACGGTTACCGCATTATCCTGATCATTAATTAAGCCAAAAGGTGAAACAGCTCCCGTTTCGAGGCCCAGGTGTTCCTGCAGGCGCCTTTCTGAAGCGAAGCTCAGTTTGCCCGCTCCCAGTTTGGCCGACAAATCTTTAATATCAGCTTTTTTGGATTGCTCCAGCACGACCAGGTAATGCCGGTTGCCCTTGTTATTCCTTAAAAAAAGGTTTTTGGAGTGAGCTCCCTCTATATCCTGCCAGTATTGTTTTGCCTCTTCAACAGTGTAAACCGGGGGATGCTCATAGCGGGTATAATCTATGCCAAGATCTTCGAGGGTATCATACAGTTTTTGTTCATTTTCAGTAACCAATTGATTGTACTCCTTTCAGGGCGAATAAATATCATAATGGCTGCAAAGCCTTTCCGGTCCGGGCTTCGCGCAATAAAATGCTAACACGATCAATTTCGCCTGTCAAATAAATGGAACACTTCTCTTTTCCTTCTTAAAACAATACTTAATTACATTAAAACCCCGCTAATTTTTTCCGT
>SLSE01000007.1 GCA_007130585.1 Syntrophomonadaceae bacterium | reverse complement strand
TTTCAGATGGAAGAAAAAATTCGTGTTGGAGTCAGCTCATGTCTCCTCGGTAACCCCGTTCGCTATGACGGCGGGCATAAACATGACCGCTATATAACTGATATTCTCGCCGGTTACTTTCATTTTATTGCTGTCTGCCCGGAAGTTGAGTGCGGCCTCCCGGTGCCCCGCGAAACTATGCGCCTGGTCGGAAACCCGGAAAATCCTCAACTGGTAACTTCAAAGAGCGGCATAGATCATAGCGCCAGGATGCTATCCTACTGCAGGGAAAAAGTACGCCGGCTGGAGGAAGAAAATCTCTGCGCTTTTATTTTTAAAAAAGATTCCCCCAGCTCGGGGCTGCACAGGGTTAAAGTGTACGGGGAATCGGGTCAGGCCCGTAAAATAGGGCGCGGCCTTTTTGCCTCGGCTGTTGTCAGCCATTTCCCCATGTTACCGGTGGAAGAAGAAGGGCGTCTCCACGATCCCGCTTTACGGGAAAGTTTCATTGAAAGAATCTTTTGCTACAACCGCTGGAAGAAATTTATGAAAGAATCTCCCGACTATAAAAAGCTGATTGATTTTCATACCCGCCACAAACTCCAGATTATGGCTCACAGCCCGAAACACCTTCCCGGGATGGGCAAACTTGTTGCCGGGGGGAAAAAAGCCGCGCAGCATGAGCTGCTCGCCGGGTATCGGCTAAACCTGATGGAAAGCCTGGCTTTAAAGGCTACCGTGAAAAAAAATGTAAACGTTTTATACCACATAAGCGGACACTTCAAAAAACATATAACAGGTGATGAAAAGACTGAACTGATCTCCCTGATCAACCGGTATGCCCGTGCGGAAGTGCCACTGGTTGTGCCGCTTACCCTGATTAATCACTACATCCGAAAATATAACGTGGGTTACCTGCAAAACCAGACTTACCTGGAGCCGCACCCGGCGGAACTGATGCTCCGTAATCATGTTTAAAGTTTGCATTACCCGCTAAAAACCCTCTCCTGCAGCATGCAATTAGCACTTGGGACAAATATATGTTATTATTCAGTAAAGTAATAATCATTATTACATTAAAGGAGAAGTGCCATTGAACACGGCTACAAAAAAAGGCCCCGGCAATGTTCTCCACGCCAGCGATTTTAAAAGAATGATCCTTGGGGCAACCTATTTTTTTGAGCGGGAAGTAGAAAAGATAAATTCCCTAAACGTATTTCCAGTTCCGGACGGGGATACCGGAACTAATATGAGCATGACCCTGAAAGCTGCCGCCGAAGGGTCTATTGCGTATGAAGGAACCTCAATCGGCGAGCTTTCCGACCTGGTCGCCACAAAAGCCCTGATGGGAGCCAGGGGCAATTCAGGGGTAATCCTGTCCCAGATATTACGCGGCATCGCCAGGGGACTGAGGAAAAAAGATTATATCTCGCCGGGCGAGCTGAGCAAGGCCTTCCAGTACGGGGTGGTCTATGCCTATAAAGCAGTTTCAAAGCCGGTTGAAGGGACGATTTTGACGGTAGCCAGGGAAATGGCCCGCGGCCTTTACTCAGCTGCCCGCAAAGGCGATAACCTGTACGGAAGCATGGAAGAAGCAATAAATAGTGGAAAAACTGCACTGGCCAAAACCACGGAGATGCTTCCGGAACTAAAAGCAGCAGGAGTGGTTGATGCCGGCGGTCTGGGCCTGCTGGTGTTTATTGAAGGATGCCTTTTTTCCCTGAAAAAATCGTTATCCGAACTGCTGCCGCACAGGACAGGCCAATCTTCCGAAACAATGACATCTTCCGTTACTAATATCATTGACGCCAGAGAGACTATAAACCTTGAGCGGCCTTATTGCACGGAAATGCTTGTTAAAGCAAAAACAAAATCTTTTCATGGTTTAAAAGAGGTACTGTCCGGTCTCGGAGAGTCGCTGCTTGTAGCGGCAGACGACCGCATCGCAAAAATTCACATCCACACTTCCTCACCCGGGCTTGTAATACAAGCAGCCCTGGAATACGGTTCCCTGCACGATATTAAAATTGACAATATGATGGACCAGCACCGTGAAAGGGGTCTGGCTTCCGCTTACACGGGAGAAACCGCTGTAATCCTGCCGGGTACAAACCGGCCGGAAAAAGGAGAGGCGGGTATTATATCCGTATCCTTCGGGGAAGGATTCAGGGAAATTTTTCTCAGTCTTGGCGCAGATGAAATTGTCTTTGGCGGGCAGACCATGAACCCCAATGTTGAAAACCTGCTCAGGGCTGTCGAGAACCTGCCGCAGGATTCGGCCATTATTCTGCCAAACAATAAAAATATAATTCTGGTCGCCGAGCAGGTTAAAGGCCTGTCCGCCAGGAAGGTTGAAGTACTGGAGACAAAAACTCTTCCGGAGGGCTTGGCGGCGCTGCTTTCATACTCGCCGGCACAACCTCTTGCCGAAAATCTTGAAGCCATGAAAGAAAGTATCGGGCAGGTAACAACGGGGCTGGTTACTTATGCTACCAGGGATGCTTATATCAGGGGAGAGAAAGTTAAACACGGCCACTACCTGGGACTGGCCGGCGACGAGATTGTAACATCGGAAGAAAAACTGGACCGGACCGCCCTGAACCTGGTCCGGAATATCGCCGGGCGGGGGAAAGATATCATTACCATATTCTACGGCCAGGATGTCAGCAGAAGGGATGCCTCTGCCCTGGCTGCGGAAATTGAAAAAGAGTATCCGGGACTGGAAATAGAACTTCAATACGGCGGACAGCCGCTTTACTATTATATTTTCTCGGTAGAGTGATCTTCGCTTCCCGGCAGGCAGTGGGGGCACAACCCGTATGCTTCCAGGCTGTGTTCCTCGATTCTAAAGCGGGTAACCTTCTCGATTTCCCTTGCCATAAGCTGAAAATTGCAGCTGCCAAATTCTATAATCTGTCCGCAGCCCCGGCAAACCAGGTGGTGATGATGATCGCCGGACCGGTTAACCTCGTAACGCAGGTGATTATTCTTTAAAGTAACCGCTCTCAAAATACCCAGTTCAAGCAGTAAATCCACAGTCCGGTAAACCGTGGCCATGCCGATAGCCGGGTACTCCGATCGGAGGCCTTCAAGTATTTCCTGCATATCCGGATGACCTTTTTCTCCGGCCAGGTAGCTGATAATAGCCAGCCGGGGACCGGTAAGCTTATAACCTTTCCGCCGCAGCTCCTCCCCGGCAGATTTTAAAAACTTATCCTCCATCGCCAAATCTCCTTTTAGACTCTGCCCTGCGCAGCCCTCTCCAGCCGGGGCTTAACAGCCATGGCGATCGCAAAAATCAGGGCAAGAATCAGCACAATGGCTGCTCCCGGCGGAACAGGGTAGTAATATGAGATGAAAAGGCCCCCAAAACTGCCGGAGAGCCCAAATAACAGGGATAAAGCAAGCATACCCCGGTAATTGCGGCTTAAACGGTACGCGGCAGCACCCGGGATAACAATCAGAGCCGCAACCAGAACCACCCCGACCAGTTGAATTGAAACCATCACTGTCATCCCCATAGCAGCCAGCAGGCCCATGTAAAGGGGACCTACAGGCAGACCCGATGCTTCGGCCATCTCTTCATCAAAGCAGATCACCAGGAGCTCTTTAAAAAAGAGGACGACAAAAGTGAGAATAACAGCCAGGGCCACTCCCATGTAAATAAGATCATGGCCTGAAACAGAAAGGATGTTGCCAAAGAGCAGGGCAAAAAGTTCAGGGTAGTAACCTTTAAAAGAGCT
>SLSE01000204.1 GCA_007130585.1 Syntrophomonadaceae bacterium | reverse complement strand
GTTTTCTACACCCTGCTCGATACCCCTGATAATACCCGGGTTATCGTTCCCAATTCCATTTTGTCGAACAGCAGCATGGTAAACTACAGCTATAACCCGACCCGCCGGGTAGATTTTACCTTCGGGGTGGGCTACGGGGATGACATCGACAGGGTTAAGGAAATCCTGGCCGGTATTGCCGGCAGCCAGGCCGGCGTATTTGAAGATCCCCCTCCCCAGGTGGTCATGGGCGAACACGGTGAAAGCGCCGTAATTTTTTACCTGAGAATGTGGTGCGCCAAAGAGAATTACTGGACAATCTATTTCGAGGTGCTGGAAAAAGTTAAGAAGGCCTTCGATCGGGAAGGAATTAATATTCCTTACCCGCAGAGGGACATTCACCTGGTGGGCAGTGAAAATGAGAGTTAACAGGGGTGAGAAACAGCAGTGAACTCAAAAAAAGCGGAAGAGTATGCAAAAAAAGATATTGTCGTTATCAGCCCCCACCCGGACGACTCCGAATTCGGGGCCGCCGGCTCCGTTGCCCGCTGGGTTAAAGAAGGCAAAGAGGTCGCCTACGTGATCTGCACGGGCGGGGAGAAGGGGACCAGCGATCCCAATATCAAGCCGGAGGAACTGGCGCAAACGCGCAGGAAAGAACAGCTGGCCGCTGCCCGCGTCCTGGGCGTAAAAGATGTCATATTCCTCGGTTACGAAGATCAGACCCTCGAGGATAACCATGAATTCAGGAAAGAAATTGTGCGCTGGATACGCGCTTTCAGGCCTGAAACCCTGATTACTGCCGATCCGTACCGCCGTTATGTCTGGCACCGCGACCACCGCATAACCGGGCAGGTGGTCCTTGATGCCGCTTTTCCCTATGCCCGGGACCATCTTTCTTACCCGGATTTACTGGAAGAAGGGCTTGAACCGCACAAGGTCAAGGAAATCCTGCTCTGGGCCAGCGAAGACCCGGATTACTATTCCGATATTACCGCCACCTTTGAAACCAAGCTGGAAGCCCTGCGCTGCCATGAAAGCCAGGTCGGAGGCCATCATTTCCCGGCCATCGAGCAGTGGCTGCGGCAGCGCGCGGAAAACTGCGCCAAAGAAAAAGAGTACGCACTGGCGGAAGAGTTTCACCGGGTCGAGATCCCCTGGTAGCGGCCCCGTTTCCCGGTCCTTTAAGACCAGGTCACGTCGCCGCAGAGATCTTCGTCGTAGCCCCGGGCCAAAAAATCTTCAACCAGGGGCCGCTCCCGGCCGATCGTGGTTGCCTCTCCGTGTCCCGGCAGCACAATCGTCCGGTCGGGCAGGGACAGCAGTTTTTCCCGGATTGATGTAATAATCTGCCTGAAGTTTTCGGGTGTGGCCGTTTTCCCCGGTCCGCCGGGAAACAGGGCATCGCCGGAAATCAGGAAATCCCCGGCCCTGAAACAGAGGCTTCCGGCGGTATGGCCGGGAACATGCATCGTTTCCAGCCGGGCCCGGCCGCATTCAATAATATCCCCGTCCTGCAGCAGGCGGGAAACGCTGACCGGAAGCGACCGCGCATCTTCCCCGTGGGCGGCCAGGGGCGCCCCTGTCGCCTTAACCAGTTCTTCCAGGGCCATGATATGGTCCATGTGGCCGTGGGTAACCAGGATTCCTTTCAGGCTGCTTCCCTTAAGCTGATCAGTGATCAGGTCCGCATTCCCGGGCGCATCGATCAGCAGGCTGTCGCCGCTTTCCCGGCAGGTTACAATGTACGCGTTGGTCCCGAAAGGCTCAGTTTCCAGGCGTAAAATTTTTACCCGGTCATCCTGCCCGGCCGGCTCGAACTTTCTGCCCATTCTGAAAACCTCCTCTTCTAAAATAGTTCCGGCTATCTTTACCGGAACATTCTTTGTATAAACCCCCGATTCCTGTTTTACAGATTTTATTTCACTATTCGCCCCTGATAGGATATAATAATTTTTGGGTATAAACGTCTTGCCCGTTAAAACACCGTATTTACTATCTGCAGGAAGAGGGATCTGGAAATGTCTACAGTAAAAATTGCAATCGTTGGCGTCGGCAACTGTGCCAGCGCCCTGGTCCAGGGCATACACTATTACCGCGACCATACCGAAGCGGAGGCGATCGGGCTCATGCACTGGGAGATCGGCGGCTACCGGCCGTACGATATCGAGGTGGTCGCCGCTTTTGACATAGATAAACGCAAAGTGGGACGGGATGTAAACAGCGCTATTTTTTCCAGGCCAAACTGCACCTGTTCTTTTTACCCCGATCTGCCCCCGGCCGGGGTGAATGTCCAGATGGGCAGCATCATTGACGGCGTATCCGGCCATATGCTCTCCCTTGAAGATGACTACACCTTTGTCCCCGCCGATCTGCCGGAACAGGGCAAGGAAGAAATTGTCCAGGCACTGCGCGATACCGGCGCAGAAGTAATGCTCAACTACCTGCCCGCCGGTTCCGAAAAGGCGTCCCGCTTTTACGCGGACTGCGCCCTCGAAGCGGGTGTGGCTTTTATCAACAACATTCCCGTTTTTATAGCCAGCGACCCGCAGTGGGCGGCTCGCTTCGCGAAAAAAAATGTGCCCATTATCGGCGACGATATCAAGTCGCAGATGGGGGCCACCATCCTGCACCGGGCCCTGGCCGAGCTGTTCAGCAAGCGCGGCGTAAAGCTCGAGCGTTCATACCAGTTAAATACCGGCGGGAATACCGATTTCCTGAACATGACCAACCAGGGGCGCCTGGCCACCAAGCGTATATCAAAAACGGAAGCTGTCCAGTCGGCGGCCGGCCGGCGGCTGGCCGACCGCGATATTCACATCGGACCGAGTGACTACGTTCCCTGGCAGAAAGACAACAAGGTCTGCTTCCTGCGCATGGAGGGGCAGATCTTCGGCAACATACCGATCAACCTGGAAATGCGCCTCAGCGTGGAAGATTCCCCCAATTCGGCCGGTATTGCCATCGACGCCATCCGCTGCTGCAGGCTGGCCCTCGACAGGGGCCAGGGAGGAGTGCTGGAAGGGCCGTCGGCCTTCTTTTCCAAGCACCCGCCCCGCCAGTATCCCGATTACCGGGCTTATGAGCTGACCGAAGAGTTCATCAGGGGCCGTAACTGATCGGGCTTTCTAAATTTTCAAACCCAGGTCGAAGCCTTCCCGGACCGCCTCGGTAATCTTGCGCGGTTCCCGGGCATCGCCAATCACATGGAGCTCGTTTACTTTTCCGGCGAGTTTTTCTTCCAGCGGGTTGTTGGCGACCGCTCCGATCGCCGGGACCACGGTGTCGGCGGGCAGCAGGGTTTCCCGGCCCTCTTTTTCCACCAGCACCCCTTCTTCATTGACTTCCTTAACCGAATACTGGTCCATTACCCGGATCCCCAGGCGGCGGATACACTTGATGACCACCCACCGGGTGCTGATCCCGATATCCCGCCCGATACCCTTCTCCATCTCGACCAGGGTAACTTCACGGGTACCGCGGTTGATAAGTTCTTTAAGCCGTTCGGGGGTTTCGGCATCGTTTTCCATCAGGAATTTAAGCGTTTCGGCAGAAATGGTGCCCATCTGTGCAATAGCGACGGCTGTTTCGCAGCCCACCGAGCCTCCGCCCACGATCACCACCCTGCGGCCCGGAATAACGGAGCCGTCCAGGATAGCGAGGGGCGATACAACCTGCAGCCCTTCTTTTACCGGGAACGGGGGCAGGGCGCCCCGGGCGCCGGTAGCCAGGACTACTGCATCTGCTT
>SLSE01000034.1 GCA_007130585.1 Syntrophomonadaceae bacterium | reverse complement strand
GGGTATTTTTCGCCAGTGATAAAGATAAACGGGCAGGGCAATTAACAGGAATGCCAAGCCTCCTCCCAGGTCGCGGGCCAGTCCGCGCCTGTAATTTTCACGGTTGATCGTTTCAAAGCGTTCTTTCTCCGCTTCTATTACCCCGGCACCGAATTCTTCTTCCCAGGGGCCCGGGTCTTCATGTTCAAAAGGGTTGTAAGCGTTGTATACGGGCGTTGCATAGGCTATTGCTGCCCGCGTGATATTGACTGCCCCGATGATGATCAGGATCAGCGAGATGAAGCAGACCAGGTAGAGGTATACATGTCCTAAATCCCATTTGAACTGCATTAGCAGCGCCTCACTTTCATAGTCCGGGTTTGATTTGCTTCCAGTGATAGAGGTAAAAAGGCAGCGGTATGATCATCAGTGCTATGGTGTTAAGCAGGTTGCGCCGGACATAGTCCTGCCTTTGAAGAGCCAGGCTTTCACGCTCGGCCCTTCTTGCTTCAAGTTCTTCCAGGGGCGGCGGGTCAAAAACTGTTTCCCGGCCCGGTTCTGCTGCCCGGATAGAATAAACCCCGATCAGCGGGATGTTAGGCCGGTCCGGCAGAATGAGCTGCATGGCGCTGTTAACGGTTGAAATGGCGCCCCCGACAACAAGAAATAGCGTAACCAGGCAAACCAGGTAAAAATAGAGGTTTCTGATGCTCCAGCCTGTGTTCAATTTCTTCACATCCCTTCAAGTCCTGCTGTTTTTGTTAAACCGCTGTGGTTAGGATATAATAAATATGGTGATAATCATGCTAAAAGTTCTCCTGGTCTATTTTTCCGGTACCGGGGTTACCCGATATTTCGCTTCGCTGATCCGGGACGAAATGGAGAAGCGCGGATACCGGTGCGACAGCCTTAACCTGGAAGAGTATCTCGATCTGCCCACGCTCTGGCAGAAAAAACCTGTTGCCCTTAACTATACCATCAGGGCTGAAGTAAAGCGCCCCCTGGGCAAGTACCCCTGGCCCTACCAGGATCTCGACACCGCCCTTAAAACCGCCGCCGAAAACCCGGTTATAGCCAATTTGCAGCAGGACTGGGCCGGCTACGATTTAATCGGCTTCGGTTCCCCCGTCTACAGCTTCCGCCCCGCCCCGGTTATGATCAGGTTTTTACTGGACCTGCCCGTATTTAAAAAGAAAATCAGGGCTTTTTCATTTGCCACCCATGACGGCGCCCAGGGGGATTTCGAAGATTTTATGAAAAACATCCTATCCCGGAAGGGTTTTAAATTTGTAGGCCACCTCGATCAGTCTTTTATATACTCGGCGTCCGCAATTATCCGGAAAAGTTTCGATCACCTGAAAACGGGTCGCCTGCTGGTCAGGAAAAGCTACCAGGCCAGAAGAAATATTTTTATTTTCCTGGAGTATATTCACTCTTTATTTTACGGGATCCCGTACTGGTACAAGGGAACCAACCTGTTCGATAAACTGCTGGGCATGCCGTACCGGTTTTTATATTCCTTCGGTGTCGATTTCTTGCTGAACAACCTGCTTTTCGGTTACGGTATTCATAAGGACGAATGTATTCAGTGTATGACCTGCGTACAGCAGTGCCCCCAGGGCCTGATCGAGCTTGACGATGAAGATTACCCCATTCGCCACTATCACTGCATGTACTGCCTGCGCTGCCTGAACTGGTGCCCCACCAATGCGCTTTATTTTTCCAACCTTACTAAAGATAAGGCCCGCTTCCCCGGCCCCGAAGTCCTGCTCGAGGCGGCCATGCAGGACAGCCTCGACGATCGCCTCAGGGACGGCTAAACTCTTCCCACTATTTTTGTTTCCAGCGACTCAATGGCCCCGCCGAGCAAGCTTTCCATATCGAGCAGGCCCTCATATTTTTCAACCACGTCCAGGCGGGGTTTGGTAACCGGGCTTCCGGGCAGAAATACTGTGCAGCAGTCTTCATAAGGCAAAACTGAAGTTTCGTACGTATCAATTTTTTCTGCCAGCCCGATAATTTCTCTTTTATCGAAGCCCAGGAGCGGCCTTAAAACCAGCATCCCGGTTGACCTGCTGATTACGTCAATACTCTCCAGGGTCTGGCTTGCTACCTGCCCCAGGTTTTCGCCGGTTACGAGAGCCTGCAGGTTACGCCTGCCGGACACCATCTCTGCCAGCCGGTACATCATCCGGCGCAGCAGGATGATACCCAGGTTTTCAGGGCAGCTTGCTTTCAGTTCTTTTTGAATTGCGGTCATACTGATCATATGAAGGGGGATTTTATTGCTGTAAGCGGCCAGTTTGCGGCACAGGTCCACCGCTTTTTCCTGCGAGCGACGGCTGGTAAAAGGGAAGCTGTGAAAGTGCAGGGCCTCGGTAAAGAGGCCGCGCTTCATGGCCAGCCATCCGGCCACCGGGCTGTCGATGCCCCCGGATAGCAGCAGAAGCGAACGCCCGGAAATTCCGACCGGAAGTCCCCCCGGCCCGGCGGTGCGTTCCCTGTAAAGGTAGGCCCTGTCGAATCCGATCTCAACTGCCAGCTTAAAAGCGGGCTGCTTTAAATCGACCACCAGGTCCGGGAACAACTGCTGCAGGTGCGATCCCAAGGCCCTGCTTATCTCCGGCGAAGTGTAAGGAAAGTTTTTATTAGACCGGCGCGCTTCCACCTTAAAAGTCTTCTGTCCGGGGGAAAACTGCCCGGTAATTTCCGCGGCCTTTGCCTTGATATCTTCCAGGTCAAGTCCGGTTTCACTCACCGGGCTGACCGAAACGACCCCGAAAACCCTGCTCAGCCTTTCAATCATTTTATCGCCGTGTTCGCCCGGCCCGGTAACCATAAAGCGGCCGTGCATTCTTACTACCTTACCGTCAAAGTCGGTTACTGCCGCCTTCAGGTTGTGAAGCAGCTGCTGTTCAAACTGCCCGCGGTTTTTCCCTTTTAAAGCAATTTCCCCGTAACGTACCAAAACCTGGGTGGCCATTTCAAATTCTCCTGTCCGGTAACGATTTGTGGTTAACTGGTATAAGCCGATAATTCCTCTACTGCGGCGGCTGTTTTCTCGGCAGCTAAAGTAACTTCTTCTTTACTGTTAAAGGCGGAAAAACTGAACCGGAGGGCGCTTTCCAGGCTCTCCCTGCCTAATCCCAGGGCTTCCAGGACATGGCTGGGATCGGGCCGCCGCGAATGGCAGGCCGAACCGGCTGAAACATATACGCCCTGCGCTTCCAGGGAGTGAAGCAAAACTTCCGCCTTAAGCCCGGGGAAGGAAAGGTTCAGTATATGCGGGGCGCCTTCTTCCGGCCCGGGACCGTTTACTTTAAATGGGATCCCGCTTTTTGCGAGCCGGTTATAAAATGCCATTTTCAGACCCGACAAAAGCTCCGCCTTGTGGTGCAAATCTTTTTCAGCCAGGCGGGCGGCCAAACCAAAACCGGCCAGGGCAGCCGTGTTTTCAGTTCCCGGGCGCAGTTCTTTTTCCTGCCCGCCGCCGTGGAAAAGCGGCTGCAGCAGGGTGCCCTCTTTTACCCAGAGGCAGCCCGCTCCTCTCGGACCGTGCGCTTTATGGGCGCTGCACGATACCAGGTCGGCCTGCCACTGCTTAAGCTGCAGCGGAAGTCGGCCCCAGGACTGGACAGCGTCAACATGGAACAGAATGCCCGGGTTTACTGCTTTAATAACCTGTCCCAGCTCTGTCAAGGGCTGAACAGATCCGATTTCGTTATTAAGGTGCATGATGCTGACCAGGATGGTGTCCTCCCCGGCCGCTTGTTTCAGGTCTTCAGGATTGACCAGGCCCCGCCCGTCCACCGC
>SLSE01000051.1 GCA_007130585.1 Syntrophomonadaceae bacterium | reverse complement strand
CTATCGTTCAGGTAACATCTGAAGCCCGGGCCGCCCCGGTTACCCTTTACCCGAACTGCTTCAGGAAACGCAAATCATTCGAAAAAAAGAGGCGCAGATCGCCGATGCCGTATTTCAGCATAGCAATGCGTTCAACACCCATGCCGAAAGCGAACCCGGTTACCTCCCCGGGGTCATAACCCGAGCTTTCCAGAACACGGGGATGGACCATACCGGCGCCTAATATCTCAAGCCATCCGGTATCACTACAAACCCGGCATCCTTCTCCATTGCACATGATACATGATATATCGACCTCGGCGCTCGGTTCCGTAAAGGGAAAAAAGCTGGGCCGCAGACGGATTTTTTGTTCGGGTCCGAACATTTCACGCACAAAAAGCAGCAGGGTCCCTTTTAAATCGGCAAATGAAATATCTTTGTCGACGGCAAGCCCCTCCACCTGGTGAAACATGGGGGAATGGGTGGCATCATCATCCCGGCGAAAGACTTTGCCGGGGGCAATAATGCGAACCGGAAGGCCGGGGGCCAGCCTTTCCATTGTCCTGATCTGCACCGGCGATGTGTGAGTTCTCAGCAGGTACTGATCGGTAATATAGAAAGAATCCTGCATGTCACGGGCCGGGTGCTCGGAGGGAATATTTAACGCTTCAAAATTATAATAGTCGCTTTCTATATCCGGGCCGTGGGCGACCTGGAAACCGAGTCCGATAAATATTTCCTTAATCTCATCCAGAATCATGGTCAGGGGGTGTTTTTGGCCCAGCTCAACCGGCCTCCCGGGAAGGGTAACGTCAATGCGTTCTTCTTCCCACCGCCCGGCCCTTTGAGCATCCTTCAGGGCCTGTTCTTTCAGCTTGATTGCCTGCTCCAGTTCCTCCCTTAAAATATTGGCCTGTTTTCCGATAACGGGCCTTTCTTCGGGAGGGGCGGTCCCCAGGCTGCGCAGCAGGGTAGTGAGGTCTCCCTTTTTACCGAGCAGCCTGACCCTGGTTTCTTTCAGGTCTTCCAGGCTGCCTGCTTCTTCAATACTTTTTTTAGCATCTTTTTCCAGATCTTTTAATTTCGTCAACAAATTCAAACACCTCCGGAAAATAAAAAATCCCTCTCATGAGGGACGAAAGATAAACTTCCGCGGTACCACCCGGCTTAGTCAAAGCTAGACTCGCTTAATATCGATAACGGGATGACCGTCTCCACCTACAGGGCCTCACAAAAGCAGGCCTTTCAGCGGGAAGCTCTGGAGTGAATTTCAGCCGGCTGCGCCGGGACAGCTTGCAATCAAGGCTGTTCCTCCCTGGGCGGCGCCTGTTCCAGCTTACTTATCTCCTTCATAGCCTGAACATATATTGGATACATGCATTATAGCACCTGAAGCTTGCAGATTCAAGCTAATCGGCCTTACCGGGCCGTATTATTTCATAAAGGATTACTGCGGAGGCAACAGCGGCATTAAGTGATTCCACCGAACCGGAAAGCGGTATGGAAACTGTCAAATCAGCTTCATTTTTCAGCTCTCTGCTGATTCCTTCACTTTCATTGCCGACCAGCAACGCGGCCGGCAGTTTGTAAGCAACCGACCAGTGGCTTCGCCTGGAGCGAGCGTCTGCGGCAATCAACTGCACCCCGTTCTGTTTAAGGTTCCTGATCAGCTCAAGCGGTTTTCGGGCTTCTTCGACCTTTACCGAAAATACCGTACCTGCCGTAGCCCTCAGCACCTTCGGGTTAAATGGATCGGCACTTTCCGGCGTATAGTAAATAATATCAACACCGGCCGCAGCAGCAGTGCGGATAATTGCGCCCATGTTGCCCGGATCCCGAATCCTGTCTAAAACAAGAATCAGCCGGTAAGTTTTAGAATCAGCGGGGACGGCTGTTTCCCCGAAATTGCGGGGAACTATCGCGGCAACAGGCTGCGGGGTATCCGTGGCTGCGATACTAATAAATAGATCAGGGGTCAGGATTACCTGTTTTACTGAAGTCGGCAGGGAAGCGAGCCACGCTTTCCCGCTTTCTTCATAGTAATTTTCGGTGTAAAGTAGCACTTCCGGCACTATGCCGGCTTTTAAAGCTTCCCGGACCAGGTTGGGCCCTTCCAGGACTATCCGGTTTTTTATGCGCCGCTGCCGGCTGCTTCCCTGCAGCTTTCTGTACTCTTTAAGAAGAGGGTTTTGGGGGCTGCTTACATATAGAGGCGACACTTAAATAACACCCCGCGTAACTTGTAAATATTTTCTTCCAACCGTCGCTTTATAAGTTAACTGTTAAAAAAACCTGCTCAGCCCGAAAAGGGAATGCTGTACTGAGCAGGATTTGTTATTCATTAACCGGGCATCTCCAAACCGGAATGGATTCTGCCGGTTGTTTCATGACCCTTATGCATCAGGCGTTTTGCCTGGCCACTTCAACCAGCTGTGAAAAGGCAGCTTTATCTCTGACAGCCATATCGGCCAGCACTTTACGGTTAATCTGAACGTCTGCTTTCTTGAGGCCGCTTATAAAACGGCTGTAAGACATTCCGTCGGCTCTTGCCGCTGCATTAATCCGGGCAATCCACAGCTTGCGGAAATCTCTTTTCCGCTGTTTGCGGTCGCGGTAAGCGTACTGCATCGATCTCATAACCTGCTGGTTGGCCATCTTAAAGAGCTTGCTTTTTGCTCCGTAATAGCCCCTGGCCAGCTTCAATATCTTTTTACGCCTTTTTCGGGCGACAGTACCTCTCTTCGTGCGAGGCATAGCAAATCATCCTCCTAAATTATACTTACGGTAGATAGTATTTTTATAACTTACTGCAGCAGCGCTGCAGCAGCTTTATTGTATTTGCAGTTTAACCCTTTTCAGGTCGGCGGGCTGAACAAGGGTAGACTTGCGCAGCCTTCTTTTGCGGCCGGGGCTTTTTTTACCGGTCAGGTGGCTGGCATAAGCGCGGCCGCGCTTAATCTTGCCGCTGCCGGTTTTTTTAAACCTTTTAGCCGCCCCGCGGTGGGTTTTCATCTTGGGCATTAAAATAACAACCTTCCTCTAATGTGATTTGGGCGATAATATCATGATCATGTTTCGCCCTTCCTGCCTGGCAGGCTTTTCGACTACACCGTAATCAGCCAGGTCCTCTGCCAGTTTTTTACACAGGCGCTGGGCGATCTCGGGGTGCGTTATCTCGCGGCCCCTGAACATAACGGTGACTTTAACTTTGTCCCCGTTTTCCAGGAACTTCTTGCCCCTTTTGGCTTTAACATCAAAATCATGCTGATCAATATTAGGCCTGAGTTTAATTTCCTTAATGGTCGTCGTTTTCTGTTTTTTTCGTGCTTCACGGTCCCGCTTGCTTTGCTCGTACTTGTGCTTTCCGTAGTCCATTAACCGGCAGACCGGCGGTTTCGCACCGGGAGCAACATTAACTAAATCCAGCTTTTTTTCCTGGGCCAGGGTCAGGGCCTCGTCGGTTTTCATTACACCAAGCTGAGTACCGTCGGCATCTACAACCAAAACTTCCCTGGCTTTAATTTGTTCATTCACGAACAAATTTTTACTAATCTTATTTCACCTCCTGAAAATGTTTAAGAGCAGGGGATTCCCACCTGCTCTTAATATCCGAATAGCTTATGGATAACCCTGGCAACTCTGGATGGTCCCAGGGTGAGAAGCGGTGGCTTCTGCTTGAATAACTTTATTTTTCCATATTGAATATATCAGATTGTTTCGGCCGGGTCAAATAATTTTTTTTCAACTTCTTCTTTAACCCGTTCGATCAGGTTGCCCAGGTCATCTGTTCCCAGGTCGCCCTGCTGGCGGTGACGGACTGCTACCTGGCCGCTTTCT
>SLSE01000093.1 GCA_007130585.1 Syntrophomonadaceae bacterium | reverse complement strand
GGCTGCCGCCGGCCGCAAAGCGGGCTGCGTCCCTTCCGGCCCTCCGGCCGAAAACAAAGGCATCGGTCAGGGCATTGCCGCCGAGCCGGTTTTTGCCGTGGATGCCACCGGTTACCTCCCCTGCAGCCCAGAGCCCGGCCAGATCTGTCCTGCCATGGCCGTCAATCTCCAGGCCGCCATTCTGATAGTGGTAAAGCGGCCCGACCACCAGGGGAGTTGCCCGGGGGTTATAGCCGCTGCCCTGCAGTTTCCTGTATATTTTACCCAGGGATTTACTCAAAACGCGCTCACTTAAAACTCCGGTATTCAACAGGACACCGCTTTCTCCGCCGGGTGTTTCAATACCCCTTCCGCCTGCCACCTCAGCCATGATAGCAGCAGTCACGACGTCCCTGGTCTCCATGGGGTTGATGAACTGCCGGCCCAGGCTGTTAAACAATCCGGCCCCCAGTGAACGCACCCCCTCGGATACCAGCATCCCCCTGACCGGTTCCGGCCAGAGCGCTCCCGTGGGGTGAAACTGGGAAGCGTCCATATCAAGAAGTTTCAGGCCTGCTCTATAGGCGGCAGACAGCCCCTCCCCGCGAATGCTTTTATGGTTGCTGGTCGGCAGACCGAAAGGTTTTAAACCGCCCGAACCGCCGGTAGCCAGAATTACTGCCCCGCCCTCAACCCTTATATACCTGCCTTCGCTGCTGCTAAAAAATACCGCCCCCCTGCACCGCTCACCTTCGCTGATCAGTTCTACCAGGCGGTAAAAGGGTCTTAGTTCAACTGAAGATTTTTTTACAGCACCGAGCAGGACTCTCATTATCCTCGGCCCGATGAATCCTCCCCGGGTCAGCACCCGGTTTTTGCTGTGCCCGCCGCCAGGCAGTAGACAGTAGCGGTTATCCGCCTCCCGGTCGAAGATCATTCCCATCTCCTCCAACCAGCGGATAACCGGTTGGGCTTCAGTAGCCATAATTTCAACCAGGCGGTGATCATTGCTCCGCCCACCCCTGACCGTATCTTCTGCATGCAGGGCGGGAGAATCGCCGACGCCCACAGCTACAGCCATACCGCCCTGGGCCAGAACCGTATTCGAACTGCCGGCTTGATCCCGCGTGGCCAGCAGGACCTTGATGCCCCTGCCTGCCGCCTCCAGGGCTGCCGAGATCCCGGCCGCCCCGCTGCCGATCACCAGCAGACCTGTTTTTACTGTTGCAATTTCCTGCGGGTAGATTTCTTCTGCTGCAATAGCCGCAGTCAGCTCACCGGGAACTCTCTCACCCCGGTTAGGGCCGAAGCTAAGCGTTTCTTTACCGCGCGACTGGTTGTCCGGGTGAAATTCATCAAGGAGAGCCTGCCGCTCCGCCGCAGCCAGGACCGGAGGTTCGCGATCACCGCCGCAATTAATATTTGCCAGGATTTCAGTCAGAACCTTATCCACCGTAGCCAGATTCCCCTCTCTTCTACCCTGCCGGTTTTTGCGGCGGCAGGTTCCTTGATTTTACCATGGATCCTGCCCGCCTGATCAATGTTCCCCGGCATAATTCGCCTCTAAATCTTCAGGCAAACAAACGCTAAACAAATAAATCACCCCTTGTATTAAATGCTGTAATACACGGGGTGATTTAAGTCAAATAAAAAGACCCGAGCCCATTATCATAACTTTAACGCAAATAGTTTCTTTACTATAGAAACACACTATTAAAAGCGATGCTGGCAATAAATATTTAATGGCCTTTGTCCTTGCAGGGCTTCATCTCGGCTATGCCGACCAGGCACCCGCGCATATCGCCGCCCTGACAGAGGCCTCCTGGCATTTCTGTGAAAACGAGCTGAACAGGCTCTTATCCTGTATACCAAGATATCAATCTGCCTTCAGGCCAATTGGTATGCCCCGTCATATTTATACCGTTTATAATCACTCAGGCTGCGGCAAAATCTACTTTTCGCTTTCTCCTTTTCTCCCAGGCATAGAAAACAAGGGCAAAAACAAAGGTCTGGGCGATTATTTCCGGCAGCCCTACCGCTGCTTCCTGCAGCATAATCACTAATGATTCAGGCACAACAAACATGATCGGTATAACTTTCAGGCCGAACAGCAGACCAAAAAGTTTTAGCCAGCCGAACTTACCGCTCATATAATTATTATAGAAAGGATAAAGCAGCAAAGCCAGGACTGCTCCCCTGAAAATTTGACCGAAGAAAACGGCTGCTACCATGCCAATACTTTCCAAGTCCCGCCAGAGAGCAAAAGCCTCCATTGTTGCCAGGGCTTCTTCGTAACCCGATATCTCGTAAAAAAGCGACCCAACCAGGACATAAATTACTACATGTAACAGGGTGTACCTGAGTGTATAACCCCGCAGCCATTTAGGGGTGGCTGTCTCCGTGAACAGTCCGCTGAAGCCGTAGTCAATTTTTTCAGCAAATCCGATGCTTTTCCTTTCCCAGCTTAGAAAAAGGACGGAAACAAGCATGGCCTGGATAAGTCCTGCCGCCAGAACCAGGGCATGCTCAACCATGGTAGTGTGAGTGTAGATCATTCCTTCAATGCTGCCCGGCCTCGGCTCAAGATTGCCCAGCAGGGCTACACCCCACAGGGCACAGACCAGGATGGCAAAACCGCGTTTCCCTTTTACGATCAGATCATAGAAAGGATATAAAACCAGGGCTATAAAGAATCCGCGCAGCGCCTGGGTTACAGGTTCAGTAGTATCTATGTTATAGGGTTTAAAAAACTCAAGAGCAACCCTGCTCTCAGCAGGCAGCGTATTTTGCAAAAGCAGAAACAGCGAGCCCACGGCAAAGTAGATCAGCATATAAAGCAATGTAAAACGGGCTGCATAAGCCCAAATATTCTTTTCAGTTAATTTATTCATCTATATTTCCTCCTTCGTCTTTTTGAATTCCCCAGGTGTAAAATGCTTCCCCGGCATTCATCAGGAACTGCATGATCGCCTGGTTTGAATTTGAACCAAAAGTACCGGCATTAACGAGCATTGCCAGGCCGTGAGTAAAAATCCAGGTATACTGAATCACTACTTCCTGACCTGAGCTTTTCAGTTCTTTCAGGGCTGTGCCTTCTTCACTGTTCTCACCAAATTCAGCGAGAAAAGATTCTCTCATTCCTTCTCCATTCTCCAGGTCCAGCTGGTTTGGGCTTTCCAGGTAAAGAAAACGGAACAGTTTTTTCTCATCCCTGGCAAAAGCAACATACCCAAAGGCAAGGTTCAGCAGCACATGTTCAGAATACTTCTCTCGCTGGTAAGCTTTTAATAATTGCCGCGCTTTTAAACGAATCTCTTTTTCCAATTCCTCAACCGAACGGACATGTGAATATATCGGCATGGTTGATGAACCCAATTTTTTGGCGATAGCGCGTGTAGTTACCTTATTCCATCCATCTTCACGGACCAGTTCAAGTGCTGCATCAATAACCTGTTCCCTTGAATAAACACTGGGCTGTTTCAAACTTAGCCACCTCCTTATATAACGCTCGTTATATTTGATAACTATTGTTATTATAAATAACGTTTGTTATTTTGTCAAGAGATTTTTCCCTTCATGGTCCATTATTTTTACATTCCCGGCCATCCCATTCAGCGGGACAATTCAAGTAGTAATTGCATACCCCTGCCAACACCCTTGACTCCCTTACTCAATTTAATTAATCTCAGCATAAAAGCAAATTCTTGTTTTACAAAAAATATTTTAAATACCTCTTGACAGTAATTATTCTATGCCTTATTATATAACTGATGTTAGATAACATAAGTTATATCTAGGAGGGTTAAAATGCCGCCAAAAAATAAGTTTACCAGGGAAGAAATAGTAGAAACGGCCTTCGAGATTGCTAAAGAAGAAGGGTTTTCGAAAATAACTGC
>SLSE01000169.1 GCA_007130585.1 Syntrophomonadaceae bacterium | reverse complement strand
GGCCTGAAATCAGAACTATTTAAAAGACCCTTTTCCCTGTCCAGGGGAATAAAGTCAACGATCAATTCTCCCATACAGGTCAGTATTGCCACTTTAGTCGCCTCCCGGTAATAATTATACATCTAAAAAACCAGTCCGGGGATAAATAACCGAACTTTCTTTGTGACATTTTTTTAGGGATCATGACTGGCAAGTTGGAAAAGAATAATTGCCGGACATCGGTAAAATATTGTTTCGTTACAGACCGTTTCTGTTTGCAATAGCAACTGAAACAGCTAAAAATATGCTGTAAAATCAGTCAATTAGCAAATTATCTTGACACAGGGTTAGCCGTTTTCTATAATTAAGTTAAGGGTATTTTTAAAACTGTTACCAGTTTTTAAAGATTTTACCGCATAATACTATGGGCGTTGGCCGGCATATCACAGATAAGCCGGGGGAAAAGATCCTGCGGCTGTAAATTGCCGGTTTGTTATGATGAAACAGGTATACGCAGTAACCCTGAGAGCTGCAATAACTACAGTAATATCTTCAAACAGGGCGATTTGCCCGGGAAAGCTGATCGAACTACTCCTGATGCTAAAGACAGAAGTTCTGGTGGCATCAATATTTATCCCCTTACTTGAAGCAAGATCAAGATAATACCTATTTGAGGAGCAGACATACTAACACCCCCACTTTAGGTTATCCACTATCAAAACAGCAAAGCATGGGCTTATACCGCTGGGTTTAAACTCTTAAACTGCCTGCAGTTAAGACTATTTTCCGTTAGCCGGGAATAACGGACGTAGAATAAAGGCGGTGGGGAAAAGAGGCCGCAATTTAAAAAGTCAGGGGGGGCACAGTTGGAAGCCAGTAATAATAAAAGTCAGGCTGAGAAAAAAAATTCTTTGCGTCATCCCAAGTGGTCAAAGCTAGCGAGAAGAGAAGAATTAATGGCCTGGAGGCTATTGCTGCCGGTTATTATAATCCTCGTTGCTATTGCCTTTTACCCGCTGGGGCAGGTTTTTTATACCAGCTTAACTGACCGCGTATTTGCCAGCGGCCGGGAAACCCAGTTTGTCGGTCTTGATAACTACCGCCGGCTGTTGAGCGTTAACATTATGCAGCTGCAGCCGGTCACAGATGAAGATACGGGCGTTGTCCTGGTTAACCCTGAAACCGGAGAAACTTTATATGAACGACCTATCGATGTCCTGCCCAGGCAACCAATCCGCTACCGCGAATACACCCAGTTTCGCCTGCTTGGAAACCGTTATGTAGTTGGAGCGACTGATCCCAGCTTTATAGAGGCGATAACCAACACCGTATCTTTTACAGTTGTCTCCGTATTCCTCGAACTTGTCCTCGGCCTCGCCATTGCCCTGGTTGTCAACAGCAAGTTCAGGTTCAGGGGAGGCATGAGGGCGGCAATGCTCGTGCCCTGGGCTGTAATTACTGTCGTCTCCGCCCGCATGTGGGAGTGGATGCTGGCTCCAAGCAGAATTGGTATGTTTAATGCCCTGCTCGATTCACTGGGTATTATTCACAGCCCTATTGCTTTCCTGGCTTCCGGAACTTACCAGCTGCCGGCAATGATTGCCGTAGATGTGTGGAAGACCACCCCTTTCATGGCGTTGATCCTTTTAGCCGGGCTGCAAACTATGGATGAGGACCTTTTTGAGGCTGCAGAAATAGACGGTGCCGGTAAAATCAGGCAGTTCTTTGCTATCACCCTGCCGCTGTTAAAACCGGCCATTGCTGTTGCCCTGATTTTTCGCACCCTCGATGCTTTAAGGGTATTTGATATATTCCAGGTAATGCTGGGAAGCGCCACTTATTCCATGGCCAGCTATAACTACTTCCAGTTAATCGGCAACCGGGCCATGGGACTTGCTTCCGCCATCGGAGTTGTAATTTTTGTGATCATCTTCGGGTTTGCAGTTTCATACATCAAGATGTTAGGGGTTGATGAAGAGTGAAAAAGCGCTCTGTTTTCCTTGCAGCATTAAACAGGACCGGCTTCAGCCTGATGATATTACTGATCCTGGTTTACCTCCTGTTCCCTTTCTACTGGGCGATTAATTCATCCCTGAAGACTGAATCCCAGCTCTTTATGACCCCTGCCACGGCTATCCCCCGTGATCCGGTTACCCTGGAATTCTCGCCTACGCTTATCAATTATGCTGCCGTGCTTCAGGATGGCCAGTTTTTACGCGGTTTGGCCAACAGTACAATCGTGGCTACTTCCACTACAACCCTGGCTTTGATAGCGGGATCTTTTGCCGCCTTTGCCCTGGGAAAGCTGCGTTTTCGCGGCCGCAGGCCGATGCTGTACGTAATCCTGGCCATGACCATGTTTCCCCAGGTTACAGTTCTGGCCGGTCTCTATGCCGTAATAACCGCCCTGGGGTTGTCTGCCCGTGTCAGTATGATTTTTACTTATATGCTATTTACGCTGCCTTTTACAACCTGGGTCCTGACGTCATTTTTCAGGGGCCTTCCCGTTGCCCTGATGGAATCTGCCCAGGTTGACGGAGCCACACCCTTCCAGACATTTCGTAAAATACTGCTGCCGTTAACTGCCCCGGCTCTTGTAACCACGGGGCTGCTCGCTTTTATTCAAGCCTGGAATGAATATCTTTTTGCGCTAACCTTTACATCAATTGATCCTGCAGCGCGCACTGTTCCCGTCGCTATTGCTTATTTTACAGGAGCGGTAGCCCGGCAGGAACCTTTCGGAGAAATTATGGCCGCGGCCAGCCTGGTTACGATCCCCCTGGTAGTCCTGGTCCTTGTATTCCAGCGGCGCATTGTGGCCGGTCTTACCGCCGGGGCTATTAAAGGTTAATTATTATTTCATGATAAATGTTGAAAACTTATCAAAGGGGTGATATAAAAACCTTTACAAAAATTGCTTGCCTAAGAGAGATTAATATAACAAATCAGGAGGAGGATAAGTATGTTAAAGAGAAAATGGATGATTGTGCTGGTTCCGTTTCTTATTGCGGCGATGTTTCTGGTGACGGGTTGTCCCGAGGAAGAGGTGGTTCCGCCGGTTGACCCCAATGATGAGCCGCCCGATGAACCACCGGTTGATGAAATTGTAATTACCGTTGCCGGCGGCGCTGTCGGTATGGAGCTGGAGTTGACCCAGAGGTTGGCGGAAGCATACACCGAAGAACATGAAGGAGTGACGGTAGAAGTACTCGATACCCCGGACGATGCAACCGAACGGCTGGGTCTTTACCTGCAGTTTTTCGAGGCCCAGAGCGGGGAGGTAGATGTCTACCAGATTGACGTGATCTGGCCCGGGGACCTGGCCGAACACTTTGTCGACCTGTATGATTACGGCGCCGGTGAAGTTGTTGATGCCCACTTCCCGGAAATTGTTGAAAACAACACGGTGGACGGTGCCCTGATCGGCATTCCCTGGTTTACTGATGCCGGACTGCTCTATTACCGTACCGATTTACTGGAAGAATATGGTTTTGATGTGCCGGAAACCTGGGACGACCTGGAAGAAGCTGCCCAGGTTATCCAGGACGGTGAACGGGCGGAGAACCCGGACTTCCAGGGATTTGTCTGGCAGGGTAATGCTTATGAAGGACTGACTACCAATGCCCTGGAATGGATTGATTCTAACGACGGAGGCACCATTGTCAGCCCCGACCAGGTTATCACGATTAACAATGAAAGAGCCATTGAAATCGTGGACCAGGCTGCCGGCTGGGTGGGAACAATTTCCCCGGAAGGCGTTACGACCTTTGCTGAAGAAGATGCCCGCGCCGTATGGCATGCCGGCAATGCCGCCTTCATGCGCAACTGGCCCTATGCCTACGCTCTCAGCGCACAGGAAGACAGCGCTGTGACAGATGTATTTAATGTAACATCTCTCCCGGCCGG
>SLSE01000097.1 GCA_007130585.1 Syntrophomonadaceae bacterium | reverse complement strand
TACAGGCATGATCATACCTCCGTTTTTCAGGTTTTCAGTAACTCCACATCTCCCCAGGCGGCAATTTCACAATCACAGATGACAAGAGCCCCGGTGACTCCTTCAATCCGGCGGGCAAAACCGAGAGCGGTTTCCAGGTCGCCGGGGTCTTGCACCATGTTGCCGAGCGCCGTTGCCGCCGCATCAGCCAGGGTGGTTGAAGCGGACAGGACAACCGCCGCATCCGCCCGACCCCTGCTGAAGGATGGTCCCACCGTGCCTGATGAAGTACAGACCCCCAGGGGGGCCCGGGACGGGTTTACCTGCAGGGCCAGCTTTCCGCTGAGGGGAGAATTCCCGGCATAAATTCCGACCCTGGCCGGCTGACTTACTTTTAAAAAAATATCCCCGCCATTTTCTACAATTACTTCATCGGAAAATCCGAGCAGGTAAGCGCCGGCTTCCTCCGCGATCGCTCCTGCCACTGCAGCCATGGGCCCCACGCCGGCCCTGTTGCCGGCCCGGGTCATCCTGCGGAAAAGTTCCGGGGCCCGGCTGTCAACGGGGCAGGGGCCCAGGGAGGCGCCCGGTGCGGGGTTAAGAGCCAGGTAAGATTCAATCTTCCGTCTCCGGTTCCAGATAACTTTTTCCACTGCAGAAGGCAGGTTTTCATGGTAGGCCGAACTGCTTACCGCAATCCAGAGGTCGCTTTCTTTCACAGTTACCGTAAAAGAAGTAAGTCTCTGACCGTCAGCAGCGCCGCGGTACACCCTTGTAGCGTTCATCAAAAACTGGCGTTCTCGACCAGCGTTTCCATGGCCCGGGCCGGGCAGGCCCGCAGGCAGAGTTCGCACACTATGCACTTTTCTTCAGCAAAGCGGACTGTCATCCCGGGCCTTTCGAACACCAGCGCTTCGGTAGGACAGATTACCGTACAGGCCCCGCAGTGGGTGCAGAGATCTGAACGCCAGATAATCTGCTGCTCCAGGTTTATTACCTGCAGTCCCTGCTCCCTCAGCCATTCAATAGCCTTCTGGTAATTGGCTTCATTCCCGCTTAGCTCCATCATCAGGCGCCCTTCCTTGCGGGGGTTTATATCGGCCCGCAGTATATTTACCATCAGGTCAAAATCCTTGATCAGGTGGTAAATCGTGGGCTGTTCGACAATATGAGGGGGAAAGCGAAGCACAATTTTTTGTTTTACCATCTTTAATCCTCCTGCCTTTCAGGGTCGCGTTGAGGCATCGGTTTTAAATTGATCCCCGCGTCGGCCGACGGCAGGGGAGCAGCCGGTGCGGTAAGGGTAAACCTGCCCGACTCAATCCACTCTTTCAGGGAAGCGGCTATCTCCCTGGCCCCGGCATAACTGGACAGGGATGCCGTGGGGACTCTTTTCCCCTGGACAGTTATTGAGCCGCTTTTCAGTTCGGCGTAACTGACCAGACCCAGGTTGCCGCTTTCCCGGTACGGATATGTGCGCCGGTAGTCCACAACCGGGGCCATGATATCTTCGTCACGCACGGCACAATAGCCCATTATTTCTTCATTGAGGATCGGGATCGGCACTCCTACCCCGACCTGCATGGTAACCCCGTAACCCAGGTAACTTAAACCCCTCAGCCAGCGGGGATCCATTTGTTTAAGATCGCCGGTTAAAGACAGGGTGGCCGCCGGCCCTTTCGGCACTCCCTTTTCATCCCTGGCTGCCGAAGGATTGTGCTGTGTCCCGTGCCAGGCAACATAACCGATGCCGCCGCCCAAAAAGATCCGGGTGCCGATACCGATTGTCTTCAGGAAAGGATCATTAAAGAGAGGGCTCAGCTGACCGGCAGAACTGTAGTTGGCATTGCCCAGCTGCGGCTTTAGAATGCCCATGTAGGTATAAATGGTTTTCTCCCCGAGATTAACCGCTACATTGTAATTTTGATAGGCATTGCGGGGGTTATATAGTGTAGCTTCATTGATCTCGGCCAGGCTGAAGGTGGTCTCAATTTTTTTAAGGGGGTAGCAGTCCGTTCCGTATGAGGAAGCCTCAAGCCTTATTTCCTTGCCGGCAACCAGGTCTTCTATGACATGCCCGCCGCCGTATATAAAATCACCGGGGTAACTGCGGTTGGCGGGATCTGAAGGAGGGAGGGCCGTTGCTCCGATGTAGAGGTCAACTGCCGCCATACCGGCATAAGCCGGAACCCCGTTTAAAAAAGCCTCTCCAATTTTGATGCGCGGACTGGGGTGCCCCAGGTTCATAAAAACACCCGAGGAGCACATGGGGCCGAAAGTTCCCGTAGTTACCACGTCTACCTCGGCAGCCGCCTGTTCAATACCTTTTTCGTTTGCCAGATCAATTACTTCTTCTGCCGTAACCACAATCACGTTTCCGGCTTTGATCTTTTCGTTGATTTCTTCTATGCTCCGGTTAACCTTCACCAGACCACCTCCTGCGTTTTAGGCAGATCCTGCCCGTTTGGCCTGCTTAAAATTATATCACTACACCCCCCGGGCGTCACCCGGACTAAAATAAAAAGGACCTCGTCTGTATCCTGGCGAGGTCCCTTGCCGGCTGCTTCATGGAATACGTTTCTACTCTTTTTAGAACAGGCCGTTTTTATTAAATATCCTGCCGGCCGGCTCCCAGGCCAATCCGGAATTGCCGGCCAGGTCCGGTGGGCGGTGTATATATCCATTCAGGAGCATGGAATTACCTTTCAGAGAGGACCGCCACCAGGTCTACGAGCCGGCAGGCATAACCCCACTCGTTATCATACCAGCCCACCACGCGAACCATGTTGTCCTGAATAACCATGGTAGATTTGGCGTCAATTGTAACAGAATAACAGCTGCCCTTGTAATCGATTGATACCAGGGGCAGTTCACTGTAGTCCAGGTACGGCGAGGCTTCCGCTGCTTCCTTATAAGCAGCGTTGACTTTTTCAACCGTAACCGGTTTTTCCAGCTCGGCAACAAAATCGACCAGCGATACTGTCGGTATGGGAACACGGATAGCAAAACCATCAATGTGGCCCTTTAATTCCGGGATCACTTCACCGACTGTTTTAGCCGCGCCCGTGGTAGTCGGGATCAGGGACAAAGCGGCCGCCCTTGCCCTGCGCGGATCCTTATGGGGGAAGTCATGCAGCTGCTGGTCATTCGTATAGGCATGGGTCGTGTTCATGAGGCCTTTATTTAACCGGAAATTATCATGAAGAACTTTCACCAGGGGGGCCAGGGCGTTGGTTGTACAGGAAGCGTTGGAAATAACAAAGTGTTGATCCGGATCATAAACGTGTTCATTAACTCCCAGGACCAGGACCGCGTCAACAGCTGCAGGTGCCGAAATAATAACCCGCCTGGCCCCTGCTTCCAGGTGTTTCGCAGCATCATCACGATTGGTAAATATGCCCGTAGATTCAATCACAACGTCAACACCGGCTTCTTTCCAGGGAATTTTGGACGGTTCCCGCTCCGAAAATACTTTTACTCTCTCTCCGTCAATAACAAAACCCTGATCGTCGGATTTTACATCGGCATCGAGAATTCCGTAAAGCGAGTCGTACTTAAAAAGGTGGGCCAAATCAGCGGAGTCTGCCAGGTCATTTACAGCCACAACCTTAACTTTATCCCGGTTTAAAGAAGCGCGCAGTGTCATCCTGCCGATTCTGCCGAAACCGTTTATACCGACTTTTAACATGTTAAAACCTCCTCAGCATGTAAATAGGTGTTTGTCCGAAATTATGTCTTTTCTACATTCAATTTTATATGATTGCAAGGCGTCATGCAAATGACAACCCTTTACCTGACAAATACTGGATTTGCGTAAATCCAGGGGCGCGCCTCCTTCAGGCGGGGGCGGAAATAGACTTCAGCCCGGTAAACACCGGGCCCGGGTAGAGGAAATACCAGTTCAGGAGC
>SLSE01000145.1 GCA_007130585.1 Syntrophomonadaceae bacterium | reverse complement strand
TATATTATGCTATATTATGGGGTCAGGTCTTGAAATGTTACACATGTTAATTCAACCGGGATAATCTCAAACAGATTATCCCGCAAAATATTGCAGTTCAAGAGCTGGCCCTTTTATTTAAGCCCCCTGGCCCGGTTATGTTAAGAGACTCCAAAGTCACCATTTATAGACTTATACTGCAAAACCGGACTTAAATAAGGAATTCCTTTTTCTACAGTTTCCAGGGCTATTTGAAGTTCATCAAAAGCGGCTTCCTTGTACACATATCCCAGGGCCCCGATTTTTATAGCCTGTTCCACGTATATATTTTCCCCGTGCCCGGATAGCATAATTACTTTTACTTCCGGCAGGGATTCCAGGATCCTCCGTGTGGCCTCAAGGCCCCCATACCCTCCGGGCAGGGCGATGTCCATGAGCACTACATCGGGGAATAACTCATGGGCCATCTCCACAGCCTCGGATCCACTGCCCGCTTCACCGACAATCTCGAAAGCTTCACTGGCGCTTAGCAGGTCTCGCAGACCCTGGCGAAAAGGAGAATGGTCGTCTACCAGGAGAATTCGCACCGGCCTCACCTCTTTCCAGCCCTTATAGGGCTGTGATAAAATTTTCTAACCTTTTTCCATTGTCGTTTTACCCGTCCGGGGTCCCGCTGTCCGGGCCCTTACATCTATAATATCGAGTTGATTGCTCAGAAAACCATTGGCAATATCCCCATTTTTGATTAACAATATTATAATATATTTCCTATTGACATAGTAGGCTTTATCCCTTATATTGAGAACCAAACATTCATGCCGAAAATAATCGGTGACCGATGATTTTTTACAAGGAGAGCTGATTATGCGTTATTACAACCGTGTTGAAGACTTAATCGGCGGCACCCCCCTGGTTCGGCTTAACCGGGTCACTGCCGGATTAAGACCTACAATAATGGCTAAAATAGAATCGATGAATCCCGGTGGCAGCGTCAAAGACCGTATTGGGCTGGCCATGATAGAAGACGCGGAAAGAACAGGACAGCTTAAGCCCGGCGGGACTATTGTGGAAGCCACTGCCGGTAATACGGGAGTGGGTTTGGCCATAAGCGCCGCCGCGAAAGGTTACCGCTGTATTTTTGTTATGCCCGATAAGATGAGCCGGGATAAAGTCGATTTGCTCAAAGCCTACGGGGCTGAAGTGGTCATTACCCGGACCGACGTGCCCCCAGATTCGCCGGAAAGTTACAACGGTGTTGCAGACAGGCTGGCCGGAGAAATACCCGGTGCTTTCAGACCCAACCAGTTTGCCAATCCGGTTAACCCTGCTGCCCACTACCGGTCTACGGGGCCGGAAATATGGGCAGATACCGATGGCCTGGTGGATGTACTTGTTGCCGGTATTGGCACGGGAGGCACTGTAACGGGAACCGGGCGTTTTCTGAAAGAGAAGAAACCGTCCCTCAGGGTGGTAGGAGCCGATCCTGCAGGTTCAATACTGTCCGGCGATTCACCAAAACCGTACAAAGTGGAAGGTATTGGTGAAGATTTTTTCCCTGATACTTATGAACACGAGATAGTTGATGAAATGATCCGGATCAGTGACCAGGAGTCCTTTACCATGGCCCGGCGGCTGACCCGTGAGGAAGGCTTGCTTTCCGGAGGATCTGCCGGCACAGCAGTCGCTGCTGCCCTGAAATTTGCTTCCCGCCTCGACGAAGATAAGTTAATTGTAGTAATTTTACCCGATACCGGGCGCAACTATATATCCGGATTTTATTCCGATCAGTGGATGAAAAATAACGGGTTTACAGTATAAAAGAAAGGGTGTTGGAAATGCAGCATAAAAAATTCGCAACGCGGGCTATTCATGCCGGTCAGGAGGCTGATCCGTCAACCGGAGCAACCATAATCCCGATATATGCCACTTCCACCTTTACCCAGGAAGCTCCGGGAAAACATAAAGGATACGAGTATTCCCGGACTGGCAACCCGACCAGGTCTGCGCTCGAAGAGTGCCTCGCTTCCCTGGAAGGGGCCAGGTACGGCCTGGCTTTCGCCTCCGGTTCAGCAGCTACCGATGCAGTGGTAAACCTCCTGGAACCGGGAGAACACCTGGTTTCCTGTTCGGAAGTCTATGGCGGCACATTCCGGTTGTTTAGCAGTGTCTACGGGCGCAGGGGGCTCCGGGTAACCTACGTGGACGATTCCCGTCCGGAGGCCTTCGCCATGGCCCTGACCCCGAAGACCCGTCTGGTCTGGCTGGAAAGTCCAACTAACCCGCTATTAAATATTTTCGATATACAAGCTATCGCCACCCTTGCCCGCAACAATGGAACGCTTGTGGTCGTGGACAACACTTTCGCCACTCCTTACCTGCAAAATCCGCTGGCCCTGGGGGCTGATCTGGTTGTACACAGCACCACAAAATACTTAAACGGCCATTCAGATCTGATCGGTGGAGCAGTTGTTACCTCCGACCAGGCCCTCCATAAAGAGATGGCCTTCTATCAGAATGCGGCTGGCGCCGTCCCTTCGCCTTTTGATTCATGGCTGATTCTGCGTGGCATAAAAACGCTCAAAATCCGCATGGAAGCCCACCAGCGGGGAGCGGATCAGATTGCCTCTTTCCTTCAAAACCATGCATCCGTAGAAAAAGTATACTATCCCGGCTTAAAGCAGCATCCCGGGCATGAACTGGCCTTAAAACAGATGAAGGGCCAGGGCGGCATGGTTTCATTCACATTAAAAAATTCGGCCAATGTGGACTCCTTTTTCCGGAAATTGAATCTTTTTGCTGTGGCAGAGAGCCTTGGTGGCGTAGAGTCGCTGGCCTGTCACCCCTGCACCATGACTCATGCCACCATTCCGGAAGAGAAACGAAAAGCCTTAGGCATTACTCCACAGCTAATCCGGCTCTCTGTTGGCCTGGAGGATCCGGCGGATCTCATTGAAGATCTGCAAGAGGCCCTTAAAGCTTGAGGATAATTAAATAAGTCTTCGTTTTCAAACCCGGAGCCCCAATCTTATTAAATATCACTGCTTGACATTATACCCTCCTAGGGTATATAATGCCGGTTACAATACCCTGGTAGAGTATATTTACAGGGGTAATAACAAAAGATGGAAGGTGTCTAAAATTCTTCTAAATTATCTTGAACCGTCATACCACCTGGGTTTCATTACCCTGCACCTCTACGGAACCTTTTTGGCCCTGGGTATCTTAGTCGGGCTCCTGCCGGCAAAAAGCCTCTCACTGGAAAAAGGCATAAAAAGTGACTTGCTGTATGGAACGGTAACCGCCTGTATTATTGGCGGTATTATCGGAGCCAGGCTTTTATCCGTTGCTCTCAACCCGGCTTCTTTTCTTGAAAACCCCCTGTCTGTATTTGCCCTGCACCAGGGGGGGATGGCATATTTTGGGGGGCTTGCCGGGGGCGCCCTGGCTGCTTTCATCTACACCAGAAAATACCGGATCAACTTATGGACCATGGCGGATATTATCGCTCCCGCCCTGGCTTTGGGTGAGGCAGTTGCCCGCCTGGGTTGTGATGTTTACGGTTATGCTTCCACCCAGGCGCCGTTTCCCAGGATTGTAAACGGCATCGCCTATCACAATATCCCGCTTTATACTTCTCTGGCCACCCTGGGCATATTTATTGCCCTCTGGTATTTGCGCGATAAAGTATCCCGGGGGCAGCTGTTTTTGCTCTACCTGCTGATGTACGGGGTCAGCAGAACTTTTATCGACTATTTTCGCGGGGAGCAGTTTCTGCTCTCCATATTCAACTCCGCCCAACTCGGAAGCATGGGAATAGCTCTAGTAGCTCTTGTCCTGATTTATGTTAAATTTAATCCTGTCCCGAACTGGAGGAAAAATTAATGAATGATGATACAAAGGTAAGTTTTTT
>SLSE01000177.1 GCA_007130585.1 Syntrophomonadaceae bacterium | reverse complement strand
CCGCGCAGCCGGGCCCGCCTGATTATAAGATCCATTCTGCCACCTCCCGTTTAATTAAGTATTATTTCGACACTGCATAAGGATTATACCTGCTGCCGGGCAGCTGTAAGCCTTTTAATTTACGGGCCGGAGCCTTAAAGCGGAATCCTCCCGGGTGAAGAAGACAGGCGGCACAAAATTTTCATTTCTCCTCCCTGCCGCTCCTTGTTTATCGCTCGGAGAGTGTTTTTGCATGATATACTGTCATTAAAAAGGGAGGTGTTGAGCATGGCTGATGACGGAGAGTTTCGCGAAATAGATGTGACTGCCGAAACGCGCCCGATTGAAAACTGGCGCAAACAGGTAGTTGCCGGACAGCCTGAAACTGGAAGAATGTTTTCCTTTACCAGCGATGAAGGGAGTTACATGCCCGGCGGTGAGGGAACCGCTCCAACACCATTAACCTATTTTGTGGCGGGCGTGGCGCTCTGACTGATCTCCCACCTGTCGCAGGTTGCGGCCAAGAAAAGGCTTAATATTCGGGACCAGCGGGTTAAAGTGTCCGGGAAATTTCATGAACAGGGTTCGGTTCTGCGCGGCGATGCCGAGGGCTCTTGTGATCATTTTGAAATAGAAATACTAATTGAATCGGACGAACCGGTGAAGACTATTGAAGAGTTGATTACGCTGGCCCGGCAGATGTGTTTCACGGAGAAAGCTTTGACAGGCAATGTTTCATTTAACGTAAACCGGAAGCTTAACGGTGAAAAGCTCTAACCGCCCGGGAGCAGTTGTCCCGGGAATTTGCTGACTGCTGCTCCCGGACATAACGTTAATCGCAGCTCGCCAACTTACCTGGTCCGGCGCAGTCGGGTAAGCGGCACCCTGAAGCAAGGAGGCAAATAGATGGAAAATGGCGCAGAAAAACGTAAGATCAGGCCGGTTAAATACAGGACCAGGCTTGATTTAATGAGCCCGGAGCAGGCTGAACAGGTTCACCGGACGTCGCTTCATATTTTAGAAAATATCGGGATCAAGATGCCAAGCGCCAGGGCTCTCGGGGTACTGGCTGAAAACGGGGCGCGAATTGACCGGGAAAAAGGGGTTGTCTATTTTCCACCGGCGCTCGTTGAGGAAGCCTTACAAAAAGCCCCCTCCGGTTTTACACTCTGCGGCCGTAATGAAGAAAACGATCTTGTAATCGACGGCAGCAGCGGCTACCTGACCCTGGACGGCTGCGGCCTGCAGATCCTGGATCCTGAAAACGGACGGCTGCGCCGCTCAACTCTGAAAGACCTGGAAGATGCCACCCGGGTTGCCGATTACCTGGGGGAAATATCTTTTCTCTGGCCGGTGATAAGCGCCCAGGACTGTCCCGACAGGGAACAGCCCCTCCGGGAACTGGCGGCACAGCTCAATTATTCTTCGAAGCATGTTCAGGCTATGACAGCGGTTAATGCCCTATCCGCCCGCACATCGGTTGAAATTGCCACTGCCGCAGCCGGCGGAAGCGAAGCGCTGCGAAAAAGGCCCCTCATTTCTAACTTCCAGTGCAGCATCAGCCCCCTGGCTTACGACCCGGAAAGCCTCGAGGCGGCCATGATCTTTGCCGATGCGGGCGTGCCGACCGGGTTTTTAACCATGCAGGTCGGCTGTTCCACCGCACCGGCCACAACAGCCGGAAGCCTGGCCCAGGCCAACGCGGAAATCCTGGCCGGGCTGGTTTTAATCCAGCTTTACAGGCCGGGCAGCCCGGTATTTTACGGGTCCTGCGCTACGGTAATGGAGCTGCACAGCGGCACTGTTGCCAGCGGCGGGCCCGAAGATTTCCTGCTCCAGGCCCTGACAGCCCAGATGTCCCGCTTTTACGGGCTGCCGTCAAACGTAGGCACTTTTGCCACCGGCGCCAAGGCCTCGAACTGGCATGCCGGGGTTGAAAACGCCATTTCGGGTTCGGTCAGTGTCTTTGCCGGGGCGGATATGATGTGCGGCGTCGGCCTGCTGGCCGGGGCGATGATTTTTTCTTTCGAGCAGCTCCTGCTTGACTGCGAAATATATGAAATCATCAGGCGTACCGCCGGGGGAATAGAAATCACCCCGGAAACCCTGGCCCTGGACACCATCGCAGGTGTGGGCCAGGAAAGCCACTTCATGCTGGAACAGCACACCTGCCGGCACATGCGGGAGCTGTGGCAGCCTGAGGTTATAAACCGCAGTCCTTACGGCCGCTGGGAAGCTGAAGGCCGCCGGGAGGCGCAGCAAAATGCGCGGGAAAAGGCCCTGTGGATCCTTGCAAACTATCATCCAGAACCGCTCGACAGCAAGCTGCTTGAAGAAATAGAGCAGCTGATTACCGCCCGCAGCAGTAAAGAACGATAGGCGGCTGACGATATGGATTAAAAGGCTTTATAAAGTTTTACAAGCACAACCTTCACGGGTTTAAATTACATTAAGACGGGAGCGATAATGAATGGCTTACAGGTACGCAGTACTGGGCGCAGGCAGGCAGGGAACAGCAGCAGCTTACGACATGGCAAAATTCGGCGATTCAGAATCGGTAACTCTTTTCGACAGCGATCCGGCTGTCGCCCGGGAGGCGGCCCGGAGGATTAATTCACTCCTGGGCAGAGAAGTGGCCCGGGCTTCAGAGGTTGACGTTTCGGACGCAGATGAACTGACCCGGGTCCTGGAAGGAATTGATTCTTTCCTCAGCGCCGTACCTTACTGGTTAAATCCACATATATCGAAATGCGCTATCCGGGCCGGTGCTTCTATGACAGACCTGGGCGGGAAGACCAGCCTGGTTCTGGAACAGATGAAAATGGACAGGGAAGCAGCCGAAGCCGGGGTAAGCATTGTCCCCGACTGCGGACAGGTTCCCGGCCTGGGCAATTCGCTGGCCGCTTACGCGATCAGCATGCTGGATGAAACTGAAGAGATCTACATGTGGGATGGCGGCATAGCCCAGAACCCCCGCCCCCCGTTTAATTATTTCCTGACCTTCAACATCGCAGGGCTGACCAATGAATATTACGGTACAGCCTGTTTCTTAAGAGACGGTGAAATAACCGAACTGCCCACATTCACCGAGGATGAGTACGAGCTCATCGAGTTTCCCGAGCCAATCGGCACCCTGGAAGCCTTTGTGGCGGGCGGGGGAACTTCAACTGCACCCTGGACTTACCAGGGCAAGTTAAAGACCTACCAGAACAAAACCCTGCGCTACCGGGGCCACTTCAAACAGTGGAAAACCCTGATGGACTGCGGGCTGCTTGAAGAAGAGTCCGTGGAGCTGGAGGACGGGACAAAAGTACAGCCCCGGAGCCTTCTGCACGCTGTCCTGGAGCCGAGACTCACCCCCCGGCCGGAAGATAAAGACCTGGTTATCGTCCGCATTAAAGGACTTGGCAAAAAAGATGGGCGCCGGGCGGAAGCCCTGGTCGAGGTAATTGACTATTATGATGAAAAAACCGGCTTTACCGCCATGGAAAGGACAACAGGCTGGCATGCTGCCATCATGGCGATATTCAATGCCCGGGGAATAGTGCCCCGCGGCGTTAAACCGGTTGAAACAGCAGTGCCGGCGCCGCTGTTCGTCGAAGAACTGCGCAGGCGGGGCATCCCTTTGGAGGAAAAAATAACTTACCTTTAAGAGAAAAAGCAGCCCTTTCCAGGCCTGCTTTCCGGGTAAAGAGTGTATGTATTTATAGGTGCCTCAAAAAGAGGCTTAATCAGTTACCCGATTAAGCCTCTTTTTACTGGTCGGGGCGATAGGATTCGAACCTACGACCCCTTGGTCCCAAACCAAGTGCGCTACCAAACTGCGCTACGCCCCGCCATATAAAAAAACTCTGCCGCTTGCCGGCAGCAAAAACATTGTAGCACAGCACCTGCCAATTAGCAAGACAGCGAATTGCATCATAATTAAAACACACAGGACCT
>SLSE01000220.1 GCA_007130585.1 Syntrophomonadaceae bacterium | reverse complement strand
CCCTCGTAGATTTCAGGGACTTCCATTTCGAAAAGCCTTTTTAAAAAACCGGTATGAGTCCTGCTTACAATTATCTGGGGGCCTTTGGTTGTTTTTTTCACGTCAAGGATGTATGTTTTTACCCTCTCGCCCTGCCTGTAACGCTCGTGCGGGATCTGTTCTTCCACGGGCAGCACAGCTTCGGTTCGCCCCAGGTCAATAATTACATTTCTCTGTTCAAAGCGACGGACCAGCCCGGTTATAACCTCTTCGGTCCGGTCAACAAAGCTTTCGTAAATTAACTCCCTTTCTGCTTCCCGGATACGCTGAATAACCACCTGCTTGGCCGTCTGGGCCGCTATTCTTCCGAACTCATCGGGTGTTACATCCATTTCCACTTCATCGCCGATCTGGCAGTGGGGGTCGTAGACGCGCGCTTCGTACAGGCTTACCTCCTGCTGGTCGTTCTCTACTTCTTCAACAACTTTAAGCTGTGACAGCACCTTAATTTCGCCTGTCTCCCGGTCTATGTTTACAGTGACGGCAGGAGCCGCCTGGAAGTTTCTTTTATAGGCTGAGACCAGGGCCACTTCCAGGGCTTCGAAGAGAACTTCTTTGCTGATCCCCTTCTCTTTTTCCAGCGCATCTAATGCTGAAAACAAATCTTTATTCATCCCGTTATTTTAAACCTCCTTTCTCCTTAATTTTTCGAATTACCGCTTTTTTCAGGGCCCGTGTACCACAGGTTGGCCCGGCTGATCAGCGGGTGGGGAATCCGGATTGCGCTCCCGTCAGCTTTCAGTATTTCCACGGAATCACTGTCCGCGTCCTGTAAAACACCGCTGAAGTTTTTGCTGCCCCCGATCGGTTCCGAAGTTTTTACCTTTACTTTCTCTCCCCGGAAACGGACAAAGTGCTCTTTTTTGGTCAGCGGTCTTTCCAGTCCGGGAGATGATACTTCCAGGGTATAAGCATGAGAAATCGGATCGTAAGCATCGAGCAGGTCTGATACAGCCCGGCTTGCGGTTTCGCAGTCATCTATCGTTATACCGTCTTTGGAATCGATAAACAGGTGCAGTTTGCCGTGTTTACCGGCAGCATAGTCCAGGCGCACCAGTTCGTAGCCCATGCTTTCCAGCAGGGGCTCAATCAGTTCGATCAGGTAATCCCGTGTTTCTTCCCTGCTCACTACAATTTCCCCTTATTAACATTAAAGAGTGGGAACCCCCCACCCTTGTTAAGTAAAATCATTTCACCTCAATTAATTTATCACAAATAAGTTAAAAGCGCAAGGAAAAACAGCTTCCGGACAGCCCTTCCGGGCAGCTTACCTGGGCCCGGTATCTATTCTGATCACATACTTGAAAATTTCCCAGTACATTTTTGCCCTGGCCAGCACTCCCCTCCAAAACCCCAGCTTTTCTTCTTTCATAACATGTGAAAGATCCGTCAGCTGAACCTCTACCGGTTCAATCCCATTATCGTCTACATACTTGTGCAGGGCCACCTCCAGGCCGAAGCGCGACAGGTCCAGACCGGATATATTTTCCAGCAGTTCTCTTTTAATAGCCCGCTGGCCTGAAAGAAAAGGCGCCATCTTCTGGGCCATATCGGTCATCGCCCTGCCCTTTTGGAAAATACCGATCGTCATCATGGTTTCTCCTTCCAGGACAGGCCTGACCAGGGCATCGATGTGCTCTTCGGTCAGGCCGACCAGGTCGGCGTCCAGTACGAGTATGATTTCACAGGGACAGCGGTCCAGCCCGGCTTTAACGGCCCCGCCTTTGCCCCTGTTTTCCAAAAGTTCGATCATAGTAACCTCTTCAAAGACCGAAGCCGCTTCAACAGTCCTGTCTTCAGAACCGTCGCTGACAACAAGGATGTGGTCGACAAGAGCAGAATCGCCCAGCACGGAAAGAACGTTGCCGATTGTTTTTTCTTCATTGTAGGCCGGTATTATCGCCCCTACTTCCAAAGGTATTCCTCCCTTATGATCACGCCCCGTCATTCTCCCGGGCGGCCAGCAAATCGAGTTCTTCTTTCAGGGCTTCCAGGAGCCGGTCCTGCTCGACGGTGCGCACAACCCTGCCCCGGCGGAACAGGATTCCCTTTTTCCTGCCGGCGCATATTCCCACTTCCGCTTCCCTGGCTTCACCGGGACCGTTAACCGCGCAACCCATGACAGCCACTTTTACAGGCATACTGTAGGCTTCCAGCATCTTTTCAACCTCGTTAACCAGGGGTACCAGTTCAACCTCGCAGCGGCCGCAGGTCGGACAGGAAATCAGGTCCGGCCCAAAGGTACGCAGGTCCAGGGCCTGTAAAATGTGACGGGCTACCCTGACTTCTTCCAGGGGCGATGCGGTCAGGGATACCCGTACCGTATCCCCGATGCCGTCGGCCAGGAGGGCTCCGATTCCAACTGCTCCTTTTATTGAACCGGCTTCCGCCGGTCCGGCCCCTGTTACACCGAGGTGCAGGGGGTATGATTTTTTTTCTGAGAATAACCGGTAAGCGCTGATTGTTGTGCGGACATCCGACGCTTTAAGCGAAACCACCACATCGCCGAAACCGATTTCTTCCAGGGCTTCCAGGTAGCCCAGGGCCGATTCAACAAGAGCGGCAGCAGTCGGCCCGCCGTGTTTTTCAAGCAATTTTTTCTCCAGGGAGCCGGCATTTACCCCTACCCTTAAGGGAACCCTGTAGCCTGCAGCCTTCCGGGCCAGCTCGGTCAGTTTGGCCCGCCCCCCGAGGTTGCCCGGGTTAATCCTGATTTTTGCCGCCCCGTTGTCCAGGGCCAGGTATGCCAGCCGGATATCAAAATGAATATCGGCAACCAGGGGAACCGGGCTGTTTGCCGCCAGCTTTTTCAGTATAGCTGCTGCGCCCTGATCGGGGACAGCAACCCTCACCAGGTCGGCGCCGGCTTCGTGCAGGGCTTCAATCTGAGCCAGGGTAGCGCTGTAATTTTCGGTGCGGGTAGTGGTCATTGACTGGATCGTTACCGGGGCATCTCCGCCAATAGTTATGCCGCCAACCCGGACCGGCCTGGTAACCCTACGTTTAATTTTATCCATATTCCGCACCACGCAGACAGTATTTTCCCGGATATTTCCGGACCGGCCGGAACCGGCTTAGTTGGCCGGGTTTATGATAAACCTTAATATATCCTGGTAGGTAACTATCAGGATCAGGGCAATCAGCAGGGCAAAGCCGATAAAATGAATGAACCCTTCTTTTTCCGGTTCGATTGGTTTGCCCCGGATAGCCTCGACTAGAAGGAACAGCAGCCGCCCGCCGTCTAAAGCCGGGATCGGCAGCAGGTTAATAATTCCCAGGTTGATGCTGATCAGGGCAGTCAGGATCAGCAGGTTAACAAAACCGGTCTGGGCCACTTCGCCGATTGTGGCCACTATTCCCACCGGACCGGCCACATCAAGGGGGGCCTGGCCCGAAACCACCTGGTACAGCGCGGCCAGGATGAACCCAAACCTTTCAAAGCTGAACATCAGGGAAGGAAACAGGCGGAATCTCTGGATATCGGGGCCGATACCGATCATGCCCCTTTCGGGCTCGGGCTCGGGAGCGGTCTCCGTTACTACCGTAAATTCGCGGGTCGTATCGTTTCTTTCTACGGACAGCACAATTTCTTCGTTCGGTTTTGCCGAAATATAGGCCAGGACTTCCTCCCATTCGGTAACGGGATTCCCGTCAATAGCTGTAATTACGTCCCCTTCCTGGAGGCCGACTTCTTCTGCCGGGGAATCTTCCACGATATAGCCGATCCGCGAAGTGTCGGTATCGGGCACTCCCACTATAAAAAAGAAAATAATAAAGAAGACTACTATCGCCAGGACCAGGTTCATGGTGGCCCCGGCCAGCAAAACAGAAGCCCTCTTCAGGATTGACTGCTGCGGGAAACTGTCAGGTTCGGAAGCTTCCTCGGGTGATTCGCCGAGCAAACGGCAGAAACCGCCCAGGGGAAAAGCCCGCAATGAATAATCTAT
>SLSE01000187.1 GCA_007130585.1 Syntrophomonadaceae bacterium | reverse complement strand
GCGTTATTACTTCAGGGAGGGAAAGCTAACCGCGGTCAGCGATTTAATCGGGGGAAACAGCGTCTGTCATACCTGATAAGCTGTTCCTGCCGCCAGGCCGGAGCCTGTTTTCCATCAGGGCTGCCATTAACGGAGGAAGCGTTGATGGAGTGAACAGCGAGCGGATGTAAAGGTGAAAAATTCCGTTCCGGCCGGCAGCATAACTTTTTCTAAACTGCTTTCTGAAAGCTGCAGTATACAGGGGGGCCGCTTCACTTTTTCCCCTGATTGCAAGCCTGACGGCATGGACAGCCATAATGGCGCTTTTAAAAGAATTGTAAAGCCCTTCACCCGAAAAGGGTTCAACCAGGCCGGAGGCATCCCCAATTAAAATTACATTACCTGAAGCAGGTTTCTGCAATGGACCGAGGAAAGGCAGGGGCCAGCTTGACGGTTTGGGGCTTAAGGGGGCGCCGGGAAAAAGTTTGCGGAAGGCCCTGCCGAGCAGGCCCCGGCTGGAAAACCCCCCCACCCCGCAATTTGTCCACCCCGGTCCGCTGAAAGACCATCCCATCCCGCCCAGGAAAGGGAGGGGATAAAATTCTAATCTTCCTGGTTCCGTTACCTGTAGGTCTGCCTGCCGGATCATTGAGAGTCCCCATCCAACCGGACCCGGCCCGCTTTTTCTGAGCCCGGCCAGCCGGGCGGTGTTTCCCAGGGCCCCGTCTGCGCCGATCAGGAAGCGGGCTTTAATGAGTGCTTCCGGGTTGTTCCCGCACTTCAGCACATGGCAGCCGCTTGCTTCCTGTGTTTCCGGAGGAATAATTTTCAGCAGCGGCTTGTTTTCCCTTAACAAGGCCCCCCTGCTCAGGGCATAATCAGCCAAAAGCTGATCCAGTTCAGGGCGATCGATAACAAGGCCCAAACGGTTTTGACTTGTATAGATCCAGGACTGTCTTTTTTTCACAACGCTGACCCGGCAAACGGGTGCAGCTCTAAGCGACGATAGTTTTAAATCACCGGGCAGCAGGCTTATGGCCCGGGCGGAGAGAAACCCTCCGCAAATTTTAGGACGGGGGTGCTTCCTGCGCTCCAGGACAATTGTTGAAAGGCCGCTTTCAGCAGCCAGCGCCGCAGCCAGGGAACCGGAAGGGCCGGCTCCGATAACTGCCAGGTCAAAGATATTTTCTGCGTTATGGTTTAAGTATAATCCGCGCCCTTTTGAGCTTTCCAAATTTAGGCCCCCATTCAATGCCGGATCCCGGTCCTGTTTTGTGGCCCGTTGTAAAGTTTCGTGATGTCGCGGTCGGGCCGACAGGTTTCGGGCGCCTGCATTAAGCAGTGGATGCATATTTCAATGAACCGTTTCGCAGGGCAGCCGGGAGAGGCACTTCGATTATAACATGCAAAAGCGGAGCGAGAAGCTATTTTTGCCGGCAGGGGCGATAAACTTTGCATAAATAATCGCCGCTGTCTTGACTGTATGATTTAGATAGATTAAAATAATTTTGTGACAGTAAAACTACTTATAGCGGTTAAGAGTAAAAAACTACGGTTAAAAGCAGGTTTCAGACAAGAGTTCCTGCCAGGCCCGCTAGACTCGATTTAATTACCAAAAACCGGCTCAGGGAAGCCGGTTTAATGTTTTCAAGGATCATTTTATACACCGGGAGGTTGCAAAGATGTCTGTTGATTTCAGTAAAGAAGTGGACTACGTGGCCGCCCTGGCCCGCCTGACCCTGGAGCCCGAAGAAAAAAAGCGCATGGCCGGCCAGCTCAGTGACATCCTCGATACGGCCCGCCGTATCCGCGAACTTGACACGGAAGGGGTAGAACCGACTTCCCATGTTATAAACCTGCAGCCGGTCCTTCGCGACGATGAAACGAGGCCTTCCTTAACTTTAAACCGGGTGCTGCAGAATGCGCCCCGCCGCCAGCGGGACTTTTTCAGGGTGCCGAGTATTACCGCCAACAGGCAGCCGGAAGGGGCCGGGGAATAATTGCCGGGCGGCATGTGAAAAGGGGTTTGATATGAAGCTATACGAACAGACCGCAGCGCAGCTGAGCAGGCTGCTGCAAAAGAAGGAAGTAAGTTCTGTTGAAGTAGTCCAGAGTTTTTTGGATCGCATCGAAATGGTTGAGCCTTACGTGAAATCGTTTATTACCCATACTCCCGCCATGGCTCTCGATATGGCAAGCTCCGCCGACAGCAGAAGGCTTAACGGTGAAGAGATGAATCCCCTGGCCGGAGTGCCCATTGCCGTCAAAGACAACATCAGCACCGCCGGGCTGCGTACAACCTGCGCTTCACGTGTTCTCGAAAACTATATACCTCCTTATGATGCAACGGTAATCCGGGCCCTGAGAGAGGCCGGCATGCCCCTGCTCGGAAAGACGAACATGGATGAGTTCGCAATGGGTTCATCAACTGAAAACTCCGCTTTCTACCCGACCCGCAATCCCTGGGACCTGGGCCGGGTTCCCGGCGGTTCCAGCGGCGGCTCTGCGGTAGCTGTTTCAACAGGTATGGCTCCCCTGGCCCTCGGTTCGGATACAGGCGGTTCGATCCGCCAGCCGGCTGCGCTTTGCGGTCTGACCGGCCTGAGGCCCACATATGGCCGGGTTTCCCGTTACGGATTAATTGCTTTTGCCTCTTCCCTGGATCAGATCGGCCCCCTGGCCCTGACTGCAGAGGACAGTGCCCTGCTCATGAATGTTATCGCCGGCCATGATCCGCTCGATTCTACTTCCCTGCCCGAAGCAGGGCCTGATTATGCCTCTGGCTTTGATGGAAACGTGAAACGGTTAAGGATAGGAGTAATCAGGGAGAACGTATCGGATCATTTTGATCCTGAGGTAACCTCGGCGGTGTTAAAAGCTATCGCCCTCCTGAAGGAGCACGGGGCAATAATTGATGAAGTTTCTCTGCCTCTCACCGACTACGGCCTGAGCGCTTATTACCTGATCGCGCCCTCGGAAGCCAGCTCCAACCTGGGCCGTTACGACGGTGTCCGCTACGGTTTTAATGCCGGGGGCGATAATATTGAAGAAATGTTCAGCCGGACCCGGGGCCGGGGTTTCGGCCCGGAAGTCAAACGCAGGATCATGATCGGCACTTACGCTTTAAGCGCCGGCTATTATGATGCTTACTACCTGCAGGCGATGAAAGTGAGAACCCTGATCAGGCGCGACTATGAAAGCGCTTTCAGGCGTTTCGATATACTGATCGGGGCAACCACACCCGCCCCGGCATTTAAAATTGGCGAAAAAACCTCAGAACCTCTACAGATGTACCTTTCGGATATCTGCAACATTACAGACTCCCTGGCCGGCCTGCCCTCACTTTCCGTTCCCTGCGGGATTAATACTGATGGCCTGCCACTGGGTATGCAGCTTACGGCTTCTCCCCTTAACGATAGCCTGCTGCTGAAAGTGGCCGGTTTCCTGGAGCAAAAACGCGATCCGCTGCCCCTGCGGCCGGTTGTAAAACTGCCTGAGGGAGGGGTAATTTAGAAATGGCTTATGAAGTGGTAATCGGGCTTGAGATCCATCTTGAACTGCAAACCTGTTCAAAGCTTTTCTGTGGGTGCGGCACTGCTTTCGGACAGGAACCCAACACAAATTGCTGTCCGGTCTGCCTCGGCCTTCCCGGGAGCCTGCCGGTTTTTAACCGCAGGGCGATCGAGCTGGCCGTTACCGCGGCCCTGGCCCTGAATGGCGATATCCAGGAAGAGAGCCGCTTTGATCGGAAAAATTATTTCTATCCCGACCTGCCTAAAGCTTACCAGATTTCCCAGTTCGAGAGGCCGCTGTCCAGGGGAGGCTGCCTGCAGATCGAGGTCGATGGAAACAGGCGGGAAATCAGGCTGGAAAGGATCCACCTGGAAGAAGAGGCCGGCAAGCTTATACATTCCGGAGACTCGATTATGGGCTCCGAATATTCGCTGGTTGATTATAACAGGGCCGGGATCCCGCTGCTGGAAATAGTTACAGCCCCCGATATTGCCTCCGGCCGGGAAGCCCGCATCTTCCTGGAGGACCTGCGCTCAGTCCTTTTATACTCCGGGGCCTCTGACTGCAAAATGGAGGAAGGGTCTTTACGCTGTGACGCAAATATATCCCTGCGTCCGGCCGGTTCAGAAAACCTCGGTACCAAGACCGAGGTTAAGAATATGAACTCATTCCGATCTGTTGAAATGGCCCTGAATTATGAGGCTGAGAGGCAGGAGAATATCCTTGCTGCGGGAGGGAAAATTACCCAGGAAACCTGCCACTGGGATGAAGAAAAAAAGATAACGGTGCCCCTGCGCAGCAAAGAAGGTTCATCAGACTACCGCTACTTTCCCGAACCGGACCTTCTGCCGCTGGCCCTGGACAGCTCATTTATAAAAAATATTGCCGCCTCGCTACCCGAAATGCCTGCCGCGCGCCGTGAGCGCCTGAAAGAACAGTACGGCCTCAGCAGTAAAGAAGCTGTTCTTTTTACAACCAACCGGCAGCTCGGGGACTTTTTTGAAGCAGCCGCTCAAACATACAGCAGTTACAAAAACCTGGCCGGCTGGGTACAGGGTGACCTGATGTACCAGCTGCGCGAAAGTGGCAGGTCGATAGAGGAGATTGACCCGCTGAGGTTTGTGGAGCTGTTAAAACTCCTGGATAAAAAAGATATTAACCGGCCTGTGGCCAAGGAACTGCTTGCCGAGATGGTTTTAAACGGCACAAGCCCTGAGAAACTGGTTAAAGAAAAGAGCCTGGGACGCATATCGGGCAGCGACCGGCTGCAGCCTCTCATTGAACAGGTTATTGCCGAAAACCCCGCTGCCGCTGAGAACTACCGGCGGGGTAAAGATAAGGCCCTGGCTTACCTGGTGGGCCGGGCTATGGCTCTCACCGCAGGCAGGGCCGATCCGGGAGAGTTAACCAAATTATTTAAAGAACAAATCAGCAGATGATGGGCGGTGTTTTGATGGGTAAAAGTAACAGCCTGGTGGTAATCGGCGCCCAGTGGGGCGACGAAGGAAAAGGAAAAGTTATTGATTACCTGGCCGGTAAAGCCGATGTGGTTGCCCGTTTTCAGGGCGGCAATAACGCCGGCCACACAGTGGTTTACGGCGCTAATATATTCAAACTGCACCATGTTCCCTCGGGTATACTTAGCAGGGAAACACTGTGCCTGCTTGGCAACGGGATGGTTGTGGATCCCCTGGTCCTGATTGAAGAATTGGCCGAACTGGAAAAGCGCGGTATCGATACCTCCGGCCTGAGAATCAGTGGAAAAGCCCATCTTAATATGCTCTATCACAGGTTGCTTGATGAGGCTAACGAAAAGCTGCTGGGTGAAAAAAAGATCGGTACTACTGGACGCGGCATTGGCCCGGCTTATGCCGATAAAATTATGCGCCGCGGTATCAGGGCGGTTGAATTGACCGGCTTTGCCCGTTTTCGGGAACGGCTTTCCGAGATTTTGCCGCTGCAAAACCGTTTTTTGCAGGAAATTTACGGCCATGAAGGGTTTGAGCTGGACGAACTGGCCGAACTGTACCGGCCCGCCATTGACAAACTGGGTCCCCTGGTTACCGACGGATCGCAGCTGATGGCAGAAAAGCTGGACGGTGGGAAAAAGGTATTGTTTGAAGGGGCCCAGGGCACCCTGCTGGATATCGACCACGGCACATATCCTTACGTCACTTCATCTTCCACAGTTGCCGCCGCCGCCGCTTCAGGCTGTGGCATCGGCCCCCGGCATATCAGCCAGGTCCTGGGGGTAATCAAGGCTTATACAACCCGGGTCGGAGAAGGGCCGTTTCCGACTGAGGATCACGGGGAAGCCGGCGAACAACTCAGAACGCGCGGCCATGAATTCGGGACTACGACCGGACGCCCGCGGCGCTGCGGCTGGTTTGATTCTGTAATCTCCCGCTACGCGGCGACCATAAACGGGCTTACCGGCCTGGCTGTAACCAAGCTTGATGTATTGAGCGGAATGGATTCAGTAAATATGGCTGTCGCGTACCGGTGCAGGGGTAAAGAAATCAGAAATTTTCCGATCAGCCTTGAAGAATTAAAGGAATGCACCCCTGTTTATGAATCTTTCCCGGGCTGGGATGAAGATATTTCCAGGGTCCGGCGTGTTGAAGATTTGCCGGCTGCCGCCAGGCGGTTTTTGGATGCAATGGAGGAAAATACAGGGGTGAATGTAGAACTGGTTTCAGTAGGCCCGGATCGGTCGCAGACTATAATATACCGGAGTTCAAACCTGGAAACCTGGATTGCTTCCGGTTCTAAAAAAAATAATTGAAGGCAGGAATACTGACAGTTTTAGTTGAATAGTTAAGGTTAATTCCTAATCTTCCGTCCATAAAGGGCATGTTTTTCTGAAAGATAAATAATTCGAGTAGGGAGGAATAGCTATTGCACAGTCTCAAAGTGGCGGTGAAAATTGTTATCAGCTTTCTCTTTTCCCTGGTCATCCTTTTAACTTTCCTGACCGTATCGCTTTTTGGGGTTCAGGCCAGGGACAGGGTTCAATTGATTGTGACCGAAGCCACCGGCCCGATGAGAGACATGGTAATTTTTTCAGCCGAACTCCAACCGCTGGTTATTCATAATGTTTTCTGGCTTTGCCTTGCCTCATTCGGCTTTATGCTGATTTTCCTTTACTTCATTGAACATAAATTCAGGGACTTTTTGGGCCCGGCAGTCTTAACGCTCGTCATAACATTCTTCCTGTTTGTAGCTGTTTCACTGTCGGCCGATCAGATTATACGTTATGTCGGTCCATCGACCGATGTCTATATCCAGACGGCAGTCGACCGTTTCAGACTGGCTGTGCTCGGCATGACTGCTTTCGGTTTTGTGCTGGCTTTTATTGCCATGCGCGGCGACCGGCTGTTAAAAAAAATCAGGAAGAGTTAGCCGTTTGAAACTGCCAGAAACATTAAAACCGGGGGCGAGATTATCGCCCCTTCATTATGTCGGGGCCCGGTTATGATTTAATATCTTATAAATACAGGAGTTATAAACATTGGCTATTCTGCACACTGCAGACCTGCACCTGGCGGAAGATAAAGAAGAGAATTGGGCTGCCCTGGATGAACTGGTCAGCCTGGCCGGGGCGCACAACGTTTCCGGCCTGGTTATCTCAGGAGACCTTTTCGATCACGATGCAGAGGCGGAGAAATTAAGAAGCAGGCTGCGCACATCGCTTGGCGGCGGAGATTTTCAGACTGTCATACTGCCGGGCAACCATGATCACAGAGCCTACCGCAGCGGGTTGTATTTCGGGGAAAATGTCAGCGTAATCAACAGCTGGGAGGAGCCTGTTCGTTTGGAAGAGGCCGTGATCTGGGGTTTGCCTTACGAGCAGATCAGCGCCGAGAGGCTGGTCGGCCGGCTGAGAGAAATGGCGGCCCGGATGGACCCTGATCGCCCAAATTACCTGCTGTTTCACGGGGAACTGCTCGATGCCTATTTCTCCCGCGAAGATATGGGAGATGAAGGCAGCATAAGGTACATGCCGGCCAGGCTTTCCTACTTCGAGCGGCTGCCCCTGCAGTATGTCCTGGCCGGCCATTTTCACTCCCGGTATGCCGGCTGGCAGCTTCCCGGAGGAGGCCTTTTTATATATCCCGGTTCCCCGGTGGCCATAACCAGGCGGGAAACCGGGATCAGGAAAGCCAACCTGGTCAGTCCCGGTAAAGATCCGCTTGAAATATCTCTCAACACCTGTCACTACGAGGAAATGGTTATAGACCTCGATCCTTTCAGCAGTGAAAGCCCCCTTGCGATCATAGGTCGCAGGCTGAAAGCGGCCCACAGGAAGGCAAAAATATTTCTTACCGTACAGGGGTTTTTCAACGGCTCGCTCCTGGGTTTGACCGAACGCGAACTCGCTGAAGGCGTAAAAAGCCTGGTGGGGGAAAAACTTGCCGGTGAACCGGCCCTTAAATTTTACGATGTGCGGCATATCATGGAAGATGATCTCTTCAGGCAGTTTGAATCGAGGCTCGATGAAACTGAGCTGACCCCTGATCACAAAGAACGGGTTAAAGAGATGCTGATCAACGCTTTCAGGGTGGTGAAAACATGATCCTGAAGGAATTTATGATCAGGCGCTACGGCCCCCTGCCAGACAGCGGCCTTATTAAGCCGGGTCCGTTTAACCTTTTCTACGGCCCCAATGAAGAAGGCAAAACCCTGACCATCGATGCCCTGCTCAGAATGCTCATGGGCAAAGGAGTCAAACTTATTAAAGGCGTAAATAGAGTTGAAGAAAACCCCGAAGGGCACCTGATCCTTGAGGATAGCCCGGGACAGGAATTTAAGCTTCCCGAAGCAGGCACCCTGGAAAACCTTTTTAACCTCAACCCCACTGAATTTGCCAATATTTTTGTTATACGCGACAGCGACCTTGTTATTAGCGATGAAAGCCTGTTCTACCGCGATATTACAAACCGCCTGACCGGTCTTCGGACAGGAGAAATTGAAAAGCTTAAAAAAAATATTTGCGATTTGGGCGGAATTACCGTCACAGGCGATTACCAGAACACCATGCCTGTAAAATTGAAAGATAGAATAAAAAAAGCCGGCAATCTGCTTGAGAGGGCCGGACAGCTGCTGGACATTCTATGGGAAGAAGGATTCAGCCGTTTCGAGGAAGAGCTTGCAGAACTCGAAGCAGGGAGCGCTGCCGCCGCCGAAGAACTGGCCCTGCTGAGATCTGCCCGCTACAGGGAGCTTTACGAAAAAGGTTCCCATGCCCTGGGGAGTCTGCAGGCTGCCCGGTCTGAATTAAACAAGTTAAAAGACTTCAACAGGGAAGGATTCGAAGCCTGGCAGCGCGCCGAATCCGCCCTGGAACATATAAGTGAAGACCTGCTGCGCCTTGAAGAAGAGATCGGGGGACAAAAAGAGGTTCTCAGGAAATCCCGGGACAGTTTGAACGAAAGCAGGCGGGCTTTTGAAAAAGCCCGCAGGCAGGTGCAAGCCGCTTCGGAAACAATCGTGCCGAAGCTCGATCTATATGATCGCGAAGAACCGTTCCTGCGGGCCCGGGAAGCGCAGGTTAATACTGCTTTCTATAACAGGGCCGCCGCTGTTTCCACCCTGGCCATGGTCCTGAGTCTTTTTGCCCTGGTATTTCGCGCCCACTGGTGGCCGGTTCCCTTCCTGCTGTTTTTTACAGGCCTGACCGCCTTCCTGGCCTGGAATAAATATTTCTGCCTCAGGAAAAAAGGACATCTTGCGGCCATAGAAACCGGGGTTTGCAGTGAAGCAGAAAAACTAAACCTGCCCGCAGATAATATCGGCTCCGTCCGTTCCGCCTTAAGCAGGCTGAAAGCTCAACACTCCGAAAGGGAAGAGCTTTACATTGATGCAGAAAGGGAATACGAGTGGCAGCTTAAAGAAGAGAAGCGACTCCGGGAAGAACGGGATGCAGAACAGTGGCGCTTCAAAGAGTCCGGGGAGCAGGTCAGGTCGTTTCAACGCAAATCGGGCCTTGAAAACCTGGGCCTTTATGCCGACCTGCTCGACAGAAAAGACCGACTTAAAGGCGAAGTTGAAAAGCAATCAAGTATCCTGGGCAGCCACTTCGGGGAATCAGAAGATCTTCATTCCGAGCGGGCCCGGACCCTGTTCTGGCAGGACCGGGTATCCGAACTGCAGGGGTTTGCCGATGCCGCCCGGGACATAAAATATGATCAAAAAGCAGGCGCCGATCTTGCTGAAAAGAGGGAGCGCCTCGAAAGACAAAAAAAAGAGCTGGTCGAGAAAATGAGGGAACGCAGCGCCTGGCTGCGCGACATCGAGAAGGAAGCCAATGAATTACTGCAGCCGTCCGGAGAAGATCTCCTGACCTGTCAGACTACGGTTGACCTTGAGGTTGTTCAACATAAGCTGGACAAATGGCTCCGTGATCAGGAAAGCAACCGGGCTGCTGCCCTGGCAGCCATGGAAATTCTCGGGCAGATCGAAGAGGAAGAAGAAAAGAAAGTTACGGCCCTGTTCGGCCCGGAAAATCAGGTCAGCAGCTACTTCAGCCGCGTTACCGGAGGCAGTTACAGGAAAGTAACTTTCGAAAGCAGGGAAAACATGATCAGGGTAACCCGCCCTGATGGTTCCGCAATAGAGGCTTTCAGGCTTTCCGGGGGAACCTACGATCAGCTCTATTTTTCGATCAGGATGGCCCTGGGGAAAAAAATACTCGGGGGCGGCAGGGGGTTTTTTATTCTCGACGATCCTTTCATTAAAGCAGATCCCGCCAGGCTAAAAATGCTGCTTGAAATGTTAAACGCCATGGCCGCCGGAGGCTGGCAGATACTTTACTTCAGCGCGAAAGGTGAAATTAAAGCAGCGCTGCAGAAAAAAATAGACCGGGGCGAAGTCAGGGAATTTAGCGTTTCATAAACCGTTTGAAGCGGCCCGGAAATGGCAATTCCGGTGTTATTGTATAATATAAGAAACAGGTTATTTTGCCGGTAAATGGAACAGGGGAACTTTTATTAAAGAGGCCGGCCGATTGAGATATAAACGGAGGTGTGTGAAATGAAGCTCACCGTACTTGGCTGCTACGGCCCCTACCCGCCCGGAGGGGGATGCTGTTCGGGCTACCTGCTGCAGGAAAATAACTGCAATATTTTAATAGATTGCGGTAACGGGGTTTTAAGCCGCCTGCAGGAACACCTGGATTATCAAGACCTGGACGCTGTGATCCTTTCTCACCTGCACGCCGACCACGTCTCGGATATCATGATCATGCGCTACGGGCTCGAGATAGCCTATAACCGGGGAGAACGGAGCGAGCCTCTGCATCTCTACGCTCCCGATACCCCCGGGGAAGAATTTGATCGGCTGCCTTATAAAAATGCTTATACTGTAAAAGCATTGCAGCCCGGAAAAGAACTGCAAGTCGGCCCCTTTGCAATCCGGGTCAGAACAGGAGTCCATGCCGTTCCTTCCATGGCCATGCATATTACTTCAGCATCAGGAACTCTTGTATACTCCGGCGATACCGAATATTATCCGGAGCTTGAACAGTTCGCTTCCGGTGCCGATTTATTCCTCTGTGAAGCGAACTTTACAGAAGCTGATATTGAAAACGGTCTGCCCAACCACCTCAGTACCGCACAGGCCGCCCGTCTTGCCGCTGCCGCAGGGGTTAAAAAATTGCTGTTAACCCATCATCACCCGGAAAGGGATTTGACGAAATCGCTAAAGGAAGCAGAAAAATACTTTCCGGCAGCCGAACAGGCCAGGGAAGGGTTAAGTTACGACGTAGCAACTTAGAAGATACCGGCTGAGATAATTATCCGGGCAGTTAAAAATGCTTATTTATCCGAAAGGAGTGGATGTCTTATGCCCAAGCAAAAACAGCCGACCCAGATCTTGCTTGGCCCCGTACCGCCCGCCCTGATCGGCTGCGGCAAAGATGAAGAGTCCAATATTATAACCCTGGCCTGGGTAGGGGTGGTTAATTCTTCGCCCCCGATGATTACTGCCGCTGTGCGTCCCAACCGCTATTCTCACGATATTATAAGGAAAACCGGCGAATTTACGGTGAACCTGGCCAGGGCAGACCAGGCCGGATTGGCCGACGGCTGCGGCACGCGAAGCGGGCGGGACATGGATAAGTTCGAACACTTCAACCTGACTGCCGTGAGAGGAACCCTCCGGCAGGCTCCGATGATTGAAGAGTGCCCGATCAGCATGGAATGCAGGGTTGAGCGCCTGGTAGAGCTGGAAAGCCATACCGTTTTTTTTGCCAACGTGGTTGCAACATATGTCGACCCCGCTGTAACTGATGAAAAAGGGCGGATCGATTTCGAACGCTGCCGCCTGCTCGGCTTCTGTGCCGGAAGCTACCTGGATACTGCGCCGCTAAACCTTTCCATAGGTTACACGGTTAAAGAGAAGTAACCGGGTAACATGCCCTGATCGGAATCGAAAGAGCAAAATAAGGGAGCGTCCTTTTTTTACTGGCCGGAATTCAGGGAGTCGCTTTTGTCCTGCAAACCTTGGCTTTTAGTTGCCAGTCCGCTTTTTATACTGGTATAATGTTTCTACCCGGAAAACCGCTTCAGTAAAATCTGCAGCCATTACGGTCAGGGGGAAAACAGTTTATAAAGCAAGACTTGATCCCGGTTTGAAATAACAGCAGGAATAATCTTAACAGGAGCAATTCTGAAATACCTGGGAGGTAATCATTTGAGCGACTATCAATCACTGTTAAGAGAACTGCCGGCTGTAGATCGCCTGCTGCGCGAACCGCTCCTGGCTGACCTGCAAAAACGGCTGCCCCGGCGTGTAGTCCTGCAGGCGGCCCAGGAGACCATTGATTCCTATCGCCGGGCTATTACCAGTTACGGGGATGCTGAAAAAATACCCGGCAATATCGACCTTTCTCCAACCACCCTGGCCGGCGAGGCGGCAATTTTGGCTGAAAAAAGCGCAGGCTCTAACCTGAAAACCTTAATTAATGCCACCGGGATCATCATCCATACCAACCTGGGTCGGGCCCCGCTTCCGGAAACCGCCGTTCAAGCCTTAACCGGCATTGCCGCGAATTATAACAACCTGGAATACTCACTGGAAAGCGGCGGACGCGGCTCACGGCATGATCACCTTGAAGAACTAATCTGTGAACTAAGCGGCGCCGAAGCGGCAGTTGTTCTTAACAACAACGCGGCTGCGGTTTTCCTGGCCCTGAACGAGATCGCCTCAAACAAAGAAGTAATTGTTTCCCGCGGCCAGCTGGTGGAAATCGGCGGGTCGTTCCGTATCCCGGACATCATGGCCGCCAGTGGAGCCTCCCTTGTTGAAGTGGGAACTACCAACAAAACCTACCTTCGTGACTACGAGGCCAAAGTCAGTGAAAATACTGCCGCCTTTCTTAAGGTCCATGCCAGCAACTATCATATGGTCGGCTTTACAGCCGCGGTAGATACTGCCGAGCTGGCGGGTTTGGCTCACCGTTACGGCCTGCCCCTGATAGAAGATCTGGGCAGCGGGGTCCTGCTGGACCTGGAAAAATACAACCTGCCCCCTGAGCCGCGCGTCCAGGACAGCGTGGCTGCCGGTGCGGACCTTGTGACATTCAGCGGCGATAAAATGCTGGGTGGACCCCAGGCCGGGATAATTGTCGGCCGCGGGGACCTGGTGAAGGCAATCCGGACCAACCAGCTGGCCAGGGCCCTGAGGGTGGATAAATTTATTATAGCCGCTCTCGAGGCCACTTTGCGCCTTTACCTGGACGAAGATAAAGCAGTACAGGAAATACCGGTGTGGAGAATGCTAACTGATGCTGCAGATACTCTCAAGCGCCGGGCCAACAGCCTGGCTGAAGCCCTGAGTGACATATTCGGGCCCGAACCGGTCAGTGTGGTGAAAAGCGTGTCCCGGGTCGGCGGGGGAGCCCTGCCGATGGCAGAACTGCCCACTTACCTTGCTGCCGTTAAACTGCCGGAAAATGACATCCACCCTGAAAAAATGGTCGAAAGGCTGCGTCACACCAACCCCCCGGTAATCCTGCGCCTGCAGCAGGATACCCTGCTTTTCGATCCCAGGACCATTTTTGAAGGCCAGGAATCGGCCCTGGTGGAAGCTGTCCGCAAAGCATACCTGGGGCAGCGTTAAGGAAATAAGTAAAAATCCCGCCGAGGCTGGCAATGTATTACCAAGGAGCGTCGAGGCTTTGGAACAACTGATCATAGGAACCGCCGGTCATGTCGATCATGGCAAAACAATGCTGATCAAAGCGCTGACCGGGATTGACACCGACCGGTTCCAGGAAGAAAAAGAGCGGGGGATCTCCATTGACCTCGGCTTTGCCCCTTTCAGGCTCCCGGGCGGCAGGCTGGCAGGAGTGGTGGATGTTCCCGGGCACGAACGATTTATTCACAACATGCTGGCCGGTGCCGCAGGAATGGATCTGGTCATGCTCGTTGTAGACGCCACCGAAGGGGTAATGCCCCAGACCCGCGAGCATCTCGACATCCTCGAATTGCTTGGCACCCGCCTTGGGATAGTCGTTATAACCAAAATTGACCTTGTCGAAGAAGAGTGGCGCGAACTGGTTCGCGATGAAATTGGTGAAGAACTGGAAGGTACTTTCCTGGAAAGGGCCCCGGTACATGCTGTCTCAGCAGTCAGCGGTCAGGGTGTCGAGGAACTGAGGGAACTGATCGATCAGCTTACCGCGCAGCTTGAGCCGCGTGATTCTTCCGGCCCCTTGCGCCTGCCGGTGGACCGGTCCTTTGTCATCTCCGGTTTCGGGACAGTTGTAACCGGCACTCTTGTCCAGGGTTCTGTCCGGGTCGGCGAAACTGTTTCCATCGTACCTCCGGGTTTGGAGGTCAGGGTAAGAAATATCCAGGTTCATGATGCGGATGTGGAGGAAGCAAAAGCGGGAACCAGGGTGGCCTTAAATCTTTCCGGCCTGGAAAAGGGCGAGGTTTTAAGGGGCAGCGTAATCAGCAATCCCGGCTACTACCGCCAGACCGCCCTGCTGGATGTGGCGGTTGAACTGCTTGACCGCGCCCCGCGGCGAATCAAAAACCTCGATCCTGTTCACTTCTTCCTGGGGACGGCTCGTACCGTAGCCCGGCTGCACCTGCTCGATAAAAAAGAACTGCTTCCGGGAAAAAAAGCCCTGGCCCAGTGCCGGCTTGATAGACCCCTGGTTGCCGAGCGCGGAGATCCTTTTGTGATCCGTTCCTATTCGCCGATGACGACGATCGGAGGCGG
>SLSE01000100.1 GCA_007130585.1 Syntrophomonadaceae bacterium | reverse complement strand
GGGCCTTTACCCTGTCTGCATTGTCTGCGGTTATAACGCTTTGCACTGCGGCGGGAATCAGAATATCACATTCCAACTCAAGGATCTCCCGGTTGGTTAAAGGCGAACTATCTGCAAAGTCCTGCACGTAGCCTTTTTCAGCAACATGATTTTTTAAAGCAGTAATATTCAGGCCGGCAGGATTGTAAACTCCGCTTTTTACATCACTTACTGCAACCACCCTGTAACCGGCTTCCGAAAGGCACCGGGCAGCGACACTGCCTACATTGCCAAATCCCTGCACGGCTACCGACGCGCCTTCCCTGATAGGGCTTTTACGAACCGCCTCCCTGGTTATGTAAAATACACCTGTGCCGGTTGCTTCAGCGCTGCCGTACGTGCCGCCCGCCTCCACGGGTTTGTCGTTGATTGCCGCCGGGCTGTGAAAGCCCATGATTTCTTCATATTCATCGAGCATCCAGGCCTGCGTTTTAGCCGATGTACCGATATCCGCCCCGGGGATATCAACCCACGCCCCTTTAAGCGGCAGCTTGCGAATGAAGGCCCTGGTCAGTTTTTCAAGTTCATTATCAGACAGCAAAGCAGGGTCAACCCTGACCCCGCCTTTTCCTCCTCCGGCCGGCACCCCACCTACGGCGTGTTTAATTGTCATCCAGAATCCAAGGGCCTTAACCGTATCAAGATCCAGATCGGCAGCAAAGCGGGTTCCGTTTTTAACCTGGCCCAGGGCATCGTTATAATGAACCCGGTAGGCTGTATATATTTCCAACCTGCCGTCGTCCATTTTCAGGGGAATCATGAATTCAAAGATCCGTTTCGGCCGGCTGAGGATCCTGATCACGTCATTGTCTGTTCCTGCAATGGTCCCGGCTTCTCTTAAAGTCTCCAGTGCTGTTTCAAAAGGGTTGTCTTTCATCAGGATACTTCCTTCCCGCCAAAATTTTTTCACTTAAAACTCAGGCCTCGGGTACGGAAAGATCTTCCCGGTATTCGTTGAAGACCAGGCCGTAATCGCTTTTCTCGCACCATTCCCTGCAAATCTGGGCGTACTTCACTTTTTCCCGGACCAAAAAGTCCTGGTAGCCGGGCTCTTTCCAGGCGTTGTAAAGGTCTGCTTCATTTTTGCCTGGCTCAAATTTAAAATAAACGGGTGAGCATATCCTGGCAATTTCTGCCGCTTCCAGCTGACGCTGATGACCGCCCATGGAGTCAACAATACTCATATAAACATCAAGAGGCAGTGCTGCAACACTCCTGATTGATGCCAGCATAGGCAGGGTCAGGTCGGCCAGCGGGTTAAAGCTGTCGGCGCCCAGGTCTTCAAGGAGCCTGGCGCCGACCCCGTTGCCGTGGCCGGCGAATACAGAAACCTTGAACCTGACATTTTTTGGAATGGCACCGTCGGCCCTCATTTTGCCAAGCAGGGAAAGCAGTCCTTCATCGGGAATCAGGAACCCCCGGATGCCGGCCTCAAGGCAGCGGTCAAATTCTTTCAGCCATTGATAAAGGCTGTCGTGCCCTCGAAGGCGCATCCCGGACACGTAGCCTTCAGGGGTGACGTACTGGCGACCGGTATCCCAGCCCCTGGCTGGAAGCGGGTTAAGCATGCATTCTATCTTGCTGTGGGCGCCAATCTGGGCATAAGCCTTAAGTTCCCCGCTATCCAGCAGGGCCGAGCCACCCACTGTTCCGATGATCCTGTGTATCGGCATGTTTCTTTTTTCTGCCTCTGAGAGCATGGCCTCAAAGTTGGAAACGCACTCTATCCCCGGTACCTCCATCCTGTAATGGGCTCCACCGGGAAAAGTTTTATCAGAACGGGGAAGATCGTAACGATCTTTTAAGGGAAATTCGGTCTTTTCGGTTATGTATCTTTCTATATTCGAAAAGGGCATCTTTTGTTAACCTCGCTTATTTATACTCCTGAAACAGCTTTGCAAAATCTTCATCGCTGTCCAGGGCATTGTAAACGTGATCTGCTGTCGGGAACAGACCTTCGCGCACTTCCCTGACATATTCCCTGAAGGCGTTGGTCTCAACCTCGGCAACATTGGCATATTTTTTGACAAACTTCGGGGTAAAGGCCTGAAACTTACCGAGCATATCACCGCTTATAATCAACTGCCCGTCAGCCGGGCCCGCTCCGATTGAGTAAACTGGAATGGACAGTTTTTCCGTAAGGAACTTTGTCAGGTTGGGCGGGACAGCTTCAACCAGGATCGAAAAAGCGCCCGCTTCTTCAACAGCAAGGGCATCTTCAATAACACCGCGGGCACTGCCTACATCGCGCCCCTGGGCTTTAAATCCGCCCAGCACACCCGAGCTCTGCGGAGTCAGGCCGATATGCCCCATGACCAGTATGCCTGCCTCTGCAATCGCTTTTATCCGGCTTCTGACCCTCACGCCGCCTTCCAGTTTAATACAGTCTACATCGGCTTCTTTTAAAAAGCGGACTGCACTTTCCACGGCCTGCTGATCGGAAAGCTGGTAAGATCCAAAAGGCAAATCCCCGATCACCCAGGTATTCGGAGCGCCCCGGCGCACAGCCTGGCAATGTGAAATGCAATCTTCCATGGTTACCGGTATTGTACCCTTGTAACCCAGGACCACCATGCCCAGGGAGTCGCCAACCAGGATCATATCCATACCGGCCTGTTCAGCGAAAGAAGCAGTAGGGTAATCATAAGCTGTAATCCATGCTACCTGCTGCTTTTCCCTTTTCATTTTGTAAAAATCATTTACACTTTTTTTCAAACCGAAACCTCCTCGTCCTGAAAATTGACTTTCATTCTTAGAATTATATTCTGCATATAAGAATTTCATGCTGTAAAAAGTATTGTTCACCATATATTTTTAAATTCCTGCCCCCCGGACAAAGATTTTCTATTTAAATTTATTCAGTTCTGCATGATGGAATTATCTGAAGGAATTTAACCCTGGCTGCCCGGTAATCAGGGCTTTTCGGCCTCGCTTTCCGGGGCATTCCCCTGAAAGGGAGGCGTGAATGCTTATATTTGTTTGCAAACTAGGAACGTAGTATTATATAATGGAATTGTATTTTAGAATATGCCTGAAAGGATGTCAAGCCTTGGAGAATAAAACTCATAAGCCCAAGTATCCGGTTCAGTCCCTGGAAAAAGCATTGGAAGTAATAGAGCTCCTGAAAGAGAGTCCGGGAGAAGGGCTGCGTATTAATGATCTCAGCGAAAGGCTTGGCCTGGGAAAAAGCACTGTTCACCGCATACTGGATACTCTTCTTGCCTACCAGTTCGTGGAAAAAAGCCCTCACAGCAGGTACAGGCTGAGCTGGAAATTATTCGAAATAGGCAATACCGTACCCCGCCAGCGCAGCCTTGATTATTTCGATCCCAAACCCCTCCAGGATCTATGCAACAAACATGGAGAAACAGTTAACCTGGCCATCAGGGTTCGTGACCGGGCCGTTATTATTTCCAAGTACGATCCGCAAAACGTTACCGTAAAAGCAAGCCTGCTGGTAGGTGAGCAGGAACCCCTCCACTCTACAGCCATAGGCAAAGCTCTTATTTCCGAATTAAGCCGGGATGAATTAAGTTCCACTTTGGGAGAAGGCCCCCTGGAGAAATGCACTCAGAATACGATCGATTCCGTCGATCAACTCCATGAGCACCTTGCAAGCGTTCGCGAAAACGGCTATGCCGTTGATGAAGAAGAGTACAGCGCAGGGTTAACCTGTATCGGCGTGCCGATCAAGAACCACCGGGAAGAAATAATTGCAGCAATCAGCATCAGCGGTCCTACCTTTCGCCTCCAGCACAATAAAATTATCAATATTATCGGTGACCTTAAAGAAACCCGCGACCTGATATCGGAGTATTTCGGCCTCTACCAGGCAGCGCTTTAGCTGCCTGTGGCATTCCGCCAACCCGTTACGCCGGCCTGCTGCCAAAAAATAATTACTTATACAGCCAAAAAAGGACCCCCGGATTACTAACAGTTCCGGGGGTTTTTTTCTTGCCTGCAAAG
>SLSE01000070.1 GCA_007130585.1 Syntrophomonadaceae bacterium | reverse complement strand
CTGTTTGACAGAGGAGGTTTAAAATGCCTGTTTGCAACGTAAGTCTCCAGGTAATACCGCTTGTTGACCCGCAGGATGTTTATCCCATTGTGGACCGGGTCATTGATATGATCAGTTCCTCGGGCGTTAAGTATACTGTCGGTCCGATGGAAACAACCATGGAAGGCAAATTGGAGGACCTGCTTGGTATTGTTGAGAAAGCGCAGCTAATCTGCACTGAAGCAGGCGCAGACCGGGTCCTGTCAGTCGTTAAGATAGACTACAGTACCGGAGGAGTAACCATTGAAGAAAAAGTGGGCAAGTATCAAAGCTAACTTACCGGCCGCTGTATTGCTGGCGGTTCTTGTCCTGTTCTGGGAACTGGTAAGCAGAACCGCCGGGATAGCAGAATACATTTTGCCCGCACCGTCGGCCATTGCAGTTTCCCTGGCGGACAATTATTCGCTGCTCCTTGAACATGCCGGGGTTACCCTCAGCGCCGTATTGAGCGGCCTGGCCCTCGCAGTGGTGGTTGCCCTGCTGCTGGCGACGGCCATGGATCGTTGGGCTACCCTGAAGCAGGCCGTTTACCCGGTGCTGGTTATATCGCAGGCCATCCCAATTTTTGCCCTGGCACCTTTAATGCTGATCTGGTTCGGGGTCGGCCTTCTGCCCAAAGTGCTTATAGTAGCGCTGGTCTGCTTCTTTCCGCTTGCCGTTAACCTGGTTGAAGGGTTCGACCAGGTCGACCGGGAGGCTGTAGAGCTTATGCAGACCATGCATGCCGACCGCTGGATGATTATGCGGTCGGTTCAGCTGCCCTCCGCCCTGCCGTACTTCTTCTCAGGGTTGAAGATTGCCGCAACTTACAGTGTGCTGGGGGCAATAATCGGGGAATGGCTGGGAGCCCGGGCCGGCCTCGGAATTTACATGCTCAGGGCCATGAATTCTTTTCGCACCAGCGACCTTTTTGCCTCGATAATAGTAGTGATAATACTCAGCCTGGCCTTTTTTAAGCTGGTAGAGGTAAGCGGGTGGCTGGTTATGCCCTGGAGAAGGAAAACACATAAAATATCGGAGGATTGATTGGAATGCGTTACTTCAGTAAAAGCTTTTTAATCGTTATTTCCATGCTGCTTTTAGTTGTCTCTGCCGGCTGCGATCCTGCAGAACCGGCTGATCCGGACCAGGTAACGGTACTCCTGGACTGGACGCCCAATACTAATTACAGTGGAATTTACACTGCTATTGAAGAAGGCTACTACGAAGAAGAGGGGCTGAGTGTGGAGTTGATCGAGGCCCCGGGCAGCGTTGTCCAGCTTGTTGCCGCCGGGCAGGCGGAATTCGGCATCAGCTACCAGGAAGAAATTACTTATGCCCGCCTTAATGATATCCCCGTTGTTTCCATTGCCGCTATTATACAGCACAACACTTCGGGCTTTGCCTCCCTGCAGGACCGGGGAATTGAAAGCCCCGCCGATTTCGAGGGAAAAAGTTACGGAGGCTGGGGATCTCCGGTGGAGGAGGCGATGATTGAAGCGCTGATGAAACAGTATGATGCCGATTTTGAAGAGGTCGATATTATAACCACGGGAGAAGTCGACTCCCTGATTGTAATTGAGAGAGAAGCCGATTTTGCCTGGATCTATTACGGCTGGACGGGCATTGAAGCCGAACTGCAGGGCATGGATCTTAACTTTATCGAACTGCGGGAAGAAGAGCCGGCCCTTGATTATTATACTCCCGTCCTGATCACCTCTGAGGACCTGATCGCCGATGATCCGGAGTTGATCGAAAAGTTTATGGAAGCCACGGCAAAAGGGTACCGGCTTGCCATAGAAAACCCGGAAACCGCAGCAGCACACCTGTTGGCTCACGCCCCGGAACTGGATGAAGAACTGGTCATGGCCAGCCAGGAATGGCTGGCGGACAAATACCAGGCTGATGCCGAAATATGGGGCCTGCAGGATAAGGAAACCTGGGAGGCTTACAGCCGCTGGTTATACGAGTATGAATTGATAGAAGAAATGCCGGACCCGGAAGAAGCCTTCACCAACCAATTCCTGAGGTGATTTTTATCGAAAAGCTGTCGATGGAAAACGTAAGCTCTACATACTACTCGGGGACACAGCGGTTGGCCGTGCTGGAGGATGTTTCCCTGCATGTCGGGGAGGGAGAATTCGTCTCGGTATTAGGACCAAGCGGTTCCGGGAAAACCACAATTCTTAAAATCGCCGCCGGCCTTCTTAAACCGGACAGGGGCCGAATCCTGATCAACGGAAAGGATATAACAGGCGCTCCCCAGTTAGTGGGTTACATGCCCCAGCAGGATCTCCTGTTTCCCTGGAAGACCTTAAAACAAAATGCTGCGCTCCCCCTTCTTGCAGTTAAAACCGGAAAAAGAGAAGCTTACCGGCGCGTAGAGGAGATGCTGCCCGTCTTCGGCCTGGAAGGTTTTGCCGACTACTACCCCGTGCAGCTTTCCGGGGGGATGAGGCAGAGGGCGGCCCTCCTGAGAACGATGTTAGTTGAAAGCAATTTAATGCTGCTGGATGAACCTTTCGCCGCCCTGGATGCCCTGACAAGGGAAAGCATGCAGGACTGGCTGCTCGATATTTGGAGGCGCTTCAGGCGCTCTGTCCTTTTTGTTACGCACAGTATTGATGAGGCGATTTACCTATCCGACCGGATCTGCGTAATCAGCGAACGGCCGGGCAAAAATGCCCTGGAGCAGGTTATAGAGCTGCCCCGTCCCAGGACCAAGGCAATGATGGTCACCAAAGAGTTTACTCTCTACAAACAGCTCTTCATCAATGCCCTGGCCAGCTAAAATCAGTAGCCCTGGAAACAGCAGCAGATGTTTTGATAATCAACAGGAGGCCGGACTGGAAATTAATATTAACCTCGGAGGCGGTTAGTTCGTTGCTGAGGCCCAGGGTGGAAGCATAGCGAAGAGGCTTGTTGTTAAGGTTATATTTTAAACCTGTGGTGACAATTCCGCTAACCTCGTTGGTAAGGGCAAAAAGCGAAAGGCAGTCGCCCACAGTACCGTTAATAACGACCTCTTCCCTGGCCAGGATAATTTCCTGGCGCTCGTCAACAATACGGGCCGGTATGCCCTTTTTAAGAGGGATGTAAAGCAACAGGGCGTTAACAAAAGCATGATCGAACCTCGCTCCGCCCAGCGCTCCGATAATTACTATCCGAGAAGGGTTAATAGAAACAGCGTGATCCAGCGCCAGCTCCAGGTCGGACTTGTCTTTTTCTGAAGGGTAGCTGATCATTTCGGCGCTGATCTCTTCCAGCGCTTCGCGATCCCGGGGTTCCAGTGAATCAAGGTCTCCGATCACTAAATCCGGTTCCAGTCCCAGGGCCAGGGCATGGCCTGTCCCGCCGTTTGCACAGATAATATAATCGTCGTCCCCGATCATGTTATGGTAAAAATTCAAATCTTCAAGATCTCCGCCTGCAATTATTACAACCCTTTTTTGCGGCATCAGCCAGCCCCTCTTCCATAACCTGCCTGGACGGTTAAAGGTTTTTAAAAAAATGCCCCAGGCGCCGGACAGCCTCTGTAACTGTCTCCATTGAACAGGCATAAGAAAGACGTATGTAGCCCTCTGCGCCCGGGCCGAAATCAATTCCGGGCGTAACCGCTACCCCTGCTTCTTCCAAAACCCGAATGGCAAAAGCATAGGAGTCCCCCGTATAGGCCTTTACATTGGCCATCATATAAAATGCTCCGTCCGGAGGCTTAGCCGGCGCTATGCCAATTTCCTGCAGCGCGTTGTAGAGATAAAGACGGCGCTCGTTATAGCTGCCGAAACGTTTTTCCAGGACTGAGGGGCTTTCACGGAGAGCGGCCAGGCCCGCCGCCTGGATGAATGCACAGGCACAGATAAACAGGTTTTGCTGCAGTTTCTGAATGTTCCGGACCAGGGTCAGGGGAGCAATCAGGTAACCCAGCCGCCAGCCGGTCATGATGTTGCGCTTGGAAAAGCCGTTAATCACCAGGGCCCGATCGGTAAACTCAAGGATTGAGCGGTCCCGTTCCGTGTAGTTAATGCCGTGATAAACTTCGTCGGATACAATATAAGGGCCCAGCTCCGCGAGGCCTTTAAGCTCTCTTTCTCCCAGGACAGCCCCGGTCGGGTTGGCGGGAGAGTTGACCAGGATCCCCTTTACAGAAGGATCCAGGCGCTTTTTTACTTCCCCGGGTTGGAGCCTGAAAGCGTCTTCTTCCCGGACAGGAACAGTCAGCGGTTCGGCCCCGATGTAATTCACAAAGTTGGGATAGCAGGCATAGTAGGGATCCGCCATGATGATCCGGTCCCCGTGATCCAGGAGGGCAGAAAAAGCGAGCAGCATGGCAGGTGAAGACCCCGAAGTAACAATAACCTGTTCGGGGACAATACTGACCCGGTAAGTCCGGTTATAATAATCTGCAATCGCTTCTCTCAATTCAGGTTTGCCCAGGCTGTGTGTATAGCCGGTATCATTATTACGGATTGCCTCGACAGCGGCATCTTTAATGGCCGCCGGCGTTTCCCCGCCGGGTTCACCGACTTCCATGTGCACGATAGATCTGCCCGTCGCTTCGAGCTGCTGGGCTTTTTCCAGGATTTCCATGGCCAGAAAGGGCTTAACCAGCCCTATCCTGCCCGGAATGTCCATTCCATCAAATGTAACCGGTCTCTTAATATTCATTTATCCGCCCCCCTGCCGGGCTGCAAACCGTTAGATCCTGCCTGCTTCTTTTTCTTTTATAAGCTCGGCGCAGTACTCTATAATCTCCCGGCGCCGGACAATCCCTATAAAGACGCCCTGGTCATCGACTACGGGAACGAAATTTTGCCCGCTGGCTACAGTTAGAAGATCCACTATTCTTGCATCGATCCGGACAGGCCTGTTTTTAGATTGGGACGATATCTCCTTTACAGTGATCCTCTCCATGCCGTTCAGATCGAGCCCCGGGGTATTTTTCAATTTCCAGAGCAGATCCCCTTCGGTGAGCGTTCCCGCATAACAGCCGTGTTCGTCTACCAGCGGCACTGCTGCAAAGCTGTTACGTTCCATTCGTTCCAGGGCCTGGCGCATGGTTGTATTTGGTGTAAGGCAGACAACTTCACTCTTGGGGGTTAAGAAAAAAGCAACCTTCATAAAGAATCAAAACCCTTCTTCAGTATCTATAATCCCGCCGCTTACAATTTTAAACCCGGCCTTGCGATAAAACTCGTTCAGCCCGGGTTCGAATAAAACATTAACCGTCTTGATCTGATCAGCCTTTAAACGCCTGACAACAATGCCCAGTAATTTATGCCCGATCCCTTTTTGGTGATAACCGGGATCAACAATCAGGTTGCGGATTAGCGCATCTTCCACGCCGTCACTGATCACATCTACAAATCCTACCAGGTTGTTTTCGTCAAAACAGGCTATACTGAGATAAGTGCGGCCGAGGACAGTTTCCAGCTGTTCTTCCCTGGCTTCCCAGCCGACTTTGATTCTCAGGTCGGCGACAACCCGCGCGGAGAGCTCCGGTTTTTCCACGTATCGCAAGCGCAGCTGCCTCACCTCTCAGTTATTATCAATGGCTATTATAACATGATCGCGATCTTTTTAAAGAAAAAATTAAACCTGCCGGCGGCCTAAAGTAATATAAAAATAGACGGCAACCCCGGCTACGATCAGGGTCAGTATTATGCTGTAGGGATCAAGGGGGACCTGTCCCGAGGCAATTATAATATAAAGGCCGGTTATGCCGATCAGGGCTATGACTATAGTATAAATAATTTTTTTTAACGGCAAGGAAAGACACCTCCAGGGGGATAATGAAAAATACCAGGATCAATCACTTTTTAATTTCTCCCGCAGATCGGAGAGCGTTTCGGAAATATCTTCCCTGATTACCACTTCCGATTTTGCATCGTAGTCAGTGGGCTGGTTGTTTATGATCGCCATTTTTTTTGTCATCCGGGGTAAATCTGCTACCGGGTATACTACCAGGCTGCTGCCTACAACCAGCATAAAATCACATTCCATCTGGATTTTGTGCTGCAGTTCAAAAAAGAAAGTCGGCATGGGGTCGCCAAAAAGAACTACATCCGGCCTGAGCATACCGTGGCAGTTATGGCAAACCGGCGGGATCCTTTTCAACTCTACCTGATGAACCAGTTCTTCGAAAGGATATTTTTTATTACAGCCCAGGCAGTAGCCGGAACGCAAATGGCCGTGAACCTCCCATACGTTTTTTGAACCGGCCTCCACGTGAAGGCCGTCAATATTCTGGGTTATTACACCTTTTATGTATCCACGTTCTTCAAGATCAGCCAGGACCCTGTGCCCTTTATTTGGGCTGGCATTTGAAATCCTGGCAAAACGGCTGAACCCGGCTTCATAAAAAAGGCGTGGATTATTATACAGGACATCCACCGAGGAGACAGCCATGGGATCAACTTTTTCCCATAAACCCGTTCCCGGGGAACGGAAATCGGGAACACCGCTCGCGGTGCTGATTCCTGCTCCGGTGAGGGTGTATACGTTATTATGTTCTTTTATCAACTCGGCAAGTTTTTCAACCTGTTCCGTGTAAGTCATGCCGGGTCCTCCCTGTTCAGCTGGTCTGCCGGACAATATATTATTCTTTTACGCCCCTGCCCAGGGGGCAGCAGAGGGAACTCTCCGAGCAATCCTGCAGCTCAGGTGTTCCGACATTAATAATATCGTAAAAATCGTCCCATGGCGAGTGGGCAAAGTTATATTTTCGGCTGTACTGCAGCAGCTGTTCGCGCGCGCAGACATGGTCCCCCCATGATGCACCGTAACGATCGTTGCTGCCATCCCCGACGTAAATGACCGGGTAGCCCTGTTTTTTTAAATTAACCACGTGAAAGGCCTTGCAATTTCCGCAAACCGGGCAAATACTGTGAGCATGGGGCATCTTAACCTCGAGGCGGCCTTCATGGTTCAGAACGGTATCATTGCGGTAAACGGTAGTGACCTGATCAAGAAGGCCGGACTTTTCCAGGATCGGCTCAATATAAAAACCGAACCCATCGCTGGCAACAATCACCGGGCTGCCCTGGCTGCGGGCATGTTCCAGGAACCTTTCAAATCCGGGCCTGATCGATGTCCAATTGAATGATTTTGACAGGAGCATTTCCCTGTCAGGGGGGAGGAGCTTCACGGTCCGCCACAACCATTCACGGATCGTTATTTCCTTGTTCCGGTAAACACGGTCAATTTCATCATAACCTTCGCCGGCTAATTGTACTGCCAGCTCGTAAGAGATATCTTCTGTAGTTACTGTTCCGTCAAAATCCACAAGGTATGCCGGTTTTACTGTCATAATCTCCTCCAAATAAAAAATGCTCCCGGCCGGATCCCGTCAGGCGCTATTTAAAAAATTTTGCTACTTCCAGCGGAGTTTCGGCCAGGCTTTCAGCCCCGTTTTCAAGCAGTTCGTCAGCTGTCCGGAAGCCCCACAGGGCTCCTACCGGGTAAAAACCCCCCGCCACCGCTGTTTTCATATCTGTGGCCGTATCGCCAACATAAATGATTTCCCGGGGGTTCAAGTTAAGGGCTCCGGCAATTTGCAGGGCCCCCCGGGGATCGGGCTTGTAAGGAATCCCGTCCCTGATACCGCATACTTCCGTGAAAGTCCAATCCGGCAGCAGCTTCTCTACATTTAACCTGGCAAACTCATGCAGCTTATTTGAGAATATTGCTTTCGGGATTCCTTCCTTTTCAAGGAAGTCAAGTAATTCCGGCACCCCGGGGTAAGGCTCCGTATAATCAGACCATCGCCGGCTGTACTCTTCTTTTACTGCGGCAACCGCTGCGTTCAGGTCGCTTTCGCCGTCAATGCTCCCGGGGGGGAAAGATCGCCGCACCAGCTTTTCTATGCCATCTCCGACAAAATAGCGGTAGGCGCTAACAGGGTGGCTTTTATACCCTTTTTTAACCAGGACGGCATTTACCGAAAGGGCTAAATCTTTCAGGGTATCAAGCAGTGTTCCGTCGAGATCAAATATTACGGCTTTATAGCTCATAAACCGCGCTCCTTACGGAATTAACTGGTTTTTGTCCAGCGCCCCACGAGCGGAAGTATTGATTCCGGGAAATAGCGCCTGAATATCCGGTAGTAATACAGTTCTTCCTTGTTCCTGACCGGCACGGGAGCATCAGCTGATTCACGGGCATATTCTGCATCGCTGATCGCTTCTTCCGCCACTGCAGTCAGCATATCCGAAGATCCCGATCCCTGGTCAAACTGCTGCTTTTCCCGCCAGGCCACCTTGGAACCCAATTCCGGCACAAAAGCGCGCCTGAGGATCCACTTGTCAACGGGCTCGTCTTCTTCACGGTCATGCAGTTTCCAGTCCAGGGGGAACTGCTGAACCAGTTCCAGCAGGGCCGGTTTCAGGAAAGGCACCCTGCAGTCCAGCCCGTGAGCGGCATTCATGCGATCCACTCTCTGCAAGCCCGTTTTGCTTAAATTTTTCAGAAACCCTTCAATCTCCTCGGTAATTTCCTGTTCAGAATCAAGCGTCTTCAGATAGCTGTAACCGGCGAAAATCTCATCGGCCCCTTCCCCGGTAACCATTATCCTGCGGCCGTCCCTGGCAGCATAACGGGCGGCAAGATAGTTGGGAATCGACGAGCGCACGTAGGCACAGTCGAAAGACTCCAGGTGAAAAATTACCTTGGGCAGGACTTCGAGCATTTCATCAAGGCTATACGTGTAAACATGGGGGTTGGCGCCGATTCTTTCAGCAACAATCCTGGCATATTCTATATCCTGGCTGCCTTTTACACCGACAGTATAGGTGTCAATCTGCTGATCTGATATTTCGGACCCCAGCGCAGCGATAATGCTGCTGTCAAGACCGCCGCTCAGGTAAAAGCCCAGGTTTTGCGCGCCCTTAACCCTTTCTTCCACGGCAAGGTAAAGCAGCTGGCGCATTTTTTCTTCGGCTTCTTCGAGGGTAAGATCTTTATTTTCAATAACCCGCGGCACTTTATAATATTTCACCCATCCTCTTTTATCATCCAGGTAGCTGCCGGGAGGGGCCTCTTTGATCGGGACATCGAGATCAATAAGCGCTTTTATTTCCGGGGCAATATAGAGGGTCCCCTCTTTTTTGGCGTAATACAAAGGCTTAACCCCAAAGGGGTCGCGGGCCACCAGGTGACTGCCATCTTCGTCAAAATACGCTATGGCAAATTCTCCCTCGATGCTCTCGAAACAGGAAAGGCCTTCCTTATCAAACAGGTCACAAAACCTGTCTTCACCTTCACCACCCTGCATAATAGTCCCTTCCTCTTCAGAAAACACCATATATCCGTCCAGCGCTGCGGATATGTCACTTTCTTTACCCGAAGCGGAGCTGCTCAGGGTCGCCATACCGTAACCCTCTTCATCAGCCTGCAGGCCCTTTGTGGCGCCCCTGAATTTAACACTTTCTATAAGCGGTTCCAGATCGGATTCTTCACTTTTCTTGCCAAAGATGGCAACTAGCCCGGACATTAAAAGTCAGCTCCTATAAATTAATTTTTCTCCTGCGAAAAGGCAGAAGAAGTTAATATAAGTATAACATGTTCGGGGGGATTTGTAAAAAATAAGAACCGGGAAAAGCCTGTTTTTAAAGGCTTTTCTGGACATAAAGCAACCTGCCAGATTAACTGACCCGGCCCGGGGAGGCGCCCGCCACCAGCGGCATGAAGACAGGACGAGAAAAGATATTTTTAAAAGAATCCGCTTTGAAAAGGCAAGAAATACGGGCAGGGCAGCGATAAATAAATTTGCATTCAAGACGGCTTTTTCGGGCCTTATCTTCGATCAAGCAAGCAGTGCCTATTCCGGACTTTTCTTGTAGTAAAGGGCGCCCACCGGGCAGACATCGACACACACCTTGCATTTCCTGCAGATCGATTCGGCCAGGGGAAGGTCCTGGAAGGTGGTCACCACCCGGTTTATGCCGCGCCCGGCAAATCCGATCACCCCGGTTTCGTTCTCCCTGCGGTCGGCAAAAACACACTGTCCGCAGAGCACACAGCGGTTGCGGTTAAAAGCAAATTCTTCCGGGCTGTCATCAATTTCGTAATTCCTGGCTACCGGTTTAAATCTTTTTTGTTTCAGCTTCAGGCCGCGCTTTTTTGCTATCGTCTGCAGGGCGCAATTACGGTTGGCAGGGCACTGGCGGCATTTCAGGTCGTGATCAGAGAGCAGCAGTTCAAAACCTGTCTTGACCAGGCGGTCCACGCGGGGACTCCTGGTTTTCACCACCATGCCATCTTCTACTGTTCTGGTACAGGAAGGCACGGGATCCTGCGTTCCTTCAACTTCAACGAAACATAGGCGGCAGGAAGCGTTCGGCCTTGCTTCTTCCCTGATGGCGCAGAGGTGGGGGATATAGATGTCATTTTCCAGGGCTGCCCAGAGCAGTTTTTCCCCGCGCCTGGCTTTAACTTCCGTGCCGTCTATGACAATTTTTACATATTCACTCATTTCGCTTTTTTCTCCTTTTCCGGCGGCAGCACAGGAGGCGAAAGCTTAATTACCGCATTATATTCAGGCGGGCAGGCTTTAAGGCAGTTGTTGCATTTAACGCATTTTTCCTGGTCAATCTCCTTCAAGCCATCATCCCTGGTAAATATTGCTTCAGTGGGGCAGCTTCCCACGCAGACATTGCAGAGCTTGCTGCACCGGGGCGGTTCGATATAAAAAAGGATCAAATCACGGCAGACCCGGGCCGGGCAGCATCCCTCTTCAATATGAGCTTTATATTCATCCATAAAGTACTTCAGGGTCGTTAAAACCGGGTTAGGCGCGGTCCTTCCCAGGTTGCAGAGCGAACCGTCGCGCACATCTTCAGCCAGCTCTTTAAGGAGGTTGAGAGTTTCGGGATCGCCTTCCCCCCTGCAGATATCGTTAAGGATATCGAGCATATGCTTTGTCCCCAGGCGGCAGAAAGTACACTTGCCGCATGATTCGTGCTGGGTGAACTCCAGGAAATAACGGGCTACGGCAACCATGCAATCATTCTCGTCCATCACAACCAGGCCTCCGGAGCCCATGATCGCTCCCGCCTCATGAAGGGAATCAAAGTCAATGGGAACATCAAGAGCCGATTCCGGAAGGCAACCGCCCGAGGGCCCGCCGATTTGTACCGCTTTAAATTCTTTACCGTCACGCAAACCGTCGCCCACCTCAAAAATTAACTGGCGAAGTGTCGTTCCCATCGGCACCTCAACCAGCCCCGTGCTGTTTACCTTGCCAACCAGCGAAAATACCGCCGTTCCGGGACTTTCTTCCGTACCGATTCCTTTAAACCAGTCGGCTCCCCGGTTGATGATAAAAGGCACATAGGCAAAGGTTTTAACGTTATTCAGGATGGTCGGTTTTCCCCTGAGGCCATGGCTGGCCAGGCGTGGAGGCCTGCTTTCAGGCATACCCATTTTCCCTTCCATCGAACTTACCAGGGCAGTAGCCTCGCCGCAGACAAAAGCCCCTGACCCCTGGAATATTTCAAGATCAAAATTAAAATCAGTTCCCAGTATGGAAGTGCCGAGCAGGCCTTTTTCCCGGGCCCGGTCAATGGCCTGCTGCACATGCCCCACGGCACGCGGATACTCGGCCCTGATATATAAATAACCCTTTTCAGCGCCGATCGCGTAAGCGCAGAGGATCATTCCTTCTATAACAAGGTGGGGATCCGACTCCAAAATGCTTCGATCCATGAAAGCGCCGGGATCGCCTTCATCGGCATTGCAGATAACATATTTTTCACTATCCCCGCCGTTTAAGGAGGCTTCCCACTTGATTCCGGCCGGAAACCCGGCTCCGCCGCGCCCGCGCAGGTTGGCTGCCTTAACTTCTTCCAGGACTGCCCGGGGTTCGCCGGAGAGCGCTTTTGCCAGGGCCCCGTAACCATCACGGGCTATATAGCTGTCCAGATCGTAGGCATCGATGTAACCGCAGTTTTCGAGAATCAATTTTTCCTCGTACACTCCGCGCGGAAAATCCTCAAAGGTCGGAAAAACATCGTTTCGTTCCAGGGCAGCAAGAGCATATTCATAGGAGGGATCGTCTCCGGCTAAAAAATCTTCCACCAGGCGGTGTACAAGGCCGTCATCAAGATAACCGTAACAGACCGGGGGAAAGCCGGGTTTGGCGATAACCGCCAGCGGTTCTGCATAACAGTGCCCCATGCAGCCCACTTCCACAACATCAGCGTCAAGGCCCTTTGATTGTATTTCGTTTATAAAGTCCTCTTTTATTTTCAAAGCTCCCGCCGATACACCGCAGGTTGCGGTTCCGACCAGAACCCGGGCCCTGCCTTCTCCTGATTTAACCTTTTCCCTGGCTTCCTCAAGCAGTTTGCCGTATTCTTCACGGGGTCCGGAAGTACTCATTCCTGTTCACCTTCTTCTTGTCTGCCGTCACGGCCGCCTGCAGATTGGTCCTCTTTTCCGGTTTGGCCGTTTTTGGCCTCCAGCTCAAGCATAATCCCATCCACCCTGGTCGGGGTAACCTTACCCTCCACCTGATCATCAACAACCACTACAGGCGCCATTGTGCAGCACCCGACACAGGCCACCCGTTCCAGGCTGTAGCGGCGGTCAGGGGTTGTTTCGCCTTCCCTGATTTCCATCCGCCGTTCGAACGATTCAAGGGTAATGTCGCCGCCAACCATATAGCAGGCGGTTCCGAGACAGACTTTTACCTGGTGATCGCCAGGGGGGTTAAGCCGAAACTGGTTATAGAAAGTGGCCAGCCCGTAAATATCGGCGGCCGGCACCCCCGTGCCTGCGGCTATTTTTTCCATGGCCAGGGCCGGAAGATAGCCCAGTTCAGCCTGGACCTGTTGTAAAACGGGAATTAAATCTTCCCGCTTTTTGTTGCTCTTGTTAAGCACTCTATCAACTACAGAAAGGATTTGCTCCTTCTCGCCATCCAGTAACTGCAACGACTACATCTCCTTGTAAAAAACTTTTTCAACCTTAACAATTATAACCCTAAGACCGGGTCTTGACAAACGCTGCTATCCCGTGTTATAAAAGTTAGGTAGCAATAACATAGGCTGTCTTATGCCCTGACCCTGCTCTCATATCAAAGGGGAGGGCATAATAAAAGCCCTATAAGTTAGCAAGGCCTTACTAAGTTAGTAAAACCTTACTAACAGGGAAGAAGATGAGGCTGTCCGGATATGATTAATAAAAAACCTTTGTTTTTGCTTTTGAGCCTGGGAGCGCTTGTAATCTTTGCCGTTTTTTTCGGTTGGGAAGAAGTGGGAAAACAGCTGAGCAGAGCCAACCCGGCAACCATGGGCTTGCTTTTTCTGCTTCAGCTGGCAACCCTGGCGTTGACTACCTTTCAATGGAAATTTATGCTAATTAAATCGGGCAGCTCCGTTTCTGCCGGCAAGATCTTTTCTGTAATCCTGGCCGGCAATTACGTGGAAAGTATTACCCCGGCCGCAAAGCTCGGCGGAGAAAGCGCAAAAGTATACCTCTTCCACAGGCTGACTGCACTTCCCGGCAGACAGCTGGCCGGCATTATACTGGCCTTAAAATATTATTCCCTGCTTCCCTTCCTGGCCCTGGCTGCCCTGTCTTTCGGGCTGGGCTCCTGGCGTTATCAACTGCCCCCGGCGGTTCCGGGCGCTTTTATATTCCTGGTTCTTTTCTTCGGAGCTGTCTGGTGGCTCCATAAAAAAGCCGGCACAACTAAGAGCCCATCCGCCAGAAATGACAGGACCCGCCGTGATGAGAAGCCGGGCAGGACAGTTAACCTGGTTTGTTCAAAATACCACGCGGTCGGCAGCTTTATCAGGGAAGCATCCGTCAGTTCACGCAGCCAGGTCAACTACCTGGAACAGCTGGGATTAATTTTTATATCAGCGCTGATCTGGAGCCTCTATCCCGTCAAAATCTTTATTGTCTGCCGCATGCTTTCCCTTGAAACGGACCTGGCCACGGTAACCATGATTACATTTACTGCTTACATGATCAGTATGGTTCCGCTCCTTCCCGGCGGTCTCGGTTCATTTGAAGGAAGTATGGCCCTGCTCTTTTCACTGGCCGGGATTCTTCCTGTTTACGGGCTGTCGGTAGCCCTGCTTTCCCGCCTGGCCACTTACTGGTTTCCCCTGCTGCTGTCTGTTCCAGTAGCGGTTTTTATTGCCGGAGACCTGGTAAAAGGCTTACCGCCTGCCGGAAGTACAAATGAAACTGGGCGCTCTTCACAGGGCTTCTTAGTAAAACAACAATTTACGGAAGGAGAATAAATTTATGCCGGTAGCACAGGTTAAGACAACAAAGACTAGTGAAAGCTGTCCGCAGTTTAACGACTGCTCATTAGAGCGCAGGCGGGTATCGCCTTTTTTCAGCCTTTCACAAAAAATTGAGAATCTATCCCATGACCATCCGCTCCTGGCCGGAGCCTACTATAATATTTTTTACCGCCGGATGCTGGAAAGAGAACTGGACATGGCCAACCTTCGGCCCGGGGCAAAAGTTATTCACATCGGCAGCGGGCCTTACCCTTATACCGCTATTTTCCTGGCGGAACAGGGCTATACAGTGGAAGGATGGGATTGCGATTACCATGCCGTAAAAAAAGGCGGACTGCTGGTGAAAAAACTGAACCTTGACGACAGGATCAAGATCAAGAACTGCGAGGGCAGCGAGATCACTGATCCGGATTGTGACGCAATCTGGGTATCGCTGAACATATGCCCGAAAGAAAAAGTGCTGCAGAATGCCTTCCGGGCGCTGGAT
>SLSE01000124.1 GCA_007130585.1 Syntrophomonadaceae bacterium | reverse complement strand
TCCTTCAACTCAGGCTGCCGGACGATGATTACAGGAGACGGGCTGTTCCGGTTCGTAATCCTTTTTCTGAGGAACAGGCTGTTATGCGGACCACCCAGCTGCCCGGGCTATTAAAAGTGATGCAGCATAACTTTAGCCACCGGGAGCTTAACCAGAGGCTTTTTGAAATTGGCTCGGTTTACGAGCCCGAGTCATTGCCCCTGACAGTGTTGCCCCGTGAAAAAGTTAAACTGACCCTGGCTGTTACCGGTCTGATCCCGGAGCCGAACTGGCTGGTTCCCGCCCGGGAAGCAGACTTTTTCGCCCTGAAAGGTGTCCTGGAAACACTTTTCAACCGCCTACAAATTTACGATACCTGCTACATTCCGCAGGCCCTGCCTTTTTCTCATCCGACCAGGTGCGCCATAATTAGCGCCTGCGGCGAGGAAGTGGGCTTTTTGGGGCAGCTTCATCCGGAAGTCGCCGGGGAATGGGAAATAGACCAGCAGGTAGCTGTTTGCGAACTTGACATGGAAGTGCTTGGTAAAATGGCCAACCTTGTGCCAAGAGTTGTTGCCCTGCCCCGCTATCCTGCAGCAAAAAGAGACCTGGCGGTGGTTGTCTCCCGCGACATCTCCGCCCTGCGGCTGGAACAGGCCATCAGAAAAGCCGGCGGCGGTCTGGTCAGTAGTGTCAGGCTTTTTGATCTTTATGAGGGCAGGCAAATTCCTGAAGGAAAACGCAGCCTGGCTTATTCAATTACATTCAGGCGGGATGAAGGCACTCTCACCGACAGCGAGGTAAACCGGGCCCAGAAAAATATTGAGCAGGCACTTTTTGACCTGGGTGCCGTTTTGCGCAGTTGAGCAGGCAGGATATTCGCCCGGGAACCTCGAATAAAGCAGGCACAGCTTCCTAAATAAACAGGAAGGGCGGCACACTTAATGGAGGATAAGGAAAAGAGCCGGGTGACGGTACACATAATGGGGGAGGAGTATATTCTCAAGGGAACTTCTGCCCCGGAAAAAATGCTCAATGTCGGCCGTTATGTTGACCGCCTGATGAGATCGCTGTCGGAAAACAATCATCAGATGAGCAAGCAGAAAATTGCTGTTTTAGCTGCCCTTAACCTGGCCGATGAACTGCTAAAACTCAAAGAAGAAAAACAGGGGTATACAGCAGGGCAGCCTGAAAGGCGTGGGAACGAAAATGAACTGGCTTGATATTTTCCTGGTTATTGTTTTTTTGCTGCATTTTTTAAGCGGCTTTGGACGTGGAATGGTCAAGCAGCTCTTCGATATCTTCGGTTTTGTCCTGATCATTATTGTATCTCTCTGGGGGAGCCGGTTGTTTAGCCCTGCCCTGGCTGAGTATATCAACCCTGAAGACATCATGCCCCATCACGAAGTTATTGAAAATATGGGATTTGAAGTAGCACTGGAGGCAGCGCCTCAACTGGTGGCGGGCGTGCTTGCTTTCCTGGTTTTGTTCCTGCTGTTAAGCATAGTATTCCGCCTGTTTTCCGGCGGCTTCAGGTCGGTAAACCGAATTCCGGTAATCGGTTTTTTTAACCGGGTAGGCGGAGGTGTGCTCGGTGCGCTGGTCGGGGTGGTTTTTGTTTATATTATCATGGCAGGGCTTTCGTTAATCCCCATGCAGTTTTTTATGGACGCCCTCGAAAACTCTGAGGTAGTTTTCATAGCCGATTACTACCTGACCCCGATCGCCCGGGATATCAGGGATATGTTTCTCGGTTATTATATCAATCGGAACGGTTAACCAGGACTTATTGCCGCCGGTATGCTTTAGTTTTAAAGAATACCGGTTTTTTATGACCATTTCAGATACATGTGAGATCAGGTGTGAAGGTTTTATGCAACGGAAAGGACCGATTTTTTGATTAGCCTGTTTGAGAATGTTATTTCCGGCAGTAAAACAGAGGAGGTTGCCCGCGCCCTGCTGGGCCACTTCCTGTTCCGCGAAACAGGCGAAGGGGCGGTTTCCGGGATAATTGTTGAAACCGAGGCCTACCTGAGCGAAAACGATCCTGCCTGCCATGCCTCCCGGGGTATGACCAGGCGGAATGCTGCCATGTTTGGTCCGGCCGGAACAGCTTATATATACTTTATTTACGGCAATTATCACTGCTTTAACGTGGTAACCGGTCCGGAAGGGAAAGGCGAGGCAGTTTTAATCAGGGCAGTTGAGCCCGTGGAGGGACTGGAATTAATGTTACAGCGTCGCGGACGGCCTGTAAAAAAAGAAAACCTGGCCAACGGTCCGGGAAAATTATGCCAGGCATTTGCCATTGATAAGCATCTAAATGGCCATGATCTGCGCAGAAAACCCCTTTATCTTGTACAGAACGGGGTAGTTGACGGTCAGGTGGAGGTTGCTGTCACTCCAAGGATCGGAATAACTTCGGCGGCTGATAAACTGCTTCGTTTTACAGTCAGCGGAAGTAACTATTTATCAAGGAGAGATTGCGCTTGGACGAAGTAATTACCGCCCGTGAAATAAAAGTGCTGGAGTACGATCAGATCCGCGGGCAGCTTGCCGGATTGACAGTAAGCCCGATGGGCGAGCTGGCAGCCCGGCAGCTTATTCCTTCTGCCGATTTTTCCACGGTTCAGCAGCGCCTGAAAGAAACGGACGAAGGCCGCCTGTTGAGCTCAAAAAATGCCTTTACTCCCTCGCCGGTTGAAGATATTGAGCCTCAGCTTTCAAGGGTCGGCAAAGGCGCTTCGCTTGCGGCGGGGGAACTGACCCTGATCATGACCTTCATCAGGGCGGCCCGGCACTGGACAGAATTTTTCAAAGACGGTGACCAGCGTGAATTGTACCCCCTGCTATCTACCCTCGCCGGCGGGATCGACCCCTGTCATGAATTGAACGCTGCCCTGGATAGATCGCTCGATTCCGATGGCAATGTTCTTGATTCTGCTTCACCAGCCCTTTCTTCACTGCGCAGGCAAAAGCAGTCGCTACAGAGTAAAATCAGGGATAAGCTTGACGAGTACCTTCGCAGTTCCACCTACAGGAAGTACATGCAGGAAACGCTTGTTACTATCCGCAACGGCCGCTACGTTTTGCCTGTCAGGCAGGAGTACCGGCAAAATGTAAAGGGCGTGGTTCACGATCAGTCTGCAAGCGGCGCTACATTGTTCATAGAACCGCTTCCGGTCGTGCAAATGCAAAATGAGCTGACTTCCCTGCACCGCCGCGAGGAACAGGAAATAGAAAGAATTCTCTATGAGCTGAGCGGGCAGGTGGCAGCCGACGCGGATGCGCTGGCCGTGAACAGGTCAGTTTATACAGAGCTTGACTTCATAATTGCCCGGGGCCGCCTGAGCCTGGCGATGGGAGCAAGTGTGCCCCGGCTGTCCGAAGAAATTACTGCCGGCATAAATTTTGTGGATGCAGTTCATCCCCTCCTCCCCGGCGAAAAAGTGCCGCTTTCCGTTAAACTTGGCGCGGAGGTGCAGACCCTGATCGTAACCGGCCCCAACACGGGAGGTAAAACTGTTGCCCTGAAAACTATCGGCCTGCTTACGGTTATGGTTCAAAGCGGCCTGCATATACCGGCCGGTCCGGAAACAAAAGTATCCGTATTTGAAAAAGTGAGGGCGGATATCGGCGACGAACAGAGCATAGCTCAATCGCTCAGCACATTCTCGGGACATATGAAAAATATTATTGAAATTGTGGAAAATGCAGGCCCCGGTTCAATGGTCCTTTTTGATGAAGTGGGAGCCGGGACGGACCCCTCCGAGGGTTCGGCCCTGGCCATGGCCGTCTTGGCAGAACTGACTGAAAAAGGAGCGCTGACAGTTGCGACCACTCATATTAACGAGTTGAAACTTTTTGCCCAGGCCCGGGAGCGAATGCAAAATGCGGCCATGGAGTTTGATCCCGACACCCTGACTCCTACTTACCGGCTTCTGCAGGGCGTGCCCGGTCAGAGCAACGCTTTTTATATCGCCGCCCAGCTGGGCCTGCCGCAAAAAGTGCTTGAGAATGCCAAAACTTTTGTTCACCGTTCCCACGATCAGGTAGAATCGGTTATAGCCAGCCTGGTCGAGGATCAGCAGCGCTTTTACAGAGATAGCCGCCAGGCTGAAATTGAACGGAGCCGCGCTGAAATTCTGATGGAAGAACTGGAAAAAGAGCGCGAGCTGCTCAGGGCCAGGCGCGAGGATATTTTGCGGGAAGCCCGGGAAGAAGCCAGGCAGTTAATAAAGCGGTCAAAAAGCACCGCAGATCGGGTTATCAAAGAACTGCGCGCCCTGAAACACGAGAGCGGCGAGAAACCGCTGGCCGGCGCCGAGCAGGCCCGCCAGGAACTGAACCTCCTGCGCCGCGAAATTGAAGCGGGAGAACAGACAGAAGGCGATGAAGATGAGACACTGGGAGCAGAAGATCTGGCCGAAGGGCAGCGTGTTTATGTTCGCAGTTTAAAACAGGAAGGGGAGGTAATTTCCTTTACTTCGAACGAGGCCCTGGTCCGGGTCGGCTCCATGAATGTTCATCTTCCCCTGCGGGAACTGCGCCCGGTGCGGAAAAATGAAACAGCCGGAAAAAAGACAGGAAAAAGCCCTGACACGGCCAGCTACAGCGTAAGCAAAGATACAGCGGTCCGAAACTCCATCGATTTAAGAGGCCTTAATCTCGACGAAGCCCGTCCCCTGGTCGATAAACTGCTTGATAATGCCCTCTGGGCCGGGTTGAGCCGGGTAGACCTGATTCACGGGAAAGGAACGGGCAAATTAAAAGAAGGGCTGCGCGCCTACCTGGCAGAGCATCCCCTTGTCGGCGCTTTTCGCAGCGGGGGAAGCGGGGAAGGCGGAGAAGGGGTAACAGTGGTTGAGCTCAAGTCCTGAATGGCGCAGCTTAAAGGTGTGAAATGTTAAAAACGGAATTATTGCAGGAAAAAATTATATCCCTGCTTGAGCCGGGCATTTATAAAACTACCGCCCAGGTAATTGAGGAATTTCGCATGGAGCATCCCTTATACTGGAGAATGTTGGAAAAAGAAGGGGAGATGCTTTATGGAGGCGGCTGCAGTTCCGTTCAGCAGCCGGCCACCCGCATCTCCCAGGCTCTTCAGTCTTTACCGCCGGGACAGATAATCTGCCTGCGGGAAAATGATATTTGCCGTTGGAGCACAAAACAATACCGCCCGGGGCATTAAATTATCTCTCCGGCCCTTTTGATACTACCAGGGTTACGGTGCGCCCTTTATTAACAGGAGTTCCCGCCTCCGGAATCTGCCTGATTACCCGGTTTAAAGACACGTCATTGCTGTTGACCCGGTCGACATTTACTTTTAATCCGGCTCTTGATAGTTCGAGTTCGGCCAGGGCTGAAAACCTGCCTACGGTATCGGGCATCAGCACAATCTCCGAGCCGGGCTGCAGGCCGATTCCACCACCGGGCGAGGTGGTGGTGCTGATCATAACCGTGGCCGGTTCCGAAAGTTCGCCCCCGCTTCCTCTTGCGGCCAGGGTATAGGTATAAATCGAATTGGTGTCAATATCCGTATCGACATGCTGGCGGGCATTTGCTCCCAGTTCTCTGCTTGAATCTCCACCGGTTCCTTCCCGGACAGATTTTGTCAATACGAAACCGCTGATTTCGGGACCCTCATAGTCCCACTGCAGGGTAACCCCGTCCCCGGTCACGTAAGCATTGAAAAGTGTAATTTCGCTTGTTGTCTGCCCTCTCTGCTCGGCCATATCCCTGAAACTGGGATCGGCAGGCATTAACACAGAGTCCTCAGGCACGCGGCCCGGCCCGCCCCGTGAAGACCAGCGTCCGTCGGTAGTAATATAGGGAGGACGGTTATAGAAGCGGCCGTCATGCATATCGCAGGATTCTGTCGGCACCTGCCCTGCAATAAAGTAATCGCTGTTTAATGATTCAGCCGCCCGGCAGGATTCGGTAGGCAGCTTGCCGGACCTGCTGCAGACGGTAACCCTAACAATTCCTTCGGGTTGTTCAAACTCCCTGATTTCCAGGTCTTCAAATGCTTCCAAAAATACTTCCCGGAGAAAAGCGGTCGAATAACGCCAGCCCTGTTGGATGCGTCCCATTCTCGGTTCGTCGTAACCCATCCAGAAAGAAGCCACCAGGTTTGGCGTGTAAGCTACCAGGTATACATCCCGCCACTGGTCTGTTGTGCCGGTTTTGGCAGCCACCTGCCGGTCAATTTGCAGGGCCCGTCCCAGGTACCTGGTAACAAAATCCTGGAGGATATCGTTGACCAGGAATGCCGACTGGGCGCTTAATACCTGCTCGGGGTTAGACCTGTTTTCGTAAAGCACTTCTCCGTGGCGGTCGACGATCTTCTCCACGGTATGCAGGTTTACCTTCATACCCTGGTTGGCCAGAACACTGTAAGCCTGGGCCATATCGATAGCGCTGACCCCCCTGGTAAAGCCGCCCAGGGTCAGGGCCAGGTTGTCTTTTTCATCGGGGTGCAGGGTGCTGATCCCCATGCGTTCTGCATATTCGGCTCCGACCTGCGGGCCAAGGGCTTCAAAAGCCCGCACGGCGGGGATATTATAGGAAAAGTAAAGCGCTTCACGGGCGGGAATGAAGCCCCTGAATTTATAATCGAAGTTTTCGGGGAACCAGTCTCCGCGCGGTCCAATATATGGCGAGTCGTCAAGTGTCGAACCCGCCCCGGCCAGGACTCCTTCCTCGAAGGCGGGCCCGTAAGTCATGATCGGCTTAATTGCCGAGCCGGGCTGGCGCAGGGTGCTGAAGCGCAGCACCTCGTCTTTTTTCTTGCGGTATTCACGCCCTCCCCCGAGAGCCTGGATCTCGCCGGTTACGGGATCGGCAAGAACAATGGCCGCCTGGGGCTGGGGAATACCTCCTTCTTCGTCAACAAGATCCGCCAGCTGGGCCTGTGAAAGTTCCTGGTCTGCCGGCAGGGCGGCAATGGCTTCTCTTACTGCGGGCATATTTACCATAACTGTTGTCGGGTAGAGATCCGTCTGGCCCAGCACGGATTCGACATGACTTTGCATTTTCGTGTCAAGGGTAGTATAGACGCGAAGTCCGCCTGTATAGATGGCCAGGTAAGCTTCCTGGCGGGAACCGATCGAAGGTATTGCGCTCAGGATGCGGATCAGTTCATCATGAACCACATAATCCACAAAGTGAGGGTAGGGGTACTCTTCGTCGGGCGGTGAACCGTAGGTCATGCCTCTGCTCAATGCCCGGTTGTACTCTTCATCGCTGATCATTTCCAGGCGGTGCATACTGGATAGGACCAGGCGCATGCGTGATTCCGCCTGCTCCCGGTTGTCTATCGGGTTGAATAAGTTCGGTGATTGGACAGCTCCTGCCAGCATGGCTGCTTCATTGGTATTTAACTCGCCGACGCTTTTATCGAAATAAATCTGGGATGCAGCTTCAACGCCGTAAGCGCCGTTTCCGAAGTAAACCCGGTTCAGGTACATTTCCAGGATTTCTTCCTTGCTGTAATTGCGTTCCAACTGGATAGCCAGCCAGATTTCCTGGATTTTGCGCTTATAGCTGGTTTCTGTGGTTAAAAAAGCATTCTGGGCCAGCTGCTGGCTTATGGTGCTTGCTCCCTCGACTATGGCTCCGGCCCTGAAGTTTGTATAAGCGGCCCTGATGCTGCCGGTGATGTCAAAACCGAAATGGGTATCGAAACGCTCGTCTTCAATTGCAATAAAAGCCTGTTGAAGATGGGCGGGCATCTCGGCAAGGCCGACGGCAACCCGGTTTTGCTCTTCGTGCAGCGCGGTAATCTCATTGCCGTGGCGATCGTAAAGATAAGAAGTTTCAACTGTGGCCAATCTTGCCGGGTCAAGTTCGGGAGCCTCGTCAATATAGCTCATCACAACAGAGGCTGTAAAGCCTCCGCCGGCAAGGAATAAAAGAAAGATAACCAGCAGTGTAATTTTAATTACACTGCGCTTTTTTTTACGCTTTTTCCCGTTATTATTATAACGGGCTGCTTTATTTTGTTGATCAAAAGGTAACTTTTTTTCTGCCAACTGGTTATTGACCTCCTCAGGAAAGTAGAAAAATCATCCGTTCTCATTATAGCATAAGAATATGCCAGTATAATTTTGAACGATGATCTCTTCTGCGTCAAATAACACAATTGGCAAGAAAACAAAGCAAGACCGGCTATATTGCCCCCAAATGCCTGAATAAAGTCAACAGGGACCCGCTGTCGGGCAGAATAAGGACACTGCCCTCTATACCGCCGCTTTCAAGATTAAGGCAGGTTTTGAGAAGGATTAACTGGTCGTCCACCGTTTTTGTTTCTGCAATGACCGTTCCCAGGACAGCGCCGGCCATGTCGATGCCCAGCCTGGGAGGGGAGGCATGAAAGGTAAGCCCGGTTAGAAAAGACAGGGCGCTTAAATAAGAGCCTGTAATAATGTTTCCCAGTTCCATCAGCAGTGAACGCTCCATTTCGCCGAGGTTTTCCGAGCGGTCGGGCATAATCTTCGATATCATGTTCTGAGCAGCGTCCAGGGGCATGACGAATACCAAAACCAGGCCAAAAGAAGGCGATTCAGCCTCGCAAAAGGTTGCGGTTACAGTATTTTCTGGATCGCCGAATGATTCGGGCACGTCCTGGAGAGGGACTACCTTTACGACCGGTACTTCCATGTCAATTCTTTCGTCGTCCAGCATTGATGACAGGGCAGTCACTGCGTTGCCCACGCCGATGTTTGCCAGTTCTTTTAATATGTCCTGTTGTTCTTCGCTGATGTTATCCAGAGATTCCAAGCAATCGCCTCCGTTATGGGTTTTAATAATAATTCTTGCCTGCCGGCCGGGATACCTTCAGCAGAACAAAGAATATTTTCTTCAGGAAGCAGGAAAAGGTATATCCATTTATTAATTGATCATGTAAAATATTAAGTGGTAAAACTATCATTTCCCGGTTGCCGTATTATCTGAAGGAGGATTCGTTGATGAACAGCAGGCATGTCAGGGAACTTCAGCAAAACAGGCCCTCAGAACTGGAAACATTCTTTTACCCCGCTTCGATTGCAGTAATCGGCGCCAGTCAAAATGCGCTTAAACCAAACGGCATTCCTTTGTACCTCTTGAACATGTTTGGCTACAAAGGAGATGTGTATCCCGTTAACCCGAAATACGAGCGGGTCGGGGGATTAAAATGCTACCCTTCAATACTTGATATCGAAGGTCGGGTGGATCTTGCGATTATCGGAGTTGCCGCAGCGCAGGTTATGGAAGTCCTCAGGGAATGTGCCGGGAAGAAAGTTAAATCTGTAATTATATTTACGTCGGGATTCGCCGAAATCGGAGCTGAAGGGCGCGCAGAACAGGAAGAAATGAAGAGCCTGGCTGATGAAAGCGGGATGCGGATTCTCGGCCCCAACTGTCTTGGTATCTTGAATTACTATAATGGTAACATGGCCAGCTTCTTTTATAACCAGGAAAGAAAAGACCTGGTCCATCCAAAAAAATTATCCTTTATCACCCAGAGTGGCGGTTTGGGCGGTATTATATACCAGATGGTCATGCAGCTGTCGATCGGCTTTAATTATTTTGTAAGCACGGGCAACGAAGCCGATGTTTCTTTTGCGGAAATACTTGATTACCTGGTCAGTCTTGATGAAGTATCGATAGTGGCCGGCTACCTTGAAGGTCTCCAGGGCGATGGAAAGCTGTTCCGTGAAGCCTGCCGGCATGCCCTCGAAAATAAGAAGCTGGTCACCATGCTTAAGGTGGGCCGGACTGAAACAGGCGCCGCCGCTGCGGCATCCCATACCGGGGCGCTGGTAGGCTCGGACCAGGTATATGAAGGCGTGTTCAGGCAATTTGGAGTGCCCCGCGCCGATGATGTTGAGCAGATGAATGCCCTGATTGCCCTTCATGCCACCGGCCGCCTGCCGAAAGGCAAAAGAATGGCAATTATAACCATTTCAGGCGGGGGAGGAGTAGTTGTTGCCGACAAGTGCCCCGAGTATAGCCTGGAGGTGGTTACCCTGAGCGATTATACCCAGGAACGGCTGCGCGAGTTTTTCCCCGCCTACGGGGCAGTTCGCAATCCCGTTGATTTAACCTCGCAGCTCTTTATCGATACTGAACTATTTCAGAGGGCCCTGTTGCTGGTCATGCAGGATCCGGAAATTGATGTTGGCGGGTTTTTCTATAACCTGGAAATGCCCGATCCCGAAGCAGGCAAGAAAATTATCGAGGTTTACAATGAAATCGACAAACCGTTAGTCGTATTCTCCTGGCCAACCGGACAGGATTATGCGATTGAGGCCAGGAAGGGCCTGGTGCAGGCCGGAATTCCCGTAATAGAGCACATCCCAAGCGGGCTCTGGGCGATAAGTTCACTGGCCGAGTGGGCTCAAAAAGCAGGCAAACCGCAGGTTTACCCGTCTTGCAGGCCCGCGAAAGAACAGGAGGAAGCGCTGGGTTATTTAAAAGAATACAGCGCTTTCAGGGGCAGGGCGATAACGGAATGGCAGTCAAAGCTGATACTCAGGGCTTACGGTATCCCGGTCACGGAAGAAGTGCTGGCTTCAAGCCCTGAAGAGGCGGTAAAAGCCGCTAAGGGAATAGGTTTTCCCGTTGCCCTGAAAATTATGTCACCTGACCTGCTGCACAAAACAGATGCCGGCGGGGTGATCCTTAATGTAAACACCGGGCAGGAGGCAGAAAAAGCCTTCCTGGAAATTATGGGGAATGTTCAGGACAGAAGGCCGGATGCCGCAATTGAAGGTGTTTTGGTCCAGGAAATGCTGCGCCCGGGGCTGGAAGTTATTGTCGGCGTTAAGAAGGACCCCGTATTCGGACCGGCCGTCGTTTTTGGCCTGGGCGGGATTTTCGTTGAAGTGTTGAAAGATGCCGCTACCAGGGTAGCTCCCCTCAACGAGCATGACGCCCGTTCAATGATCGATGAGATCAGGGGGAAGGCCCTTTTGGCGGGATATCGCGGTGAGCTGCCCCGGGATATTGATGCGCTTATAGACATCCTGTTAAAAATATCGCGCCTGGCTGTCGAACTGGAAGATACCGTCGATGAAATTGATATCAACCCTCTGATCCTGTACGAGCAGGGCTCCGGCGCGGTTGCTGCCGACGCCCTGGTTGTGCCCCGGCAATCCTGACTTGAGATAACAGGCCGGTTTATGTTACAGTATTGGTGAGGGGAAAGCCCCCGACTACCGGGGATGGTGAGTTAATAAAGTGCAAGCGCTTAGAATAAAAAAAACTGATTATCTTGTCCTGGCGATAATTCTGGTCTGGGGATTGGCCGGTTTCTGGTTCAATGTTCAGCAGGTTGGCGCAGTCGGTAATAAGTACGCCACGATTTATGTTCAGAATGAACAGGAAGCCGAACTGTCGCTCTCTGACGAAGATCAGTATACTTATTCTTTTGACTTTGAAGCCAATGGGCCGCAGACAGCCGTGGTTGAAGTGGAAGCAGGCCGAATCAGGATGCTGCCCATGGAAGACGATGCCTGCCCCAGGCATATTTGCTCGCATACCGGCTGGATAGAGCGTTCCTACGAAAAAATTGTCTGCCTCCCGAACCGGATAATGATTACTTTTAATGAAGCATCCCGGGACGGCGAAACAGAAGACATTGATGAAGTAACCTACTAACCCGGTTTTTCTGCCGGCTCAATGTTTTCCCCTGCAGGGCGGAGCAGCATGTAAGCCTTACCGCTCTGTTTTTGTTGACAAAGAAAATAAAGGTCTATATAATAACTCTTAGTTTTTTAGGGGTGTTTTGATTATGCGCATATACCTGCCCGACACGAAATATAAAAACGGGGAAGCGGTTAATTACAATTTTGAAGAAAACCTTGCCGCCTGCTTTAATGATTTTTCTGAAGGCAGCACTTTACAATTGCTGGTCAGCGTTACCGGCAGCGCAGATAAAGTCCTGGTCAGCGGGGATCTTGAAGCGTCGGTCGAAGAAACATGTTCAAGGTGCCTGGTAACTTTTAACCGGACCTTTCAGACCGACTTCACAGAAGCTTTCACGGTGACCGGGGAAACAACCGCGGAAAGCCCTGAAGAGCGTGCTGAAGAAACTGCAAACATGCTAACCGTAACCGGAGATTACCTTTATCTTGATGAGTATATCCGCCAGCTGGTAATACTGGCCCGGGAACACAGCCCAATTTGCAGGCCTGATTGCAAAGGTATCTGTCCCGGCTGCGGAACTGATCTCAATGTATCAACCTGCAGCTGCGATACGGGCGATGAACAGGTGGACATAAGGCTGTTAAAGTTAAAAGAACTCAAGCAAGGCAGTTGAGTCTAATAAGGAGGCATTACAGTGGCTGTTCCAAAAAGAAGGACCTCGAAATCAAAACGTGATATGAGACGTTCCCAGACCAAACTGACGGTTCCCCGTCTCGTACCCTGTCCGCAGTGCCATGAGTTAAAACCCGGACACCGGGTATGTTTAAGCTGCGGTCATTACAAAGACCGGGAAGTCGTTAAAGTGAAATAATTTTATTGCCTGCGATACGCCCCCTGGCCCGGCCACGAGGGGCGTAATCTGTTTTTTGCCGTTTTAACACAGGGGAAGTGATTCTAGTGGTAAGAGTAGCAGTTGATGCCATGGGTGGCGACTACGCCCCCGCGGAAATTGTCAGCGGCGCTTTATCGGCGCTGGCTTTGCTGGACGACCTTCATTTGATTCTGGTGGGCCATGAAGACAAGATCAGCCGGGCGCTTGCCGGCACGAATTACCCTGAAGACAGGGTCGAGATAAGGCATGCCTCCGAACTGATAGAGTGCGATGACGACCCCGGTTTATCGATTCGCAATAAGAAAGATTCTTCCATGGTAAAAGCGCTTAAGATGGTGCGCGAGGGAGAAGCTGATGCTGCCCTCAGTGCCGGCAATACCGGGGCCCTGATGGCCGGCGGTGTTCTCTTCCTGGGCCGCTTGAGCGGAATTAACCGCCCTGCGCTTTTAACGCCAATGCCCAGCTTCAGTGGAAAACCGGTGCTCTTTCTGGACGTCGGAGCCAACATGGATGCCCGACCGGAACTGCTGCTGCAGTATGCTCAAATGGGCCGCATTTACGCCCAGCAGATCCTGGGTTACAAAGAACCCCGGGTAGCGCTTCTTAATGTAGGCGCTGAAGCGAATAAAGGCAACAGCCAGGTCAGGCGCGCCTATACCCTGTTTGAACAGCTGTTGCCCGGTTTCTGCGGCAATGTTGAAGGAACCGGCGTTTTTTTTAACGCCGCTGAGGTAGTCGTCTGCGACGGTTTTGTGGGCAACATATTTCTTAAGACTTCCGAAGGTCTCTCCAGGGCTATCCTGACCTTTTTCAGGCAGGAAATTGATACTAAGCTAACCTATAAACTGGGGGCCTTTCTGCTAAAGCCGGTTTTTCTAAACCTGAGGAACAAGATCGACACCTCGGGCTATGGCGGCGCTCCCCTGCTTGGCGTAAACGGCCTTTGCATAAAATGCCACGGTTCGTCAAAGGCCAGGGCTATTGAGCAGGCAATTATTAAACAGGCTCATCCCTTTGTGAAAAAAAATGTAACCAGTAAACTGCAGGCAGCCCTTTCCGAGCTGGCAGGGGATATTGAGGTGACCGAAAGTATTGAACAGTAAAATTAACTCAATAATCAGCGGTACCGGGGCTGCGCTTCCCGGGACTATAATAACCAATCCTGATCTTGAAAAAATGGTCGAAACAAGCGACGAGTGGATTGTTTCCCGGACCGGGATCCGGGAGAGGAGAAAGCTCGAGGAAGGCTTTTCAAATGTTGACCTGACTGAAACAGCTTCCCGGCAGGCCCTGGAGCGAGCCGGGCTTGAACCCTCGGAGCTGGATATGATTATTGTGGCTACAGTTACTCCCGATTACCCCACCCCGTCAACTTCCTGTCTGCTCCAGGCCAGGTTGAAAGCCTCCCGGGCTGCGGCATTAGATCTGGCTGCTGGCTGCACGGGTTTTGTTTATGCCCTTACTGTTGCCCACCAGTTTATCCTGTCCGGGGCCTGCAAAAACATTTTAGTGGTCGGCTCTGAAGTTCTATCCCGGGTTACCGACTGGGAGGATCGCAGCACCTGCGTGCTCTTTGGCGACGGGGCCGGCGCCGTAGTGCTCTCGCCGACCGATGAAGACCGGGGTATCCTTGACTTTTCGCTGCATTGCGACGGCAGGGGCGCTGAACTGCTCATGATTCCCGCCGGCGGCAGCCGGATGCCAGCCTGCAGTGAATCCCTGCAAAACAGGATGCACTTTATAAAAATGAACGGCAATGAAATTTTTAAATTTGCCGTTAAAGCGGTTGAAGAAAATCTGTCCGTTATGATGGGGCGCCAGGGAATCGGTTCGGATGACCTGGATTACCTGTTCTTGCACCAGGCAAACCTGAGGATTATCGAACATGTCCGCAAAAGGCTCCGCCTGCCAAGGGAAAAAGTGCCTGTCAATATTGACCGGTTTGGAAACACTTCTTCGGCCACTATCCCCATTGCCATTCATGAGGAAGTTCTTTCCGGGCGCCTGCGCCAAGGTGACCTGGTGGCCATGGTCGCATTCGGCGCCGGTCTGACCTGGGGCGGAGTGTTAATGAAGTGGTGAGGAAAACCAAAACTATGTTGTTTTGTTTTAGGAGCGATGTAAATTGAAAACCGCTGTACTGTTTCCCGGCCAGGGAGCGCAATTTGTTGGCATGGGCCGTGATTTCTATGAGCGGTATCCGGAGGCCCGGCTTGTATTTGATCAAAGTGCGGAAGTCCTGGGCCGGGAGATCGTCGATCTGATATTCCACGGACCGGAAGACAGGCTTCAGATCACTGAATATACCCAGCC
>SLSE01000164.1 GCA_007130585.1 Syntrophomonadaceae bacterium | reverse complement strand
GTTGTAGTTTTGCCGCATCCGGTCGGCCCGGTTACCAGCAGCAGTCCGGCATGATTCAGCAAAAGTCCGAGAAATGTCTCGTAGCTCCGTTTTGAAAATCCAAGTTTATCAAGGGGCAAAACTATTTTATCTTCGCCCAGGAGGCGGATCACCGCTTTTTCACCCCTGATGGCAGGCAGCGTGGAGATGCGCAGGTTGCTAGTTTGCCTGCCCTTCCATTCAATATTGCCGTCCTGGGGCAGCCTGCGTTCGGCTATATCGAGGTTGGCCAGAATTTTTACCCGCGAGATTATTTTCGGGCCCATATGGCCGGGCAGGGAAGCCAGGTCATGCAGGATCCCGTCCAGGCGCATACGCACGCGCAGGTGCTCGTCGGCAGGTTCAAGGTGGATGTCGCTGGCCCCTTCATCAATCGCCCGTTCGATCAGGGCATTAACCATGCGGATTACCGGGCCTTCATCTTCCCGCCCTGCAGCGCTTCCCGCTGACAGGTTCTTTTTTGCCCCGCCGGCGGAGGCAGCACCGCTCCCCGGCGGGGCTTCGCCCGTTTCATCGAGACCGTAAAGCCGGTTAATAAGGTAGTTGATGCTGCTTTCCCTGGCCGCAACCGGGGTAATTTCCGCTCCGGTTAGCATGGCTACATCGTCGGCGGCGGCGAGGTCGAGCGGATCGGCCATGGCCAGGGTTATCCGGCCTTCGATTGCTTCAAGGGGTATGACACGGAGTCGCAAAGCGGTTTCCGCAGGGATCAGGGCGGCCAGTTCCGGGGCCGGACGGCAGCTGTCGGGGTTTACAGCGGGAATGCCAAAATACTTATCAAGCACGGCAAGCAGTTGATCTTCTGTAAGGGCGCCGTTTTCGACAAGAATCCGGGAGATCCGCCTGCCCGAAGCCCGGTGTTCCCCGGCAGCTTTTTCAAGCTGATCCGCATCAATCGCTCCGGCTTCAAGCAGCGCCGTTTCCAGGCGGCTCCTACCGTAAATAGTCATCTTCAATCACCTCGTCCGGTACATGCTTTAAATGTTGCTGCGACTTAAATTTTGATGGCCTGCTTCATTTCTACCGCCGGGGCTTTCTGTCCCGTGAACAGTTCGAAGGATAGAGCCGCCTGGCCGAGGAGCATACCGAGACCGTTAAAAGAGCGGCCTCCCATGCTCGCAAACAGTTCCATGACGGCAGTTTCTGCGGGACTGTAACGCAAATCACAGACCAGGCTTTCTTCAAAAGGCAGTCCGCTTTTAACCAGGGCGCCCATAAATTCTTTACTGTCAAGGGGTAGGCTGTAGATGAAAAGGCGGCACCTTTTTATAACCGGCTGCAGCTGCTCAATATCAAGAGACAGAGTCGAACAAGACTTAAGCGGGGTCGCAGCTTCAAGCGTGCCGGCCAGCTCTTCCGCCTTCCCGGGGCTGCGGTTAACAACATACAGCTCGCTTATGCCTTCATGAGCCAGGGTGTAAGCCACGGCCCGGGCGGCGCCGCCGGCGCCGACCAGCATCGCGGGTTGATCAAGGTTGAACTCCGGCGAGGATTCCTTAAGAAAGTTGTAAAAGCCCGGTCCGTCGGTGGAGGTTCCGAACAGGTTTCCGTTGCGGTTAACGATGGTGTTAACAGACTGGATCACCCCGGCCTGCTCGGAGATTGAATCAAGAAAAGGGATCACCGCTTTTTTGAAGGGGGTTGTTACGTTGGCCCCGGCAACCGAAAGCGCTTTTAAACCTTTAACCGCGTCTCCTACCATTTCTTCCCCGACTTCAGCGGCAAGGTAGGCATAGTTGAGGCCGAGAGCCCGGAAACCGGCATTGTGAAGCGCCGGGGAAAGGGAATGGCTTACCGGTTTGCCGAGGAGCAGGCAAAGCCTGGTTTGCGCGTTTATATTCACCCCGCCACCTGCTTTCCTGAAAGAAATATCAATATTATAGCACAGCAGCTGCCGGCAGGGAATATCAATATACAGATTTTTCTCAAAAACAGTTTAAACAGGATAAGACCGGCAGGATTTAGGCAAAATGCGCCGAAGTATTAATAGCGCAAAATCTCCGGAACGGCGGCCGGCCTGATATGACCCGCCGGGCAAGCTACAGAAACGCCGCCGGAGCGTTTAAGAAAGGAGCCGGAGCAGGGCTGCATGGATTTTCTGAATACATTCCTCCACGTCATATTTTTTGTAGTCGGCCTTTGCTTTGGCAGCTTCCTTAACGTGCTGGTTTACCGGCTGCCGAATAAAATCTCTATCGTCACCCCCGCTTCGAGCTGCCCGGCCTGCAAAACAGAACTCGGGGCCGTTGAACTGGTTCCCCTGGTCGGTTACCTCTTCCTGAGAGGGCGCTGCAGGCACTGCGGGGTAAAAATAAGCGCCCGTTACCCCCTGGTAGAGCTGGCCACCGGACTTCTCTTTGTGCTGGCCTACAGCTATTTCGGCCTGACCCTGAACACTTTTTTCTACCTGGTCCTGCTGTTCCTGCTCCTGGCGGTATCCCTGATCGACCTTGAACACCGCATTGTCCCGAATACCATCGTAGCGGCGGGCCTGGTGGCCGGCATTCTGTTCTACATACCGGCGCTGGCCGGGCTGTGGCTAGAATTGCCCGGGCCGCTGATTTTGGACAGGCCTTTTTTTGATGCCGGCGCCGGCTTCCTGCTCGGGGGAGCGATCATGCTTGCCATTTTGCTGATCAGCAGGGGCGGAATGGGCGCGGGAGACATGAAACTGATGGCCTTAATCGGTTTTTACCTGGGACTGCGCGGAGCAGCCCTGGTAATGCTGCTCGGTTTTTTTCTCGGGGCGGTAGTGGGCGTCACCCTGATCGCTTTCGGCGTCCTCACCCGCAAGGATGCCCTCCCTTTTGCGCCTTACCTTTCCCTGGCCGCCCTGATTCACGTATTCTGGGGCAGCAGTATTATAGACTGGTACTTAAACCTGTTAAATTAAAACTCTAATCGCAGCAGTAATCGAGCCCTCCACGGCCGCAATAAACGGAATAGGAGCCGCAACAGTGAACAGATCAATTTTTAACTGTACCGATGGTTATACTTTTATAGAATTACTGGTTGCCATCAGCATCCTGGCCATTGTTACCACCCCCTTCCTGGCCCTCTTTTCAGGCAGTTTCCTATCAATTAACAATTCAGGCCGGCAGTCCGTGGCGGTAAACCTCTGCCGCCAGCAGATGGAGGCTGTCAAGTCTTCAGGCTGTGCCGCCGTCCGCAGCAGCTACCCCGAAAAAGGCGGTTTGTCCACCCAAATTGAAGAGACCGTGGCCGGGTTCAGCGGCTTCAGCAGGATCACCAGCGTTGAACCTTTTTACCTGCCCTGCCCCCGGCAGCCCGGGTACAGTTACGAGCTGCTGAAAATCGAGGTAACCGTAAACTGGGTGCAGCGCGACACGGAAAGATCTGAGACTATTGTCAGCCTGCTGGGGTGCCGCTGATGAATTTGAAGTGGGCGAAAGACAGCAGGGGCCTGACCCTGATCGAGCTCCTTGTTACGCTGGCCATAATCGGTTTTATCATCGCGGCCCTGTACACCTTTTACCTGGCCGGCCTGCGCGGCTGGCAGCGCGGCACCGACCGCATGGAAGCGCAGCAAAGCGCCCGCATTGCCATGGACCGGATCATATACGAGGTGCGTTTTGCCTGTGATGTAAGCATTCACGACCAGGGCCGGGAAATGAGATTCAGGGTTATAGGCGACAGCCGGACTTTGCGCTTCAGGCTGGTGGGAGAAGAGCTGGTATTTGAATCTTATCCCACCGGCTCATGGAACTATTTTCACACCAAGGTAGCCCTGGGGATAAACGATCTGCACTTTGCAGCGGACGAAAACCGGCTGCTGACCATAACCTTAAGCGCCGGGCCGGAAAGCGGGGAAACAAGGCTTTCCAGCAGCGTCCGACCCCGCAACCTGTCCGGGGGTGGGCAGTAAGATGCGCCTGCGGCGGCACTGCCCGGAGCCCTGCTGCGGCCGGGACGGCATGGCCCTGGTTCCGGTTCTTGTTTTCACCGCCGCCCTGCTTGCTTTCGGGGCCGCCCTTTTAACTTATGC
>SLSE01000022.1 GCA_007130585.1 Syntrophomonadaceae bacterium | reverse complement strand
GTTGAGACGTAATCAGCTACGGTAATCCCGATAAAAACCAGCAGCAGGTCCAGCAGGCGCGGGGACAATTTGCTTACAGGCAGGCCGGCTACCGATACGGCGGCCACAAAAACTGTTGAACCAACCAGCAGGCCGGCGGGTACTCCGAGCGTTTCAAAGATTACCCCCCCGGTTACGGCCACAGCTATGGTAGCCAAAACTCTCAGCCAGGAATACTTAAACGAAACCCCCATTTTGTAAAGGTTTTCGCTGTTTAAAACGGACTGTAGTTGCTTAAAAAGCGGCTCCCTGCCTGAACAGTTGTTAGCGGTGGCAGTATTCCCCGGCGCTTTGCGGCCTGCTTCATTAATTCCGCCGCCGTTCGGCTTCATAGGGTTGTTATCCCTGCTGCGGCTTTCGCGAATCTCCAGCCATTTTAAGAGCAGGGGGAACAAAAGCACGGTTATTAGCATTCGGATCATCTGCATGACCATGATTATTGTCACTCCGGCCCCGGAAGCGATGGCAATCACGGTAATTTCGGGAAGACCACCCATGCTGGCCGAGAGCATGGCCGTGTAAAGGTCCAGCACGGAATAGCGGGCCAGGAAAAACCCGATTACAAATACGACCGACAGGGCCCAGGCCACGATAATTGCCGCTGATACGGCCATCGGTTTCAACTCCCGGACCGCTTCGCGGTTGAGCATCGATCCCACAAAGATCCCGATTACAACCTGGGCCGCGGGAAAAAGAAAATCAGGCGAGGTGGGCAGGTCTACCTGGATGGCGCGCAGTCCGCCGATAACCAGAACAGGGCCGATCAGCTCCGAAGCAGGCATGCGAACCCTGGAAAGCAGAAACCAGCCGATTAACCCCAGCCCGAACAGAAAAGTTATTTCAGTCAAGGTTTGCACAAACATGCCCCCATTATATCACTACTACAAACAAACGCCTTCCATGGACAGAAGGCGAACCGCACGGGTGCTGAACAATATGTATTGGATCTGGAACAGCCAAGCTTTATCAATAAAACATGCCATTAAAGGCCGGCAATTTTAACTGAGTTCGCGCTGACAGACATTAATGCCGCGCCGTTCAAGCTCGCTCAAAAATGTTTTGCTGTCCACGGCATTTTCTGCCTCGGGCCCAAATACGCCATACCGGTTAATCCTGTTTTCAGCCATCATGATTGTGCCGATACTCAAAGGAATTCCGGTCAGGCGGCGCATGTTGTCGGTGACGGCGTAGGAAATGGTTACAGGTTGTCCGTTACGGCTACCGGTCACATCGACCCTGATTCCCGATACGCTGCGGTTTCTGTCCCTGGGTAGAACCGGCAGCAGAGTTTTCAGGATCCGCCCCGTAACCTGCCTCGTAAACGGGGTGCGGGTTAACCCCAGGGCCGCTACTGCCTTTGAAAGGTAATTTAAATAATTTTCAGCGAGACCGCCTTTAAGGGTAACCTCAATCAGGCCTTTCATGTAACGCGGCAGGGTCACGGGTTCGGGATGGCCGACATGAAAAGTGGTGGCCGTCCCCATCGGCTCGGGGAAGGTAACCTGCTCCTTACCTGAACCGGCTTTTACGCTTGCCGCGTTTCCGTCCCGGAAAGAAGTAACTTTACCTGTGAATATATGCATGGTATGCAGGATGACGGCAAGCCCTTCCGAATCGGCCGCGCCGGCAGCCCAGTAAATGTTTATAGTCCCGGCGCTCTCAAGTTCATCGTAACCCCTGCGGGCCAGAAGGTTGCTCAGGCCGGGAGTCCAGCCCATTCCGGTCAGGATCCGGCGTCCGTTTTGCCGGGCCTGATCGTCAAGGGCCAGGACGGCCTCGGCTGCATCGTGATCGTCACAGATGCTCACATAATTGGCGCCTGCTGCAATTGCCGCTTCCACGATCGGTTTTTCAAAACGGTAGAACGGCCCCAGGGCCCCGGCCACTGCAGCGCTGCCCCTCATTATGTCAACCAGTTCATTGTGCCGGGTGGCGTCAATCTCCCGGGCTTTCACCCTCGACGGATCAAGTTTCGCCGCCAGTTTTTTTGCCGCCTTCATGTTACGGTCAGCAACTATGATCTCATCTGCTCCCGAGTATTTGACCAGGTCCCGGACGGCTTCCGCGCCCATGTCCCCGGCCCCGCCTAAAACAACAATCCGCATCTTATGCAGTCACCTCATCACCTGTTTATGGCAGCGATAATAAACTGCCAGTTAATAGAGTTCCATGTTCCTTCATTTTTTCCTTTCATCACAAAACAAAAAGTGGCTAAAAAAGAACAGGTAAATGCCCGTAACAGGAAACCCGGCATGGCCACACCGTATTTTTAAACCGGATGATTATGGTATAATATTTATAAAAGGTTTACAAGCTGATGGAGAGGCGGATTTATTCATAAATGTTTCCCCTTCGCGATACAATTACCTATCACGGCGCCACTGTGGCCACCATCGGCCTGATTGTTTTAAACGGTATGATCTTTTTGTACCAGGCCTCGCTGGGCCCTGAAGCTTTTCCTGAATTCTTCTTCATCTTCGGATTCATTCCCGGCGAATTTTTCCAGGATCCCGTCGGCCGGTTCTGGACTATATTTACCAGCATGTTTGTGCACGGCTCATTCTTTCACCTGCTCAGCAATGTCTGGTTCCTGTGGGTATTCGGCCCGGCCGTGGAAGGCAGGCTTGGTTTCCGCCGCTTCATGTTTCTTTTTTTGCTGGCCGGCGTTGCCGCTGCCGCCCTGCAGGGTTTTTCTTTCCCGCAAAGCGAAACGCCCATGATCGGGGCTTCGGGAGCTGTTTCCGGCATCCTGGGAGCTTACCTGGTCCTGTTTCCCCGGGCCCGTGTATTAACCGTGATCCTGCCTTTTTTCTTTTTCCTGTTCTGGCTTCCCGTCCCGATCTATCTCGGTTACTGGATCCTGATCCAGTTTATGAGCGTATTCATGAATGTGGAGGGCGTCGCCTGGTGGGCCCATATCGGAGGTTTCTTCCTCGGCCTGGTGCTCATTTTAATAATCCGTCCTAAAAGGATTTACAGCTCCGATCCTTTCTGGGAATGCTGGCGCGACTACTGTTAAAATATATTTGTGCCCGTAATACGGCTAACGGAATTACAGTAAGGAGGATTTGCCCATGGAAATGTTCTCGCAGGTATTCTGGCTGTTCCTGATTATAGTGGCCCTTACACCCTACCTGCAGCAGCAGCTGCTGCGTTCGGCGCGGACGCGTAAACTGATCGAAATAGAACGCAAACGCAAAAGCCGCGTCATTACCCTGATCAACCGCCAGGAGGCTTTAAGCATCCTGGGTATTCCGCTGACCCGGTTTATAAATATCGAAGATTCAGAGCAGGTTTTAACGGCAATCAGGCTGACCGATAAGGAAGTCCCCATTGATATGATCCTCCATACTCCCGGGGGCCTGGTCCTGGCAACGGAGCAAATTGCCGAAGCCCTGCTGCGCCACCCGGGGAAAGTAACCGTTTTCGTGCCTCATTACTCCATGTCCGGCGGCACCCTGATCTGCATGGCCGCCGATGAACTGGTTATGGACGAAAACGCCGTTTTGGGCCCGCTCGATCCCCAGCTGGGCCAGTATCCCGCCGCCTCGCTGGTGAAAGTTTTGGGATCGAAGGAAATGAAGGACATTGACGATCAAACTGTTATCCTGGCCGATGTTGCAGAAAAAGCCCTGATCCAGGTTAAAGATACTGTTAAATGCCTGCTAAGCAAACATATGGACGATGAGCAGGCCGAAGAAACAGCCCACCGCCTGACCCAGGGTACCTGGACCCACGATTACCCGATCGGTGTGGAGCAGCTGATCGATATGGGCTTCAATGTAAATACCGACATGCCCCCCGGTATTTACGAGCTGATGAGCATGTTCCCGCAGCCCCGCGGTGCCAGGCCCAGCGTGGAATACAGCCCCGGACCGGTCTACCCCTCGGGCCCGAAAGACAAGTAACAGCTAGCAGGGGCCGGGTGATCTGTCAACTTATTTCCAGCCATGAAATAATCTGCCTGCCCGGATTACATAACCGGGCAGGATTTCCTTTATAAATAGTCAGGAGATTACCCGTCCCGACG
>SLSE01000202.1 GCA_007130585.1 Syntrophomonadaceae bacterium | reverse complement strand
CCTGCCCTTCTTTTTAGAACAATCCGGAAACCGGCAAAGGAAATCGGTCATAAAAAAGAGAACTAATTCTTGACCGGGTCGATACTAAAAACCCGGATACCGGAAAAATACCAGCAACAAATGAACAGGGGGACTGCAAAAGTGAAAAGGATCCTGGTAACCGGAGCTCTCGGACAGATCGGTACCGAGTTGGTACCTTACCTGCGGGAAAAGTACGGGACAGACAACGTGATCGCTTCTGGTAAAAGCGCAAATGGCAGCGAAAAATTAATAGAAACGGGGCCATTTGAAGTGCTGGACATTACCGTGAGGGAAAGAATTACTGATCTAATCGGGAAACATAAGATAAATACTGTTTATCATCTTGCCTCCATGCTTTCCGGGACCGGCGAGGCAAATCCCCTGGGTCTCTGGGAAGTTAACCTGGATGGTTTGATTAATATTCTGGAAGCATCCAGGGAAACCGGCTGCTCTGTTTTCTTTCCCAGCTCAATTGCCGTCTTCGGTCCGGATTCACCAAAAGATAAAACTCCCCAGAATACTATAACCAGACCCACCAGTATCTACGGTATCTCAAAAATAACGGGTGAGCTGCTCTGTGACTATTACCATAATAGGTACGGTCTCGATATCCGCGGCCTGAGGTACCCCGGGGTTATTTCAAATGCCACCCTGCCCGGCGGCGGGACAACCGACTATGCTGTCCATATTTTCTATGATGCGATCAGGCATGGCAGGTATACATGTTTCCTGAGAGAGAACAGCTCCATTGACATGATTTATATGCCCGACGTACTTGAAGGCGCTGTTAAGCTGATGGAAGCAGACCCCGGCAAACTGCGGCATCGCAATGCCTTTAATGTTTCGGCCATAACTGTCACCCCGTCCGAACTCACGGAAGAAATAAAGAAACATATCCCGGACTTTAAAATAGATTACGATATAGACCCTGTCAGGCAGGCCATCGCCGACAGCTGGCCGAACTCGCTTGATGATACGGCCGCCCGGGCTGAATGGGGATGGGAACCGGGGTATAACCTGGAAATGATGGTTGAAGATATGCTTAAAGTCCTCGGGGCGAGGCTGAAGCAAACTAAGTCTTCTGCCGAGTAAAGGACAGGCAACGCTGCGGGCTTTAATGCAGGCCACACGCGGGCTTTCTTAATGCGAATATTTGATGCAGGGGCGTAAACTGACCTCTGCCTAAAAACCTGATGGAGGCAATAGATATGTCAAAGCAAATTTTAACAGATTTAAGAGAGCAATTTGGCGAGCTGAAAGAACAGGGACTTTTTAAAGAGGAACGGATTATTACCAGCCCGCAATCAGCAGAAATTGAAGTTTCCGCAGGCCGGAAGGTGTTAAATTTCTGCGCCAACAATTACCTGGGGCTGTCTGACAACCCGGTAGTGGTTAAAGCGGCACAGGAAACAATGGACAGGTGGGGATACGGGCTTTCCTCTGTCCGTTTTATCTGCGGGACCCAGCAGATTCACAAAGATCTGGAAAGCAAAGTTTCCAAGTTTTTGCAGACTGAAGATACCATTCTTTACGCCGCCTGCTTCGACGCCAACGGAGGAGTCTTCGAGCCCCTGCTCGGCCCGGAAAGCGCGATTATCTCAGATGAACTTAACCATGCTTCGATAATTGACGGTGTCAGGCTTTGCAAGGCCGAGCGGTATCGTTACCGCCATTCCGATATGGAAGAGCTGGAAGACTGCCTTAAGAAAGCCTCCCCGGCAAAGTACCGCATCATCGCCACAGACGGTGTTTTCTCCATGGACGGGGATATCGCCAGGCTGCCTGAAATATGCGGGCTTGCGGAAAAGTATGACGCCCTGGTTATGGTCGATGACAGCCACGCCACGGGATACATCGGCAAAACAGGCCGCGGTACTTTTGAGCATTTTGGCCTGGAGGGGAAAATTGACTTAATAACAACCACCTTCGGCAAAGCCCTGGGCGGGGCGATGGGCGGCTGCACTTCGGGGCGCAAAGAACTGATCGAAATGCTGCGCCAGCGTTCCAGGCCGTACCTTTTCTCCAATTCACTCGCCCCGGCCATAGCCGGAGGAACCCTGAAAGTGCTGGACCTGCTCTCAGACTCGACTGAGCTGCAGCATAAGGTCAGGGAGAATGCCGCTTATTTCCGAAAAAAAATGATCGGGGCCGGCTTTACGATTGTTCCCGGCGAGACAGCAATCGTTCCGGTTATGCTCTACAATGAACCGCTGGCCCTGGAGATGGCCGACAAAATGCTGGATGAAGGCATTTATGTAATTGGTTTCGCCTACCCTGTTGTTCCTAAAGGAAAAGCGCGCATCAGGGTTCAGCTTTCCGCAGCCCACGAAAAAGAACATCTCGATAAAGCGATTGAAGCTTTTATCAGGGTGGGAAAAGAAATGGAAGTTATTAAATAAAAAGAAATGCCCGGCAGCAGAATTTTGCTTAAATTCTTGCCGGTGAAGTATATTTAATTGCCGGGTGGAGATTCGACACGGTTTAAAAAGTTTAGCATTAGAGAATTAAACTCATCCGGCAAGGTTTCCATGGGACAGTGACCTTCCCCTTCCATTACCGCCAGCTCGGAACCGGGGATCATCCTGTTTAACCTTTCCCCTCTTTCCAGGGGCACTACCGCATCATCTTCACCCCAGATGCAAAGTACCGGTAGCTCAAGTTCCTCAACCCTGTGCAAAAGAGGAGTCGGCGCCGTTTTAACAAGATCGGCCAGTACTGCATCTGTTCCTTCAACGGTAAGAGGTTTGTAATAACCTGCGAATTCTTCAGCCGTGGGTTTACGCCCGTAAGAGTTTTCCAGCGCGTTTTCGATCCTGTTTTCACTGAGAAAAAACTCCGGGGCAAGAAGCCTGACCCAACGGCTGACCGGGGGATACTGCAGCAAGGAATCAAATAATGTTGGTTCGAACTCGGCGAGAGCTCCGGCCACCAGGACCAGGCTTACAACGTTTTGCGGTTTCTGCAGGGCCATATCTGTTACGGTAGCCCCGCCCATGGAGTGCCCTACCAGGTGCCAATCTTCACCAGGGTAACTGTCTTCAAGGAAAAACCAGAGGCGCTCCGCCCTGGCAGTGGAAGAATGGTCGAGCCCCCCGGCACGCTCGCTTAAGCCAAAGCCCGGCAGATCGACAGCGATTACCCGGTAGCCTTCATCTTCAAGGGCGGGGGCTGTATAGCGCCAGGAAAACGTGGAACCACCCAGGCCGTGCACCAGGAGGACATTGGCCCGGCCGTTTCCCTCCCAGTGGCGGTAATGCAGTTCGGCTCCCCCTTCCGAAGCAAACTTGCTGTTTGCAAAAGCCATCTGGTAGCGGTTTCCCGGCAATTCTCCAGGCGGAACCAGGTAGGGGATGATACTGAACAAAACAAAAACTGCTGCCAGGATTAATCCCGACCACTTCAATAAACTTTTTAGCATAATTATCTGTGGTCACCTGCCCTGCTTTTTCCGCCTGTCCGGAAGAAGCATGTATTTAACAACGGATTCCCGTCATTTAATATTTCTACAGGGACTCCGGAGATCCCTACAAAAACAGGCTTACAAATACTTTCCGGATCAAATATGCGGTTTTTTAAAGAATTAGGAAGGGATCGCCAACTCAAAAACAGAAGGGGGAGAAAGGACTTAAATACAGGAGGTTTTTGATGATGAATGTTATTGAGAAAGCCAAAGAACTAGGCGAAGAAATTCGTAAAACCGAGGAATACCAGGAACTTGAAAGAGTTTCTGAAAATATGCAGCAGGATGCTGATGCAAATCATATGATTAAGGAAATACAGGAACTGCAGCAGCAGATCCAGTTTGCCCAGCAATCGGGAGTGCAGCCCAGCGAAGACCAGATTCAGCAGTTTAATAATTTAAAAAGCAAAATGGACTCCAACCTGACTATCCAGGCCTACGCGAAGGCTCAAAATGACTTCAGCCAATTTATGCAGGAGGTAAACAGCGCCATCAGCGAGGGAATCAACCCCGAAGCTGGAAAAGGAGAGGAAGAATAAATACTGCTGCCTTCAGCTGCAGGCAGGCTAATTATAAATAACTCAGGCGCTCCCTGCTTAAAGGAGGGAGCGCCTGTTTTTATGCCGGGCCGGGACCAATCTGGTTCCTTCCTACTTAACAATTAAAACATTTTTTATTGTGCAGTGAGCGACCTTATTGCTAACGCTGCCCAGAAAAGCTTCCTTTATTCCCTTAATACCCCGGCTGCCCAGTACCAACAGGTTAAAGTCGCCCCTGTCGGCCATTTTGCATACGCCGTCGGCAGGAGACTGCTTGCCGACCAGAACACTGGTTTCTGCTTCGATACCGTGTTTTCTGAGCTTTTCAGCTGCTTTATCAACTATTTTTTCTGCTTCTGCTCTCAGGTTTTTTCTGATCTGCTCCCAGTAATCATCGGAAATGTGAACACTGATCCGGGTCTTAAAATCGTATTCGCCCGTAACGTGAAGTACAGTAACATGAGCACCGAGCGCTTTTGCAATGGTAATGGTTTCATCTATTACTTTTTCCGAATGTTCCGAACCGTCAATTGCCAGCAGGATATTGTACAATTAAGATCACTCCTATCCATTAATTTGGAATAATTAACCAGATCGTTTCAGTTTGCATTATAAACTATATCAATATTCTGTTACTTAATCAACCAGCCCAGTGACAATCGCTTCAGGGTAGCCTCGGTGGGATGACCTTCTTCATGGGTCCAGCCTGCAATACGGTAGTAAAGGTCCATGGCCGCTTCAAATTCTTCCCTGCTCAAAGAAATTCCGCTTGAAGGCCCTTCTGGCAGGGGCTTGAATAACCTGGAGGGCAATTCGTCTTCCGCGCGGCTAAATCCTTCCCTGGCGCTGAAGAAACGCATCATGTTTATTCGCCGTTCCCCGACGAGCATCAGCTCGTAAAGAGAGGTGTCCCATCCCAAACCGTAACGGCAAACCTCAACCAGCTCCGATGGCCCGTATAGCTGCCAGGATGGCCCCCAGACAAACTGACAGAGGCAAAGAGTATCTGCGAGTGAGTAAAAACACTGACTGTTATAGGCAAAACGCACTTTTTCATCGTCCAGGACTAATTCACCGGGATCATAACCTTTCCAGATTCCAACCTGGTAAAGATTATCCCTGATCCTGCTTTTTGGTGACATGGTCAGGATTGGATCGTGGGCGCTGGACTGGTGATCAGCTCCAAAGGAATTAACCGCATAGATTATCCCGAGAGATGGTTTTTGTTGAGGCATATGGGCAGGCAGTTCCTGCTTTTTTACTGTCATACATAAAGTCTCGGCTTCTTTACCGATTCGGCGGGCCGCTTCTGCACTTCCTTCGGCCAGCAGGTTACCGAAACCTTTTCTTTCGGCAATTTTAACTATTAAATCCGGGAGAACACTGTCGTTGCCAAATGTCAGTTCCAGTCCGTCAGTATCATCCGGGCCGATCAGCCCTTTTTCGTAGCATTCCATGGCAAAAGCAATCGTCGCTCCGCAGGAAATGGTGTCAAGGCCGTACATATTACAGATCTGATTGGCCAGGGCAATCGTCTCCAGGTTTTTTATGCCACAGTATGAACCCATGGTAGCGCAGGTTTCGTATTCCGGACCGCCGTAAAGGGGATCGACAACCCCCGGAATTTCCACAACCCTTTTGCACCTCACCACGCAGCCGTAACAGGTGTCCCTTTTCTTGAGAATTGTTTCAGACATAGTTGTACCTGTAATCTGTTCAGCTCCCTCAGGGAAATAACCTGAATTCCAGTTTCTGGTTACCAGGAATCCCTCCAGGTTAAGGCTCTCAAGACCGCTGTCTGTCCCGTGCTCGGCCAGGCTGTTTACAATGCTGTTTTCTTTAATCCTTTTTCTGGCGTCTCCGGATATTTCCTTAAATCTCTCCCTGTCAAAAGGCTTCTGCTTGGCCCCTTTTTTGACCACTACCGCTTTCAGGTTTTTTGACCCCATCACAGCCCCGGTGCCGGTTCGGCCGTTGGCCCGGTTGCACATGTTCATGATCGAAGCATACTTAACAAGGTTTTCACCGGCCGGACCGATCTGTGCTATGTGCAGGTCTTCTTCGCCGATTTCTTTTTTTATCACTTCTTCAGCGTCCCCGGTTACCTTCCCCCAGGCTTCTCCTGCATTGCGTAATTCTGCTTTTTCACCATTAATATAAAGATATACCGGCTCGGCAGCTTTTCCGCGGAACATAACTGCATCCCACCCGTTTGCCTTTAGCTCCACTGGGAAAAATCCCCCGGCCTGGCTGTCGCCGATAGCTCCCGTAAGCGGGCTTTTTGTGGTAACCGCCAGTCGGTTGAGACCGCTGATCGGCAGGCCGCTTAAGGGGGAGGCGGCCATTACAAGAACATTATCCGGGGATAGCGCGTCAACACCCGGCTCCATATGCTGCAATACCAGGTACAGGCCCAGGGCCGAACCACCCGGGTAAAGCCGGTATATTTCCGGGGGGAGCTCCTGGCTGCTGACTGTACCGCTGCTGAGATCAATGTCGAGAATGTGCCCTTTCGGAAAACCGCTCAACACTATCACTCCTCCGCCTCTTCAGGCGTCTATTGTCATCCGTGTGCATGCTGCCTGCCGGGATTGGTGCAGAAAAGACTGATCGTTACTGCAGGTTCTACTGAAGATAGCGTGCTGCGAATTAAACTAACCGGCAAATGACAGCTTAAATATCCTATATAAAGATTTCGCCGGGCTCATGGCAGTTCCTGCTGTTTTATTCAGACTCCTTCCGGGCAACATGTTATCCCCGGCGGGGCATTTTAAAAAAATCCTGCCAGGTCTAATCTCGCTGCCAGCAGGGCGCTGTTGACATTGCCGGTACCCAATAAGGTTGAAGAGTGCTGTGAATCCGGTATAATAAAGGTAAGCAGCTTAAAAAAATAATTAATGATCAGCGCTGCCAGACGCAACAAGTGCCGCTGAAAAACCCGGAACTGCAGCTGAACCCGATCCACAATTATACACACTTAAAACCAGACAGCAGAAACTTTAATTTTCCGGCTGTAGTCTCACATATCTAAATCTGAAAGGGGACTGTAAAATGGAACGTTTAAACAAGGAAGAAATCGAACTTCTATTAGAGCAGGGTGAGAAAGAACCGTGCATTTCTATTTATATGCCCACAGAAAAAGGCAGGGAAAAGGCCAAGGCAAACTCAATACGCTTTAAAACCCTGCTGGGCCAGGTAGAAAAGCAGCTGGAAGCAGAAAATTCGAACAACCAGGGTTCAAAAAAATTGCTTGAGCCGGCCAGGAAACTGATTAGTGAGAGTATATTCTGGTCCAACCAGAGTGATGGCCTGGCTTACTTCATATCACCGGATTTTCACCGTTTTTTCCGCCTGCCCCTGGAATTTGAAGAAATAGCCGTCGTGAGAAGTGCCTTCCACATGAAACCGCTATTTAAACTCCTTTCAGCCGAAGGCCAGTTTTATATTCTTGCCATCAGCCAGAAAGATGTTCGCCTGTTGTGGGGAACCCGCAGCACCATTGAAGAACTGGACTTAAGTGATCTGGCTGAAAAAGCCCGGAGCGAGTTCGGCAGAGAAATGTTCGAGTTCGAGCCTGATGTGCAGTTTCATACCCAGACTCCCGAGGCAGACGGCTCCCGGGGGGCAATCTTTCACGGGCACGGCGGAACTATTGACAGGTTTGAAAAAGAAAGGCTCCTCAAGTATTTTCGTTTTATTGACAGGGAAATACAGGAGTTGCTCGATGAAAAAAATGCGCCCCTGCTGCTGGCCAGCGTGGACTACCTGATCCCGCAGTATAAAGAAATAAGCAAGTATCCCCTGTTATTTGAAGAGAGTATTAAGGGAAATCCTGAAAATATTAACGCCCAGGACCTGCATCAAAAAGCCTGGGGAATCGTCAAGCCTTATTTTCAGAAAAAACAGGAAGAAGCCAAAGCCCGCTACAAAGAACTGGCGGGCACGGGAAAAACATCCAACAATATCCTTGAGATATTGCCGGCTGCTTATCACGGCAGAATAAGCGAGCTCTTTGTCACTCCCGGAGTACAGCAGTGGGGCACGTACGATCCGGAGACCGAGGAAGTGAAGCTGGCTGAAGAAATGCAACCGGGTAATGAAGATTTAATTGACATGGCTGCAGCCAAGACTTTTACCAGCAACGGGAGTGTCCATGCAATTGATTTTGAACACATGCCTGATTCCACGCCGGTCGCGGCAATTTTCCGCTGGTAAGTCCGGCCTGCTATCCGGCAGAGCCTCCGATCTGTCCGGAGCCATTCCCCCCGCCAGGAAATTAACACGGAAGGAGACCCCTGATGCAGTCTCACACAACATACCTGACTTTTCATACCGAAAAACGCCGCGAGTATATTAACATTACACGGGATGTAGAAAAAGCCCTCTCGGAAAGCAGGATCAGGGAAGGGTTCGTCCTGGTTTCAGCCATGCACCTGACGGCGGGTGTATATATTAATGATAACGAAGCGGGTTTAATTAAAGATATCGACGAAATGCTGGAGCGCCTGGCTCCTTTTCGCGCTGACTACAATCATCACGGGACAGGCGAAGACAATGGAGATGCTCACCTGAAAAACATGATCGTAGGCCACCAGGTTTTGATTCCGGTTACCGGGGGCAGCCTGGATTTCGGCCCCTGGCAGCAGGTTTTTTATGCCGAGTTCGATGGAAAACGCAGGAAACGGGTGATCATTAAAATTATCGGCGAATAACAAGGCCGGATTGAAGTATTTTTTACTTTCCCGGCAGTTATAACCGGCCGGGACCGGAATGGACAGTTCCTGTAAAGGATCTTACAATACTACTATGAAAAAAAACCGCGATATCCTGCTCTGCGATCTTGACGCTTTTTTTGCTTCAGTGGAACAGCTCGATAATCCCGACCTGCGGGGCAAGCCCGTGCTGGTTGGCGGCAGCCCTGAAGGAAGAGGGGTTGTATCAACCTGTTCATATGAAGCCAGGGTATTTGGTGTGCATTCGGCCATGCCGATGAAAAAAGCGCTTGAACTGTGCCCCGGGGCGATCGTTCTCAGGGGCAACATGGCCCGCTACAAGGAAGCATCCAGGGGGGTCAGGAAAATATTTGAGCGCTATACTCCCGATATCGAGCCGGTTTCCATTGATGAAGCCTACCTGGCCGTAAAAAGGGGCTTCGGCTGCGCCACAGGTAAAGCAATACATATTGCGGTCCGGGAAGAATTAAACCTGCCGATCAGTGTCGGGGTTTCGACCAATAAGCTCCTGGCAAAAATAGCATGCGAACTGGCCAAGCCGGACAACGTGGGAACCCTCTGGCCTGAGGAAGTCGAGGCCCTGCTCTGGCCTCTCCCGGTCAGGGCTCTGCCCGGCGTAGGCCCGGTAGCGGAAAAGAAACTGCTCGGCTGCGGCATAAAGACGGTAGGAGAGCTGGCTTCTTTTCCAAAAGAAAGCCTTGCCAGGATTCTCGGCAGCTTCGGCGAAGCTGTCCATAGCTATGCCCGCGGTATCGACAACCGCGAGCTGGAATTTGACACGGAAGCCAAATCAATTTCAGAAGAAACCACTTTTTCCGAAGATATTTACGACAGGGAAGCCATGCTGCCCGTCCTGATGGAGTTATCTTCAGGGGTGGGTTACCGCCTGCGTTCGGCAGGGCTTACAGCCAGGACAATAACCCTGAAATTGCGTTACCGGGATTTCAAAACCATAACCCGCAGCAAATCGGTGCCCGGGACAGTCTGCGGTGACTCGGAAATATACGGGGTAGCCAGGGACCTGTTTGCCAGGCACTCGGGCAGTCCTCCCTGGCGCCTGGCAGGGGTCCAGGTTTCGGGATTCGAGGAGGGCAGCCAGATGTCAATTTTTCAACCAACCCCCGAAGAAGACAAAGAAAACAGGTTGACAGCGATGAGAGACCAGCTGCGCAGGAAATACGGTTCCGACGTAATTATCCAGGCCAAAAGGCTCTCCAGGAAACCAAAAAACAGAAATTAACCCATTTTCCGCGGATCGGCATAATTGCCCTGCAGACAGGTATAATTCACAGGTTAATAAAGTATTAGCACAGCCGATCATCGCCCTGACCGGCCACTTGCCTTCCATCAAGATATGTAACCCGCAGGCAGCCTTCTTCAGTTTCTTCAAGCGTACCGGCAAAGGCCAGCTTTAAATCCTGCTCCTGCCCGGTCATTACCGGGAACCCGTAATGACTGTTGTTGTACTTCAAGCCGTTTTTCTTATTCCGGAAAGTCCTGACAAATTCAAGATGTTTGCCGATCCTTAGCCGGTTATGGCCTTCCAGTGTGGCAAATTCTTTGAAAATCCTTTCTTTAACAGGTCCGGAGTAAGCGCTGTCAACTTCAAGATTGATGCTGTTCCTGCCGGCGGCCATAGCCGCCAGGGCTGTTGTCCCTGTCCCGGAGAAAGGGTCCAGCACCGTATCTCCAAAAACTGAATACATGTTGACCAGGCGAAAGGGCAGCTCAAAAGGAAAAGCCCCGCTCCTGGCGCGCATGCCGTACCGGTTGTTTGCCTGCCTGGTGCCCTGGAAATTCCAGAGGTCGGAAAACCAGGTGTTGCGCTCTTCCCAGAAGTAAGCACTCTGCCTTCGATTCATTTTGTCTGCGGCAGAAGTAAAAAGACGTCTCCCCTGCTTGCGGAAAAGCAAAATATATTCGTGCTCCAGGGTTACATATGCGCCTCCCGGAAGCATTCCCGAACCCATGAACTTATTGGGGGCATTGGTTGGCTTGCGCCAGAGGATCAGGGGCAGAAGATCGAAACCGAGGTCTGCAAATTTCTTCTGGACCCGGGCATGGTTGGCAAAAAGGCGGAAGCGCCTGTTTATCGTCCGGGCGGCATCCCCGATATTGATGCAGGCCAAAGCCCCTTCCTTCATCACCCTGTACAGTTCTTCCCAGACCTTGTCCAGTTCAAGGTGCATAGCCTCGAAGGCTCCGCAGTAATCATCGTCCTGTAAGAACCGGTCAATCTTCGGATTTAATTTTGCAAACTGCCTGTCCCACATTTCTATCATCGGGTAAGGCGGCGAAGTTATGACCAGGTCGATCGCGCCGCCGGTTATTAGGTTCATTGCCCGCGAATCTTCATAAATAAAGCGGTGGGTTGTCTGCAATACAGTTTTCTTCCTTTCACCGTGAAGCCGTCCGGATGCGGGGCGCCCTTACCAGGTAATCCTTACTCCGGGCAGCCTGCACTCCCCTATTTGCCGCAACAGGGCCAGGGGAATTTCTTTTTTGAACTCTTCTCCTTCGGACAACGGAACCACCAGGGTGAGCGTTTCTGCATTCTCATCAATCCCGGGAAGTTCCAGCAGAAGATCAGTCGACCACGTAACTCCGGCAGCACAACCGGCAGAATACTGATGTTCGGCCACAAAATTTCCGCCCCGGTAATGATATTCCCGGCCATCCTGATCAATAAAATGAACCTGTTTCAGGGTTTCTTCCAGGTGCCGCCGCAAAACATCCGGCTCCATATTTTCATTAAAGCCGGGGTATATCCTGAAAGCGGGGATTTCTTCCAGGCGAAGAGCCAGGCAGACACTGTCTGTCATGGGCTCAAACCCGAGCACTTCTACAGTGCCGCCGCTTTTCAAGTTATCTTCCGGAAGACCGGCGGCTGCGCTATCGTCGGTTTCCGGCCTTTCCTGAGCCGCCTCGCTTTCCGGCCCCTCGACGGAGTCCTGTATTACTAAGCCCGGCCAAACTTCCGGGCCGGTCCGGATAGCAATTCCAAACCCGGCTGCCAGCAAAACAAGGGTGACGGCAAAAACTATTTTCAGTGGAATATTCATAAATCCCTGTTTATCCGCTTTCATTTTTAACCCTCCGCTGCCGTCAGGGCTGGCTCATTATATCGTTCTGGCAGGCCACGCAGACCAGGGAGCCTGCAATTCAGGCCGCCTGTAATCAAGAAAAAGAGACAGGGAATCTTCCCCCCTGCCCTGCACCGCCAAGAAACATCTATTTCCTGGTTACTTCAGTTTGCCTGATGTCGGCAGAGTCGGTATCAACTTCACCTGTAAATCCCCCGACGGACTCCCGGTAGTTTAACAGGGTATCGCCGACGGTAACTTCATAATTTTCAGGATAGCTTACATTGAGGACAACAATAACAAGCTTATTACCCGGGGTGATACCATCCGCAGTAATAAAGTCTTGTATCAGTTCTGAACCGGGCCGGGCTGCAGCAGGGAACCGGTCGATCAGACCCAGTGCTTTCTGCATGATCAGGGTAATGTCCTGAACATTGACCAGGCCGTCCCCGTTTACATCAGCGTAAGGCCGTTTGATTTCGGGAATAAGCTCCATCCCTAAAGTGTGCCTCGTTACCAGCACAACATCCCGGACATCAATTCTGCCGTCCCCGTTTATATCGCCGTAGCTGGCCGCAGAGGCGTCGGCGGCTGACAGAAGCAAAAAAATGAGCAGAGACAGCACTATAAAAGTTATAACAGCCCACAGCACTTTACCGCCCACATAAGACAGGCCGGAAGCAGGCTTTACCTTTTCTTCCTGTTTGTGCCTTCCATCATGCCTCATAGTAAAACCTCTTTTCGTCCCGGCAGTGACGTGGTATTAGCGGCCCGAAAATTAAATGCCGGCTATGACCTCAATCTCAACGGTCACATTTTTTGGCAGGCCGGATACCTCAACACAGGACCTTGCCGGGTAGTGCTCCTTAAAAAACCCGGCATATGCCTCATTGACAGTCCCGAAATCGTTCATATCTGTCAGGAAAATAGTTGCTTTCACTATATCGTCGGCAGTTAATCCCGCCTCGCCTAGTATGGCGAGGACATTTTTCATGCATTGAGCAGCCTTGTCTGCCGCGCTGCCCGCAACGACCTCGCCGGTAGCAGGATCAACAGGCATTTGCCCTGAAACGAAAACCAGGTTTCCGGATTTAACAGCCTGGCTGTACGGACCGACAGCCGCCGGGGCATTTGCGGTATGCAGGTATTGATTTGCCATTTAAAAACTCCTCCTTTTTCCGGGCTGACAGGACAGTCCGGTAAACAGTTCCGTCAGCCGGCCCGGTTTGGATCTACCTGTATTCGGGGTTGGTATGGTCAAACCGGCAGCCGGCCGCCCATTTACTGCGCTGGTTCCCGTGGGCCGAAATCCCCCCGTTATCTTTAAGCATCCTGGCCATATGCAGCAGGTTCCAGGTCATAAAAGTGGTATTGCGGTTGGTAAAATCATTTTCAGGTCCACCCGAATCGGGATCCAGGTAAGATGGCCCGGGCCCGATCGGACCGATCCAACCGGCATCGGACTGGGGCGGAATCACAAATCCGAGGTGCTGAAGAGAGTAAAGAATACCCATCCCGCAATGTTTAACCCCGTCCTCGTTGCCGGTTATCAGGCACCCGCCAACCCGTCCGTAATAAGCATACTGCCCGTGCTCGTTTAATTCGCCGGACTGGCCATATAACCTCTCGATAACTTTTTGGCACACAGAGGTTTTTTCACCCAGCCAGATTGCGGATCCGAGTACCAGGATATCCGAGCTAAGAACCTTCTCATAGATCCGCGGCCAGTCATCCTTATCCCAGCCGTATTCAGTCATATCCGCATATATCCCGTTTGCTATATCATAATCCACAGCCCTGATTACTTCTACCGAAACCCTGTTCTTTTCCATGATCGCCCGGGAAACCTTTATCAAACCTTCCGTGTGCGAAAGACGGGGCGTTTTTTTCAGGGTGCAGTTTATATACAGCGCTCTCAGGTCGGAAAAGTCCCACCTGCTGCTTTCGCAAAGCTCAACCTGTTTTTTATTCAATATTTCATCGCTCAAACCTATCACCTGCCCGGTCTATATAGTATTCAATAACCGCTGATATTTTCCTTTCAACGAGTATACGGAAAAGCAAAAACTCTTTTCTGTCCGGACTGACCGGTAAAACCGGTGAAAAGGCAGCTGAAAAGACAATCAGTTTTTGTAGTATTTCTGTTCCGCCTGCTTCAGGGCCCCGTAAAATTCATCGAGGATTTCCCGTTCGGTTTCCGGAGTGATGTAGCTGACCACGACTAACAGCACTGCCGATACCAGCACGCCAAATGTGCCGTACCACATCCATCCAACTTCCCAGACAAAGTAGGTCAGCAGGACTGTAATAACCCCCGCTGTCACAGAAACCACGGCTGCCGCAGGCGTTGCTCTTTCCCAGTATATAGCGCCGACCAGCACGGGGAAAAGGGGCATTACCAGGGCGATGGCAAACATGATCAGCGTCCAGATAAGCTCGGGAGGCTTCAGGGCCAAAAACATACTGCCGGCGCCCAGAACCAGGATTACAACCCTGGCCACCAGCATCTTCTTTTCATAGCCAAGTTTAATTTTAAAAATCTTGGTCACAATATCTTCGGAAACGATAGAGCCGGAAACAAGAAGAAATGAATTGGCCGTTGACATGCCCACAGCAATCGCCCCTATAAAAAACCCGGTCATCAGTATTGCAGCCAGCTGAGGACCGGCAGGGTTTATAACCTCTGATACCAGCAAAGGGATGATCAACTCGGTATCCACTCCGGAGAGCCCGGGAACCAGGGCCATGGCAAGCAAGCCGATCAGCATCGTTCCCGTCCAGACCAGGGTCTGTAAAACCGGCACGTAGCCCATTAACCTGCGCTGCGATACCAGGTCCTGCCCTGAATAGGCAGCCCTGACAAAAACATGGGGCAGCATAATTGTCCACCCGATTGCGCAGGAAAGGGGATAGCCCAGCCGGGCTGCGTAAGGCACCCAGTGATCGGGCCCGGGATAAGAGAACCACTCGTTGGTAGTCTGCCAGACTGCTGTTACCGCTGACAGCAGGGAACCTCCGAACCCGACGTAGAGGGTTCCCAGGATAATCGACCATAATAAAATAATAAAAGTCCATCCCTGGAAAGT
>SLSE01000011.1 GCA_007130585.1 Syntrophomonadaceae bacterium | reverse complement strand
GATGACCCCGAACCGTACCTGGTCCCGCTTGATACCGGTAGCGTGGTCGGCCTGGAAAACCGTTCGAGCACGATCCTCGAGTCGGCCCGGTTTAACCCTTTCACCGGGGAGAACGTCGCCCGGGGCTACCCGGAGAAAATCCTTAAGAACCTTGAGCGCCTGGGAATTGACGGCATCCTGGGCACGGGCGGCAACGACACCATTCTTTCCGCCTGCCGTCTCGAAGAGAGGGGATTTCCGACCGTGATGGCCCCCAAAAGCATCGACAACGATGTATCGGGCACCGATGTAATGCTGGGCTTTCGCACGGCGATAGCTTTCGGGGCCCAGGCCGCCAGGAGCACGGCCGATTCGGCGCGGGCGCACCGCCGCATCTCGCTGGTCGAGGTAATGGGGCGCAATGCCGGGTGGCTGGCCCTGGAAATAGGGGTGGCCTCGGGCGCCGACCTGATCACCATTCCGGAAAAACCGGTGGACCTGGGCAGCTTCTGCGCCGAGGTGGACCGCCTTTATAAAGGGTGCCGCTGTGCCAATATTGTAATCGCCGAGGGAACAAGCATTTCCTACAGCGATCCCGTGATCGTGAAGGCCCGCCGGGATAGCGGCGTGGTGCGAGCCCTGATGGAGGAAACTCCCGAAATCGATGCCTTCGGCAACCCCAAGCTGGGCGGCATTTCCCAGATCCTGCGCCGGGTGCTGCGGCTGGAGCTGGGGCTGAAGAAAATTGAAGAAGTGCGCACCACCGACCTGGGCTTTACCCTGCGCGGGCTGGCCCCGGCGGCAGACGACATCATCCTGGGCATCAGGTTCGGGATCAGGGCCGCGGATATCCTGCTGGGCGAAAAGCGCTCCGGGGTGATGGTCGGCATTAACGGCCTCGAGATCGAGGAAGTTCCTTACGCAGAAGCGCTGCAGCCGAAAACAGTTCACCGCTCCGACCGCGAGCTGCGGGCCCTCGGCGTGTTCATCTCCCCGACGGGCACCGCCGCGCAATAAGCTGCCATATACAGGGCCGGCTGCTTTTTCTTAACTTAGCGGTTGCAGGCCCTGGCAATGAGCTCGACCAGTTCGAGCACCGGGCGGTTTTCCCTGTAGAGGCCCTCCCGGCAGAAGGGGCAGGCGGTGATAATTGCCGCATCGGCCGGGAATTCGGCCAGCCTGCGGTCGGCTATGGCCGCCGCTTTTTCGGGGAAGGCAAGCTGGAACATGCTGCCGCCCCCGCAGCAGCGGGTTAATTCGCCGTACGCCTGCGGCTCTTCAATGCTCAGTCCGGGGATCATGCTTAAAATTTCCCGCGGTTCGGCCGTTTTCCGGGCGCTGCGGGCCCAGATACAGGGATCGTGGTAGCTGACCTTCCCGAGATCGGTTTGCCGCGGCTCCAGGCACCCTTCCTTCATCAACTGCAGGAAGTAGGTCGGGCCGTCGATCACTTCCAGGGGCAGTTCTTCTTCCCAGGCCGGGTAGCGTTCCGTAAAGGTCAGCCAGCACTCGGGGCAGTTTGTGACCAGGGTTGAAGCCCCGCTTTCGGCAATTTTTCTCCGATTTTCGGCGGCAAGCTGGCGGGCCAGCTCTTCATCGCCCCACACTTCCGCCGGGAAGCCGCAGCAGTCTTCATCAATCATCCGCCAGGAAACGCCGGCCCTGTCCAGGAGGGATAGTGCCGTTTCGATCGCTGCGGGGTGGTTGGCCCGGGAAGTGCAGCCGGCAAAGTAGAGCACAGCGGCCCCTTCTTCTCCGGCTGCCGCGGATTCTGTTTTTTGGCCGTAGGGGCTGCCGTATTTTTTAAGGTTGGAAAGGCAGGGGTCAACAGGGGAAAGCCTGGCTCCGGCTGCCCTGGCCTGCAGGCGGGTATTTAGCAGCTCGTCGCACAGGGAAAGTTCGTCAAAGGGGCAGTGGATGGTACAGCCCCGGCAGAACAGGCAGTTGGAAACAGCCTCCAGGACCTGTTCATCCCATTCAAGCTGCCCCCGGTTCAGCATGGCCGCCAGCCTGGCTTTGCCGGAAGGAGCCACCGCTTCGCGGCCCGACACCTGCAGCACCGGGCACTCGCAGCGGCAGATATTGGGGCAGAGGGCGCAGTTTAGTTGTTCTTCCATGTTTATTTCTCCCATTTTGACACCTCCCCGAGGCCGAGCTTGCCGGGATTCATGATCCCGTGCGGATCGAGGGCAGCCTTGACGCGGGCCAGAACTTCCAGCCCGGCGCCGTGTTCTTCTGCCATCCAGCGTCCGCGGTGCAGCCCGATACCGTGATGGTGGGAAATGGCCCCGCCTTCAGAAAGGCAGGCCGCCATGGCCCCTTCCCAGAGCTGCTTGTAGTAGGCAATTTTATCTTCAGCCGGAAACCCGACCACCGTCAAGTAGAGCGCCGCCCCGTCGGGATAGACGTGCGACCAGTGCCCCGAGGCCAGCATGGTCCCTTCCACGCCTTTCAGGGCTTTTTGCATGGCCAGGTAGGTGGAGTGGGCGTTGTGCCAGTTGGTGGTCACTTCAATCGTGTCTAGAACGGCCCCTTTTTGCAGGAGGCGCGAAGCGGCGCTGATGTTAAAACGGGTTTCCAGCCAGTGCTCAACATGTTCCGGCCCGGTATCCTCCGCCCCCTGTTCTGAAGCGTACCCGGCTATAATTTCCGCTTCGGCATCGACAATTTTTGCATTGCCTTCGATCAGCAGGATCAGGGCGCTGCGCTGGTCGCCCAGCTCCGGGAAATGGTTGCCCGTTTCCTGGGCGTCGTAGAGGCGGACCACGGCCGGCCTGGTTCCGGCGCGCATGAAGAGGCGGATTGCTTCCAGGCCGTCTTCTGTTTTTTCAAAAGTATACGAGGCCAGGTGGCGCTTTTCGGGCAGGGGCCAGATGCGCAGGGTAGCCGCGGTAATTACCCCCAGGGTTCCTTCCGACCCGATCAGGAGGTGGTCAACACGGGGGCCGGTCGAAGTGCGCGGAACGCTGCGCCCCCTGAAAATTGTGCCGTCAGCCAGAACTGCTTCCACGGAGGCAGCCATATCCTCGATTTTACCGTAGCGGGTGGAAAACTGCCCCGCAGCGCGGCAGGCCAGCCAGCCCCCGACCGTGGAACAGCGCAGAGACTGGGGGAAATGGCCCCCGGTGTACCCTTCCCGGTTGAGCTGTTCTTCGTAAAGGGCCCCGTTCAAGCCGCATTCCACTGTTACCAGAAGATTTTCCCGGTCTAAATTGCGGATCCGGTTCATCCGCTTCAAATCAAGCATAACGCCCCCTTCCAGGGGGATTACTCCGCCCAGGGCCCCGGAGCCCTCACCATAGGGGACAACAGGAATCTTGTATTCGTGGGCCAGGGCCAGGACCCGGGAAACTTCATCGGTTGTCCGGGGCCAGACCACCAGCTGGGGCAGGGCCGGCACGGCTCCTTCCAGCATCCAGATGCTGTTGACCGGCCAGTAGTCGCGGCAGGTAGACATAAGATCAATATACTTTGAAGATACATTTTCCGTTCCGATCAAACCGGCAACTGCTTCAGCGTAGCGGTCGATTGTCTCCTGCTCAACACGCCCTTCCTGCAGGGTTGTCCTGATTGATTCAGCCAACGGCCTGCCTCCTCTCTTAGTTTGATTATAAAAAGGGATCCTATCCCCGCCGTACAATTTCGTTTTGCAGCCTCAGAATCCTTCAGAAGCGGGATAAACTTTTACCTGCTCTTTCAGATCGGGGTTGCAGCTTTGCACGTTATGTAAACTACGACCAGAACAGATTGCCCGGCGAGGCAGGATTTTCAGAAAAGCTGTTGAAATTAGAAAATAGAACTTAAAGATCAGAATACCCGCTACTATCGCAATCGGCACCCGCCACAAAACAGGTATCGCAGCAGGAAGGCTTTAAAAATTAAACTTGGGAGGTTTATGGTTATGCCTGTCTACGAATTCATCTGCCGGGACTGTAAAACCGTGACGGAAGTTCAAGCGACCCTGTCTGAGAAGGAACAGGGGCTGGGAGAGCAAACCTGTCCTTCCTGCGGCAGCAAAAACATGACCCAGTACTTTGGCAACATGATTGTAATTCCGACCACTCACCTGCACTGAACCAGGTTTGCAGGGCAAGATTCTGCAAATCCAAAAGTCATTATACAGGCGGAGGGACGGT
>SLSE01000066.1 GCA_007130585.1 Syntrophomonadaceae bacterium | reverse complement strand
GGGTTTCGCTTACCGAGCAGAAAGGTATTCTCTACCTGAAGCTGCGCGGTATGTTAAGCAGCGCCCACCTGAAGGAGCTAAACAGGTCCCTGAAGAAAATTCTGCCCCGTTATCACGGGCAGATTGTAGTAAACGCCGAAGGAGTGCGTTTTGCGTCGGAAAAAGTTGCCGCCCGTTTCGGTTCGCAGCTGGCCAGGTTGAGCGGCAGGGTGCGCCGCCTGCAGGTGGTGACCGCTGCTGAAAACCAGGCCCGCAGCATCATGAACTATAATAAAAAGAACCGTTTCCGGCTGCCCCGCTTTGAAGTACTGGTGCACAGGCACTAAAAGCCGAAATCGGTTACCGCATACAGGTAGCCCAGGGCAAAAGCAGCCAGGCTGAATATAAAAAGTATTATCCAGGCCGTTTTACGGCCTTTTTTTCTTTTCTTGGCGTGGCGGGCCAAATCAACGCCTCCTTTGCCTTGCCCCGGCATGAAGGCAGGCTGGTTTATATTATAGCATCAACGTTCGATCATGGTAAGAAAATTTTCCACCAGGGTCGGATTAAAGTCCGTTCCCCTGCCTTCCCTGAGGATAGTTTTAATTTGATCGTAACCCACGGCTTCATGGTAGGGCCTTTTGCTGCGCAGGGCATCGTAAACATCGGCAATGCTGACCATCTGGCTGGCAATGTTGGGCTGCCAGTTTTTTCTGATCAGCGGGTAACCCGCACCGTTGAACTTGATGTGGTGTTCCAGGGCCGTTATCATGGTCAGCCTGGGGATATTATCCTGGCGCCCGATATACTGCGCTCCCAGGAGGGTGTGGGTTTCCATTACCGCCCGCTCCCGGACTGTTAAAGGTCCCGGCTTGTTAAGAATTTCATCGGGTATGAACATTTTGCCCACATCATGGAGCAGGGCGGTGATCCCGATCTCTTCAAGATGTTTTCCTGAAAAACCCAGGAAGTCGGCAAAGCAGATTGTCAAAAGGGCTACATTTGTAATGTGCACGTAAGTATATTCATCGTCGGATTTCAGGGGCTCGATGATTTTTAGCGGGCTGATGGATTTGTCGTATATCTTGATAAAGTCCGTAACAATTTTTTTTGCCCTGTCGGAGTCCGGCATTTTTAGGCCCTGTATATCCCGGTACATTTTTTTCAGTTCTGCTGCTGCCCGGTACTTAAAAGATGACATTTCTGCAGTCCGGTCATCCGCTGCTTTGCTTTTTTCCGCTTCCCCGTCATCGAAGATTACCTTTCCGAGCTTGATGTGGCTTGCTGCGGGGATGGAAGTTTTACCGCCGGCTGCCAGGTCGCTTATGAAGCGGTAAAGCTGCTCCCTGGGCAGTCCCTGAAGCAGGGTAAGCCGTTCGATGCCGTTTTCATTCAATATTTTATAAAAGGATTCTCCTGCCAGGCCCGGGTTGGGCAGGGGTTTGTCACGGGCAATAATGTCATCGTCCAGTATAAAAAAGGTAAGGTCCTGTTCCTGTTCAAGAAGCCGGGAGACGCTTTCGAAAAAGAGATCCAACCGTGAAAGCGCCTGGGGATGATTGGGCGGGTACAGCTTTATACTGTTCACGGCGGCTACGAATTCGGTGATAATTTTATAAACTGCGTCCAAGTTTAGTCCGGTCAGGTTAAAACCTCCCTTCTTTAGCTTTTACCCGGGACTGTCGCTATTTCCGGCTGCTTCATCAGCCTGTAAACTGCCCAGCTTTTTACAGGTGCCGGCGATTTTAGCGTTCCCTGAGTTCAGCCCCCGGTTCACCAGCTGCCCAATTGATGCCCGGGGATAACCGGCAAGGGTCGTGTAGAAATATTCCCGGGTCTGCCGCAAATTACCGGGTGTCAGGGAAAATTTTGCCCCGGCTTTTTTCTCCAGGACAGGAAGGGCTTCTTTACTGCCCAGGCTGCCGAGCAGGGCAAGGACGGCCTTGTTGCGCTTCATTCCGGCACCCGAGATATAAAAAGTTTTTATTTGTAAAGCAAGTTCCGGAACCAGGGCCTTAACTTTAAAATCTTTAACTATTTTCATCGCCTCGAGGGCTATCTCGTTATCCCTGGAGCCGATCGCTTCCCGGAGAGCGGCTGTGGCGGCGGGATCGCGGTTTTTGAGTAGTGTTTTTATAGCCTCCAGGCGTACTGCAGAGTTTTTGCTTTTTAAAAGCCTGTTTATCCGGGCAGAGGAAGCGGAGTCGCTTAAGTCTCCGATCAGCTTCAGAAGGGCTATAGTCTGCTCGCTATCTTCTTCCGCCATTTTCTCAAGGGCAATTTCAGCAACCTGCGGTCCGAACCGGCGGATCAGGCCCTGTGCTTGAAGGACTTGCCCGGTATTTTTCTGACGCAGGTAGTGATCTATCAGCCAGGGCAGGTTTTTTGGCCCCGTTGTCAGGATCAGTTCTTCGAGTTCCCGGCAGGAACCACCCTCCTGCAACCTGTAGGCTTCCTCCAGTCCGGACATGAAGGCGCTGCCCGAGAAAACGCCCAGGACGCCTGCAGCGGCGGCCCGGGCCGCCGGTTTCCCGCTTCTTTCCAGCTGTTTCCGGAGAGCTTTGAAAGTGCCGGACAGGAGCCTGTAATCGCCTGCCTCCAGCAGCTCCGGGATTAAGCGGGAGATTTGACCGGCGTAATCGCAGTAGATCTGCTCTTCAATTTCTCCATCCATCAGGGACAGCAGGGCCAGGACCAGGTGCCTGTTCACATTCCGGTCCTGAAGCGCCCTGCTGTGCTCCGGGATGGAAAAACCGGCCGGGCTGCCGCTGCTGTTGCCGCCTGATCCCAGTGAAATATTTTGCAGCTGTTCTGCGTAATCCGCGGGCAGGTATTTCTCATAGCCTTCCCTGCTAAACAGCTCTTCGATGCGGTCCCAGACAGGATTGCCCGGTGAATCCTGCTGCTCCCGGTCTTCCGGGACCTGTCTGCCGGCCCTGTAGAGAACGCTCAGTAATTTGATCAGCATGGGAGATACTATTTTCTTGTTCAGCACAGCCTGGGTGAGGACTTCAACTACCATGTCACCGGACATGCAGTTTAAAAGCTCTTCAAGGGATTCTTCATCGGGTGAGGTGTTAATGGTATCGAAAGTAATCTCCAGGATTTGTTCTTTTAACCCGGGAGTCACTTCATGAAAGGCCCTGTGCAGCTGTTTAAAGAAATCGTGTTTGTCCTGAAGTTCTGATTCCTGCTCTGAGGCGGAACTGAATTGGCTTCGCAGCACATTGCTGTAGCTGGCGGTCAGCCTTTCAGCCGGAATTTCAAAAGCCTGCAGGAAGTTGTTTAAAGAGCCCTGGTCGTATACCCTGATCGTCTTCAGGAGAGCTGCATCCTGTACCTCAAGAAGCCCGGGGGAAAGACAGCCGAGCATAAGTTTTTGCCAGGTTGTAATCGGGGCGCCGGCCGGGCTGCTGTCAGAGGCGTCTTCATCTGTAAAGCGCACGGCGCTTAAATCAATTTCCCGGGTCCGGATGTGGGGAAGGGCATTTATTTTGTCAAGTATGTCCCGGTGCTGGTAGAGATAATTTTTGGGCGGGACTGAAAGGGCCAGTTCCAGGAAGCGGTTCAGTTCTTCCCCGCTCAAGCCTTTTTTTAATGTGAGGGAGGCAGCGCCCAGTTGACTTATAAACATTGCCAGGTCGGAGGCGTGAGAATTTTTTTTATCAATCAGGACGCCGTTTATCAGCAAATTGTTCCTGATGGCATTGATTGTAAAGGTTGGGGAATCGCTAAACATATCCTGCAGCCTGGCGGTAAGCATTTCTCCGGCTCCCACGATCGCGTTGTGCCCGGGAGGATATGTTCTGATGTTTTTTCTTAAAATATTCAGGCCGGCAATAAAACCCGGGTGCAGGTTCTCGCCTTTCAGGAAATCGGCATCCCCTGGATTTTCAAAGCCAGCCATAGCTACAGCCCCTTAATAAAGTACACTGCCCGGGTTGCTCAGGTTTAACGGGTGTTGCTGTTGCAATCTGAAACCGGCCTGCTGCCGGAACTGATAAATAATGTAAACACAGGCTGTGATGGGCAACGTTATATAATTGTAAAAAAGTTCAATCATTTGTAAGGTACTTTACCATACCCATAAAAAACCTGTCAATCAGAGAAAAAGTTCCCTGCGAAAAAAAGGCGCTCGCGACTACCCGGGAAACT
>SLSE01000189.1 GCA_007130585.1 Syntrophomonadaceae bacterium | reverse complement strand
CTGGACAAGTGCAGGGAGTGCCTTTACCCGGACCCGGTTGTTTACGACCAGCTGCTGCTCTCCCCGCAGGGTGAAAAGGAAGCCCCCGAACGTTTCAAAACGGTTGAAGAACTCGAAGAGATGACTGCCGAAGAGCGTTACGCCTACTGGGAAAAAGAGTTGTCCCGCTGCCTGCGCTGCTATGCCTGCCGCCAGGCCTGCCCCTTCTGCAGCTGCCGGGAATGCTTTGTCGAGCAGGAAAACCCCCGCTGGCAGGGCCGTTCCTACCAGCCCAGTGAAAATTTCATGTTCCACCTGATTCGCGCTTATCACGGAACAGGGCGCTGTGTTGACTGCGGTGAATGTGAACGCTCCTGCCCGGTTGATATACCCCTCCAGGAACTGAACCGTAAACTAATAAAAGATATCAATGAGCTGTACGGCGATTACGAAGCCGGCCTGGATGCAGAAGGCGAACCGCCCCTGCTTACCTACCGGCCTGATGATCCCGCGGCTTTTTCTGAAAAGTGAGGTGGTCATAGTGAAAAAATTAATTGCCAGGGATAAACTGCCGGAGCTTTGGGAGGCGCTGGCGGCAAGAGGGCCGCTATACCTGCCCGTTCAGGAGGGGCCCGTGGTATCATTCAAAACCTGGGAAGAAGGCGCTGAGGCAAACCTTGAAGCAACCGCTACAGCCGTTTCTCCCAAAGACGTTTTCCTTCCCCGCGAGGAAACCTTCCTCCAGTATAAAAGTGACGGCACCAAGCTGGAGCTGATCCCGCTGGAGGATATCGATCCGGTCACCGTTTTCGGCATTCACCCCTGCGATCTCAGGGCGGTCGAAATGCTGGATAAGGTATACCTGGAACAGGATCCCCCCGATACCCTTTACAAGAAGAGGCGCGAAAACACGACCGTGGTGGCCCTGTCCTGCGACAGGCCCGACCCGTTTTGTTTCTGCAATGAATTTGATGTGGACCCCGCCGACGCTCCCGGAGCGGACGTGATGGCCTACTTAAGAAACGGCAATGTGCTCCTGGAGGCCCGCAATGACAAAGGCAGGGCGCTGCTCGAGCAGGCCGGGGACCTCCTGCAGGACGGCTCCGCCGAATCTGTCGAAAAAAAGGAAGTTAAAACCGCCGATTTCGGGTTGAACCTGGAAGGGCTGCCCGAGAATTTGAAGGAGCGTTTTGAAGACCCCGCCTGGGACGAACTCTACAAGAGCTGCCTGGGCTGCGGAGTCTGCACCTATGTCTGCCCGACCTGCTACTGTTTCGACGTTGAGGACTTCGGGCACGAGAGAGAAGGTCAACGCTTCCGCTGCTGGGACAGCTGCATGTACGGCCACTTCACCGAAATGGCCGGCGGCCACAATCCCCGCGCCGGCCGCCGGGAAAGGGTGCGCCAGCGTTTTATGCACAAGCTGCGCTACTACCCGGAAACCTTCGGCGAAATAGCCTGTGTCGGCTGCGGGCGCTGCCTGCGCAGCTGCCCCGTAAACCTGGATATAGTTCAGGCCATCAAGGCCCTTGGAGGTGAGACTGTTGAGCAGCGCTAACCCGCTTATGCCCCAGCAGGCAACAATTCTGGATATAACCGAAGAAACTCCCGATATAAAGACCCTGCGCGTGGTCGGCAAAGACGGCCTGCCCTTCGACTTTATGCCCGGCCAGTGTGCCATGCTATCGGTGCCCCCGGTCGGGGAAGCAATCTTTTCGATTACCTCTTCTCCAACCTGCCGCGAGTGCCTGGAGTTCAGCATTAAAAACGTCGGCAACGTCTCAAACGCCCTGCACTGCCTGGTGCCGGGCCAGCAAATCGGAATCAGGGGCCCCTACGGCAACGGGTTCCCTGTCGATCAGATGAAAGGCAAAGACCTGCTCTTCATTGGCGGTGGAATCGGCCTTGCTCCCCTGCGCTCCCTGATCAGCTACTGTTTCGCTCATCGCGAAGATTACGGCCATATCGACATAGTTTACGGAGCCCGCTCCCCGGCCGACCTGATCCGCAAGAGCGAAGTCAGGGAAAGCTGGGCCGAGCAGCCCGATACAAGTGTTTACCTGACCGTCGATGCCGAATTTCCGGACTGGGACGGGCATGTCGGCTTCGTTCCCACCTATGTTTCCGAACTGGCCTTCAAGCCGGAAGGAAAAATTGCGATTACCTGCGGCCCGCCGATCATGATCAAGTTTGTTCTGCAGGCCTTGGACAAGCTCGGCTTTTCGGCCGACCAGGTGATTACCACCCTTGAAATGCGCATGAAATGCGGCGTTGGCAAATGCGGGCGCTGCAACCTGGGGTCTGTTTATGTATGCAAAGACGGGCCGGTATTCAGCCTGGAAGAACTAAATGCCCTGCCTGCCGAATACTGATCCCGGTTCAACACAATAGCTGCTTATACAGGAAGCGCGGGGCATTATCCCGTGCTTCCTTTTTTGCCTGCCGGAATATGATATAATTTTAATTAACAGTAAAATTCAGGAATATACCTGACCGAAGGGAGGCCGCCGCCATTAACGAAAAAAAACTACAGGAGCTGTTAACCCATGTCCGGGAAGGACGGCTCAGCGTGGAGCAGGCTGTCGGTAAACTGAGAGTGCTGCCCTATGAAAACCTGGAATTTGCCCGGGTTGATCACCACCGCCACCTGCGCCGCGGTTTTCCGGAAGTGGTTTACTGTCCCGGAAAAACCGAAGATCAGATTGTGGCTATCGTGGGAAAACTGGCTGCTTCGGGGGGTACCGTGCTGGCCACCAGGGCGGAGGCTTCCGTCTACGAAGCTGTAAAAGCAGTACATCCCCGGGCTGAATACCACAGCATGCCCAGGGCCCTGGTGATCCGCGCCGAAAGCGAACCGGAACCCACCGGTAACATTGCCGTTGTAAGCGCGGGGACAGCCGATCTGCCGGTTGCCGAAGAGGCCGCCCTGACGGCTGAATTAATCGGGGGCAGGGTTGAAAGGCTCTACGACGTGGGAGTGGCGGGCATCCACCGCCTTTTCGATAACTGGGAAGTCCTGAGCAGGGCCAGGGTGATCGTGGTCGTGGCCGGGATGGAAGGGGCGTTGGCCAGTGTTGTCGGGGGCCTGGCGACCTGTCCGGTAATAGCGGTGCCCACCAGCGTCGGCTACGGCGCCAACTTCGGCGGGCTGGCTCCGCTGCTGACCATGCTGAACAGCTGCGCATCCGGGGTGGCCGTGGTCAACATCGACAACGGCTACGGCGCAGGCCACATGGCCGCCCTGATTAACAGGGTTAGCGAAGGAGTTTAAACATGAAAAAGCTGCTCTACCTTGACTGCTACAGCGGCATCAGCGGGGATATGGCCCTCGGGGCGTTGCTCGATACGGGCGTAAGGCTACAGGATTTAAAAGAGCTGCTGGCCGGCCTTAAACTCGGCGGTTACCGGTTGGAAGCCGAGCAGGTCAGGCTCGGCGGGCTGGCCGGAACCAGGGCCCTTGTAAAACTTGAACACGGGTCCGCCGAACCCAGGCACCTGGCTGACATTCTCGAATTGATCGACCGGTCCGATCTCCCCGGCGCGGTCAGGGAAAACAGTGCGGATGTTTTTAAAAACCTGGGCGAAGCGGAAGCTGCCGTCCATGGTATTCCCGTCGAAAAAGTTCACTTTCACGAGGTCGGCGCCGTCGATGCCATCGTGGATATTGTCGGAACCGCTGCCGCTCTCCACCTCCTTCAGGTTAAAGATATCATCTGCTCGCCGCTGCCCGCCGCCCGGGGAGAAGTCCAAACTGCGCACGGCAGGCTGCCCCTGCCGGCCCCGGCCACCCTGGAGCTTCTGGCCAGGCGGCAGGCGCCGGTAAAAGGCAGCGCCGGCGAATTTGAAATGGTTACCCCCACCGGGGCGGCAATTGTTACAACCCTGGCCGCATCATTCGGGCCCCTGCCCGACTTTAATATTGAAGCGGTCGGTTACGGCGCCGGCACTATCGATCCCGGCTATCCCAACTACCTGCGCCTGCTTATGGGATCTACTGCCCTGACCGGGCCTGCTTACGAAGAAGATGCCGTTTTAATTGAGACTAATATCGACGACCAGAACCCCGAGCACTTCGGTTACCTGATGGAAAAACTTTTTACGGCCGGGGCGCTCGATGTCTGTTATATGCCGGTCCAGATGAAAAAGAACCGGCCGGCCGTTCAGCTGACCGTG
>SLSE01000119.1 GCA_007130585.1 Syntrophomonadaceae bacterium | reverse complement strand
TAATGGCAATTGAACCGCGGCCTAATTTTACCGGCGCCGAAGCGGAAAGCGTTGTAATCAAGGTTGACGCAGAGCAGGCAGAACCGCAGTGGACTGAACGAGACATTGACAGCATGAGCGCTGATGATATTAAAAAAGCGATTAATGAAGCCGGCATAGTCGGTATGGGCGGTGCCGCTTTCCCGACCAATGTAAAGCTGAGCCCGCCAAAACCGGTCGATACCATTATTATCAATGCCTGTGAATGTGAGCCGTTTCTGACCTGCGACCATCGTCTGATGGTGGAAGCTACTGATGCCCTGGTAGAAGGGGCTAAAATCATAGGTGGTTTGGTTGATGCGCAGAAAATTATTTTCGGTGTTGAAACCAACAAGCCTGACGGCATTGAGGTCCTGGAATCCAAGGTTGCCGATGAAGATGCTATTGAAGTTGTCAAACTGGATGTTAAATACCCCCAGGGATCTGAAAAGCAATTAATTAAAGCTGCTCTTGACCGCGAAGTTCCCCCGGGGAAATTGCCTTACGAGGTTGGTGTAATTGTCCATAATGTAGGTACCGCGATTGCCGTTTATGAAGCGTGCCGTTTTGGCAAACCCCTTTACGAGCGCGTGCTAACCGTGTCAGGCGATGGTGTTGCCGAACCCGGTAACGTGCTTGTGCGTATCGGTACGCCTGTCGGCCATGTTATAGAACAGTGCGGCGGCTTTAAAGGAGTGTCGGACCCGGCGGAGTTTACTGGTAAAGTTGTAGTAGGCGGCCCGATGACCGGCTGGGCACAAAATAACCTGGACGCTGCGGTTGTTAAAGGAACCAGCGGGATTCTTGTTTTTACTGAAGAACTGCTGGTTGAGGGCGAGCATATGCCCTGTGTGCGCTGCGCCAGGTGTGTTGAGCACTGCCCGATGTATCTTTATCCCAATTCGATCAGCGTGAACGCTGAAAGAGAACTTTACCAGGATGCCGTGGAGTGGGGCGCCATGGACTGTTTCGAATGCGGCGTATGTGTTTATGTCTGCCCGTCAAACCGGCCCATAGTTCATTTGGTCCGTGAAACCAAGGCGTATGCTGCCGCAACGCCAAAAGCAACTCTGCAAAAGAAAGCAAAGCCTAAAAAAGCTAAATGATTGCTTGCTATTTTGATAGAAGTATTTTCAAGGAGGGATCCCGCTTTGAGTAATGATTTGAAACTAAGCTACACTGCATCGCCGCACTTGAGAAGCAAAAATAATGTTCAGCAGGCGATGTACGATGTTATTATTGCCCTGTTGCCAATCAGTGCGGTTGCCGTATATATCTTTGGAATAAACGCCGTATTTACCATTGCAGTCAGCCTTGTAGCGGCAACTCTAACCGACCTTGGTTTCAGGAAAATGCTGGGCCGCTGGAATACGCCCTTTGATGGCAGCGCCCTGGTTACCGGACTATTAATTGCCCTGATCTTTTCCGTAGAAACATCCTGGTGGACCCTTGTTGTCGCCAATGTTATCGGTGTGGGTGTTGTCAAAGAACTGATGGGCGGAATCGGCTGGAACCGTTTTAATCCCGCGCTATTCGGCCGGGTATCCGGCATCTTGTTTGCCGGGTTATTTTTCAACCAGCTGAACATAAATTTTGCTCCGCTCAGCTACACGCCGGGAACGATTGATACGGTGACCCAGGCAACTCCGCTGGCCCTGCTAAAAATGGGTGCGGAAATGCCTCCGCTAACCCAGATGTTTATTGCCAACCAGGGTGGCGGCCTGGCCGAGGTTTCTCCCCTGGCCCTCCTGGTCGGCGGGGCTTACCTTTTCATAAGGGGCCATATCAGGTGGCATATTCCGGTTGCGATCATTGCCACGGTTTTTCTGATCGGCCTGATTTTTGAAGGCCCCGGCCTGGCAGTATACCATGTCCTGGCCGGGGGTGTGATGATCGGTGCCCTGTTTATGGCAACCGATTGGGTAACCAGCCCGATTACTCCCAAAGGAATGCTTATTTTCGGGGTGGCAATCGGAGTATTAATCATGGTTTTCAGGTTGGCCCTTACGCCGACTGAAGGGACGGCTTTTGCCATCCTGATTATGAACGCTTTCGTGCCGATGATTGATCGCCTGACCAAGCGTCCTGTTTTCGGAGAAGTGCCCGCTAAATCACAGGCCGGGGCTGTTTCAACAGAAACCGCCGGTAAGCCGGCTTAATTAGAGAGTAAGGATTTTTAACGGAGGTAATGGTGATAAACCAGATGAGAACAGCAAATCAATTACAACTTGACAGGGCATGCCTGTATACATTCTTTTCAAGACTGTTTACCGATCAGACCAGGGCAGAGGATCTTGAGCAGTATGCTGCTTTCCTGGCCTCGGTCAGTGGTGAGTACGCCGGTATCGGGCGTGACCTGCAGGATGTTATAGCAAGGTGGTCTGCAACAGATAATGCAGACCGGATCATGAGGACCGAGTATGCCCGCCTGTTTATTGTAGCCGGCGGTATCAGGCCTTACGAATCGGTCTACCGGGGCAATGAAAAGCTCCTGATGGGCGAGCCCTGGCTGGAAGTAAAAGCTGCATACCGTGAAAACGGGCTGATCCTGGAAAAGCCTGATATGCATCCGGAAGACCATGCTTCAGTAGAGCTGGCCTTCTTGGCTTACTTGATTGAATGCGGCGGCAAGGAAGCAGAGCAAAAGTTATTTTTCGAAAATCATATCTACCGCTGGCTGCCGCAGGTATTCACTGATTTACAGGAAAATGAACAGGCCTGCTTCTTTAAAGATATGGCTGCATGCGGTCTAAACTTTATGGAGCAGGAAAAAAGCTTGTTTGCATCGCTTGATAATGAAGCTTTAACAGAATCAGATCAGAGGAGTGATGATCGGTCATGAAATCCGATGGTTTAAACATGAAACGCCGCACTTTTTTAAAGGCGGCGCTGGCTACCGGGGCCGCGGTCGGTGCAGGATTGCCCATCCCGCGTTTTGCGGAAGCCGCTGATGAAGTGGTAGAAGACGCTGAGAAGAAGGTTTTTACTTTCTGTGGCGTATGCAGCGCTAATTGTGGCATGATAGGTTATGTCAAAAACGGCCGCCTGGTGCACATAGAAGGAAATCCCCATGATTTCGTATCGGGTAACCCCTATAATCCCGGAGATGGCGGAAGAATTTGCGTTAAGGGCTACAATGCAGTTAAAACCTTGTATGATCCCGACCGCTTGAAATACCCGCTTCGGCGGACCAATCCCAATAAAGGAATTGACGAAGATCCCGGTTTTGAACGAATCAGCTGGGAAGAGGCGCTTGAAGAAACAGCTTCCCGTTTGAAAGAGTCGATTAACCAGTATGGACCTGAAAGTTTTATGTTAATGACTCGCAGCAATGATTTTGCCAACCGCCTGCGTGATATTATCGGCACCCCGAACCATGTCTGCCACCAGAGCACCTGTTTCACCACACAACAGGCAGCCTGGGCCGGAATGGTCATGGGGAGCGGTAGGCCCTGGACCCATGATCTGGAGAATGCAAAATATATTTTAACCATGGGTTTTGACGGTATGGGTAAAGCGAAGAATCCGCACCTGCAGGGTCTTTCCAAGGCACTGCAAAGAGGTGCGAAGCTGGTATCACTTGATCCCTACCGTTCCAAGACGGCTGCCAGGGCTCACAAGTGGCTGCCAATCAGGCCGGGCTACGACCTGGCTTTTGCCCTGGCTATGATTCACGTGATCGTAACAGAGAGACTCTATAACCAGGAGTTTGTTGAAAACTATACCGAGGGTATCGATGAACTGCGCAGCCATGTTGTTTCCCGTGGTTACACACCAGAATGGGCGGCAGATCTGATTGATTCGCCGGGCATTACTGCTGACGCGATCAGGGAAATCGCCCGTGAGTTTGCCGATCCGGCCAATCAGCCTGCTCATATTCCAAGCCACAAGCGTGATGGTGCCGGACCAAACCATGTCAACAGTACTAACCTGGCCCAGGCCCAGGTTACCCTGGATGCATTAGTGGGCTCTATTGACCGTCCTGGCGGAATGACTTTACCTCGGAATCCGAGCATGCCCGGCTTTGATGCCCTCTTCCCGATTCCGGAAGACCTGCAGGAACAGATGCCGGAAATCAGGCGCGAAAGAATTGATAACTGGGAAGAACGGGGACCGTTTATGAGTTTCCCGCACGGCAACTTTGCAAC
>SLSE01000205.1 GCA_007130585.1 Syntrophomonadaceae bacterium | reverse complement strand
GTTTGATCCACAAGAACCGTCCCTCTGGTCTTGATCCACAAGAACCGTCCCTCCGGTCTTTTCGGCTTTATTCTACGATTTCCATCATTTTTCCGCAGCACAGGGGGATAACTTCCCCGGCTTTCAAACTGAGCAGCTTGTTACAGATGTTACAGTATACTTTTTCATCCTTATCAACTCTAACTTCAACAAATGAGCCGCTTTCACTCTCAAGGCCTTCTATGTAGAAGGCAGCGCCTTTGTCGTTTTTTTGCGGAACATACTCGCCTACAGGAACCAGTTTCCTGCTATCTCCGACACAATCAACCAGTATTTTCCAAACAGCAGTCAGTTTAGCCTTTTCCTCATCATTTTCCGGGGAAAAAAGCACCTGGCTTTTCGTAATATCGATCTTAATGGCAGTTCATTCCTTTCTGTTAAGGATTTGTTGTTAATTATAGCATATATTAATAATCGGAACAGGTATTAATTTGCTAATATTGATGCGGTGTCCGAAATCCTGTTGTTATAGTTGCCGCTGCGTACGCCTTATTAATGCGGGTAGGCTATTAAAGCGATTAGCTGTCTTACCTTTGGGTGCATGTACAGCCCGGGTATTACTTCCGTCCCGCTAACCATGCAGGCTATATCACTACGCCGGCAATAACCCGGATTTGCATTTGGCGAATAAACTGCAGAAAGGGATTTACTATTCGGTAAAAATGATACAGACTAACCGGTGATATATAATTCAAATTAATATGTGAATTAAATAACAAAATTTACATTCACCAGCCTGGGCGAACTAAATGGCATATGAACGGCAGTAGGACTACAATCGAAGAAAACCCTTAAATAGCGAGCTATAATAAGCATCGTGGCGATTTCTATCTCCCGGCCTGAAAAATTAATTTTTAAAAATAGAAAACTATAACTTGAAATATGCGCCATATAGTGATATAATTCACATGTCCCGGAGGAGCAAAAATCCTCATCCGAACATGCAGGTCAGGAGGTTTTTATGATATCACAAATCGATGGACTCCGGAAAAAGTGGCAGTATCTGTGGCAGTTACATGACCAGACTTTAGATTGTCTCAAGTTCAGATCTCTAGTCAAAGGAAAGATCATGGCAGCGCAGGCGGGAGGGCTATCAGGACCCGGCTTAAGAAGCGCGGCAGGCGGTGTTGAAATTCAGGATATTTTGCCGGAAAAGTCAGGCAAGCCATTTGAAGACAAAGATGCGGGACCCGATTACGGACCGCGACAGCGTACCGGCCTTTTTTCAGGGCCCCTGGTTTTCTTTCTCCTCTTGTTCATGCCAACTCCTGAAGGGATGAGCCCCGACGCTCAGCAAATCCTGGCAGGCACAGCTTGGATTGCGATATGGTGGATTACCGAGGCAATTCCCATTCCGGTCACCTCTCTATTGCCGATTATCCTTTTCCCAATGAGCGGGGCAATGTCTGTTGGCGAGACAACAGCGTCTTATGCCAACCCAAATGTTTTTTTATTCATGGGCGGATTCATGATTGCTGTATGTATGGAGAAATGGAACCTTCACAGGCGCATTGCGCTGTTAATAATCAACCTTGTCGGGACCAGTCCCAACAACCTGGTCCTGGGATTTATGGTGGCTACGGGATTTTTATCGATGTGGATTTCCAACACAGCAACTACAATGATGATGCTGCCCATAGGGCTGGCCGTAATATACCAGGTTGGGACCCTGGTGCGTGAACAGGGGATAGAAGGAATTGATGTCCGCAAAGGTAAATTTAATTTTGGGACCTGCCTTATGCTCTGTATAGGCTATTCAGCCTCTATCGGGGGAGTAGCCACCTTGATCGGCACTCCTCCCAATATAATATTTGCCGGTGCAGCCGAGGAAATGTTTGGGGTTACCATAGGGTTTGCTCACTGGATGGCTTTCGGACTACCTATCTCCATCGTTTTCATGGCTTTGGCATGGTTTTACATGACCAGGGTTGCTTACCCCACTAATTTAAAAGATATCCCCGGCAGCAGACAGGTTATCCGTTCAGAACTTAAGGAACTTGGCCCCACTTCCAAAGAAGAGAAATTAATTGCAGGAGTATTTATATTTGTAGCCCTGGCCTGGATCAGCAGGGCTTTTTTCCTGGTCAATTATTTTCCGATGATTAATGATGCCCTGATTGCTGTTCTTGGCGCTGTTCTTACATTTTTAATTCCAGTTAACATTAAAAAGGGTCAATTTTTAAATGATTGGGATACGGCGGTTAAAGTGCCCTGGGGGATTCTGCTCCTCTTCGGAGGCGGGCTGGCCATAGCGGCAGGTTTTTCCGGTTCGGGCCTGGCCGAGTGGATTGGGCTGCAACTTTCCATCCTGGAAGGCTCATCGATGCTTATCATTATGTTGGCGGTAGTGGCCCTGGTTATATACCTGACCGAGATTACTTCTAACACGGCTACTACGTCTATGATGATGCCAATAATGGCCGCCCTGGCTGTGGCGATGGGCATACATCCATATGCTTTGATGGTTACGGCTGCTACGGCGGCATCGTATGCTTTTATGCTGCCTGTTGCAACTCCTCCCAATGCAGTAATTTTCGGGAGCGGTTATATTACAATTCCCCAGATGGTTAAAGCCGGCATCTGGCTAAACTTGCTCGGAGTAGCTGTAATCACAATGTTTGCTTATTACTGGCTGCCAATTATTTTCGCTCTCTGAACAGGCGGGTTTTAATTTCCGGGGAGCGAAAATTTATTATATAAGCGGAGCTGTTGCCTGGAGTTAAGTCCCGGGCTACAGCTCCTTTTTATGATTGAAGATCGGCTCTATCCTGCTCTGGATGATCATTTAAGCCAGCCGCCTGACCGGCCCATCTTTCAAGAAGGGAAACGGCACTTCCGGGGAGTATTATGTTAAAAGCAGTATTAAATATGCTGATGAACAGGTGATATATGGGCAATAAAACCTGGCTTTACATGCTTTGCCTGGCCGAAATCGGGACCATGCTGGTGCTGCTTAATTACTCTGCTGTACTGCCGATTATCAAGGCTGAATGGGGCCTTAGCAATACCCAGGCGGGCTTAATCTACAGCGCTTACCAGGTGGGCTACATTATACTGGTTGTTGTTCTTTCCACACTTACCGATTATGTCGATGCAAAAAAGGTTTACGTTATTTCTGCCCTGTGGGCCGGGGTGGCGGGGATTGCTTTTGCAATCTTCGCAGATTCATTTTATTCCGGTCTGATCCTGCGCTGCCTGACCGGCTTTGGCCTGGCGGGCACCTACATGCCGGGCTTAAAAATGGTTTCTGCCAAATTTAACCCGGATCAAAGGGGCTGGGCGATAGGTTTGTACGTCGGGGCTTTTTCTTTGGGAACAGCACTTTCATTGCTGCTTAGCGGAGTTCTAACCGGCCTGTTTGAATGGCGCACAGCCATCTTCGTAACCTCGCTCGGCCCGATCGCCGGGGGCCTGATCGCATTATTTTCATTAGACAGCATGCCTCCGCTCAGGACAGGCAGGGAAAAGGGGGCCTTCAGGCAGGTTTTTGAGAATCGTCCGGCGCTTCTGGTAATGCTGGGCTATGCAGCGCATATGTGGGAAATGTTCGGGATGCGTGGCTGGATTGTTGCTTTTTTCGCCGCTGCCATGGTCAGCAGGAACCTTGATATGGCCGCGGCTACCAGTTACGGTGCTGTTTTCTCAGCGGCAATTATTATGGTGGGAGGATTTTCGACAGCGCTGGCGGGAACCCTGTCCGACCGCTTCGGCAGGGTAAGAATGATCCGGATTATCATGTATTCAAGTGCTGCCTGCTCCCTGTTTTTCGGTTGGATCAGGCCCTGGCCGGTGGCCCTGATCGTGCTGATCAGTCTTATATACGGGGTGCTGGTTACGGCGGAGTCATCGGTGCTTTCAACTTCAGTTACCGAGCTGGTCCCGTACGAATACCTGGGCAGCGCCATGGCGGTGCAGTCTTTTGTCGGCTGGACCGCCGCTGCGATAGCGCCTGCGGTTTTCGGGGTGATCCTTGACCTGGCAAACCCGGCTGAAGTTGTGGCCGGTGCCGGGTACACCCCGCACTGGGGACCGGCTTTTGTTATCCTTGGCCTTGGAGCGCTCGTGGGGCCGCCCGCTGTTAAAGCAGCCCGCAAAATGAGCGGTTACAAAATATGATCCAGCCGGCTTATTTGCTG
>SLSE01000174.1 GCA_007130585.1 Syntrophomonadaceae bacterium | reverse complement strand
CGATTAGACGAAGGGGCCAGGATTTGGTGGGCCCACCAGGGCTCGAACCTGGGACCAACCGGTTATGAGCCGGTAGCTCTTCCAGCTGAGCTATGGGCCCGCATTGTTTAATCGCGGCCAATTCTTTTTAGCGCTGATCTAACAGCTATATGAATATAACATAACCCGCAGATTCTTGTCAAGAATATTAAATGGGGTTAAAATATAATTTAGGTTTTAATAACAGGAGGTACAAAAGATGCACAAACTGGTGACAGAATTTGATTTTCAGCTTACAAAAGAAGACGTTTTAAGAGGCCAGGGGATCGAGCCGGAAAGGGCATCCAACCGCCTGCTGGAATCGGCGGAATCGGTAATCGATGAGGCTCACTCTTTAATCCAGCCCGCCGGACTTTACACGATAGTCAAAGTAAATGAATTTAATCACCAAAAAGTTATTTTCGAGGGCGGAAGTTTTGAGGGATCCCTGGTTGCCAGGGCTATGGCCGGTGCGGAGCATCTAAATATTGCCGCCTGTACAATTGGCGAGCCGCTTGAAAGCAGAGTCCAGGAAATGATGAGTGAAAATCCCGTAAGGGCAGTTGCCCTGGACGGGGCGGGAATAGCGGCTATCAGGAAGACAGCGCAAACCGTGGAAGATATTATCAGCAAAGAAGCATGCGAAATCGATTCTTCGCTGGGCATGCGCGCCCAACCGGGACAGGAAGGCTGGCCGATTGAACAGCAGCGTCAGCTATTCTCAGTACTGCCCGGGGATGAAATTGGAATCCGCCTGACCGAAAGCTGCCTGATGATCCCCAGGAAATCTGTCTCCTTTGTCATCCCCCGCGGCGATGCTTTGAGCGACAGCGTTTCGCCGTGCGATTTTTGCTCGAAAAGGAACCGTTGTGAGTGGCGGAAAGATAAGCAGGCCGGATAGATCGGCAATACCCGGTGGCATAATTAGCCTGTATTCTGAAGACCTTCAGTATTGAAGGTCTTCATTTTTGAATTTTAAAAAAGCCGGATCCGGTTAAGGTTATTGGCAGCGGGCTTTTAAGCGGGAGAAAAAGTACATAAAAATTGGCTCCCCAGGCAGGATTCGAACCTGCAACCTACCGGTTAACAGCCGGTCGCTCTGCCGTTGAGCTACTGAGGAACCTTATCGGCATAAGTATTATACTTAAATGAACCCTGCCCGTCAAGGGCATTTATGCTATTTTACTCGAGATAATCGCGCAGCCGCTTGCTGCGCATCGGATGGCGCAGTTTACGCAGCGCTTTTGCTTCGATCTGGCGAATTCTTTCCCGGGTTACGCCAAAGAACTGCCCGACTTCTTCGAGGGTCCGTGAGCGGCCGTCATCAAGCCCAAACCGCAAACGCAGTACTTTTTCTTCACGGGCCGACAGGGTATCCAGCACATCTTCCAGCTGTTCTTTAAGCAGTTCAAAAGCAGCTGCATCAGCCGGGGCCTGGGCTTCATGATCCTCGATGAAGTCTCCCAGGTGGCTGTCATCTTCTTCGCCGATCGGAGTTTCAAGGGATACAGGTTCCTGGGCAATTTTTAATATCTCCCTGACTCTCTCTTCACTGATATTCATTTCCCGGGCAATTTCTTCCGGTAAAGGCTCGCGCCCCAGTTCCTGGACCAGCTGGCGGGATATGCGGATCAGTTTATTGATTGTTTCCACCATGTGGACCGGGATCCGGATTGTCCGGGCCTGGTCGGCAATTGCCCTGGTAATAGCCTGCCGGATCCACCAGGTGGCATACGTGCTGAATTTGTATCCCTTGCGGTAATCAAATTTTTCAACGGCTTTAATCAAGCCCAGGTTGCCTTCCTGGATCAGGTCGAGGAACAGCATCCCTCTTCCGACATATTTTTTGGCGATACTGACCACCAGGCGCAGGTTGGCTTCTGCCAGGCGGCGCCGGGCATCCTCATTGTTTTGCTCGATAGCCTGGGCCAGCTCAACCTCTTCTTCAGAGGTAAGCAGCGGGATCTTCCCGATCTCCTTTAAATACATACGAACGGGGTCATTTACTGTTACTCCTTCGGGTACAGCAAGCAGATCTCCCGGCTTGGAACCTGTTTCCGAACCAGCATCCTCTTTTGAAGTCCCCCGGGCAGCCGGGTTCGTATCATCGGTAATTTCAATACCATGCTGAGCCAATTTATCGTAAAAATTGTCCAGAGCTTCCACTGATAAGTCATACGGCTGCAGGGTTTCAATGATTTCTTTATAACTGATTGTACCCTTGTTCTTGCCTCGCTCGATAAGCTCAAGCTGGGCATCTTCCAGGGATATGGTTTTTTCCAGATCCTTAGCCATTGAAATCCCCTCCTTTTCCAGAACGGTAAGGGTCACCGTCTTTATTCGACAACAACTGCTGGTGATCATGCAGTAGCTTTTTTACTTCCTCATAAAGACCCTTTGCTTCCAGTTCTTTTATTTTCTTCTGCAGCTCACGCTGCTGTTTCTTTGCCCAGACCCGCTGAAGTTTGCCAATACAATCCTCTGCCATACGCTTCGCGGTTTGGGCCTTCAGATCCTGCAAAGCAGGATCGGTTACTGCTTCGGTAATTAAACTCACAACCTGTTGATCTTCAAAACGGTTAAGCATCTTTTCGGCACTGAGAACTGATTCTCCTGCGCTGAGATCCCAAATGTTTTCAAATACTTCTTTTACCCTGGGATCATCCAAATATTCCAACTGTAAATAATTTCGCCCTTGTTCGGCAATTTCCTTGCTTTGCAGCATTAAAGATATTAATATTTTTTCTTCAGGCCTGATATTTATTTTTCTTTCTTCCCGGGGAGGCTCATTTTGACCTGCTGCATCTTTATAGCGGCTTCCCCTGGTTTTTCTTTTTTTCAGTTCGCTGCGCAGGGCATCTTCATCTATTCCCAGTTCCTCGGCAGCTTTTCTAAGGTAGTAATCCTGTTCAATTTGATTAACTGCGGCCAGGAGGATCGGCATTAATTCTTCTGTATAGTCAATTCTTCCCTGATCGGTTTCCAGGTTAAAACTTTTTTTAAGCTGCTGCAGGCGATATTCCATCAGCGGACGGGCGTTATCCATAAGTTCTATAAAGGGCCCGGGCCCTTTTTCCTTTATATAAGTGTCCGGATCGCTGTCTTCGGGAAGATCTGCCACCTGCACCAGGCATCCGGAAGATTGCAGTATGGAAAGGCCTCTCCAGGTTGCGGCTTGGCCTGCTTTATCAGAGTCATAGGCGGTTATCACTGTATCGGCCTGGTGGCGCAGAAGCCTTCCCTGTTCGGCAGTAAGGGCAGTTCCCAGGGAGGCAACCGTGTTTTTTATTCCGGCCTGAAAGGCTGTTATGACATCGGTATAACCTTCCGTAACCACTGCCTTTTTCTGGCGGCGGATCTCATCGCGGGCCAGGTTTAAACCATACAGGATGCTTCCCTTATCGAAAACCGGTGTTTCCGGTGAATTCAGGTATTTCGGACCGCTTTTTTCTCCCTCGCTCAGCGCCCTTCCTCCGAACCCGGCAACCTTGCCGCTTATATTAAAAATCGGGAAAATAACGCGGTCGCGGAAGCGATCGTAATAACCTTTTTCCCTGCCGGGTGAAACAAGGCCGCTTTTGACCATCAATTCCGTCTTTACGCCTTTTTTTTGACAAAAATTAAAAAGCCCGGCCCAGTCAGCCGGGGCATATCCCAGCTGAAATAACTCTATAGTCTCCTTTTTAAAACCTCTGTCCAGTAAATATGTCAGCGCCTTTTTGCCGGCTCCCGTATTGTGCAGTTGATGAGCATAAAACTTTGCCGCCAGGCTGTTTAGCTTAAAAATATTTTCTTTCAGGTTATCTTCGCTTCCGGGCACCCTGCGCTCGGGAATGGTCACCCCGGCACGACCGGCCAGAAAACGGGCAGCCTCAGGAAAAGCCATATTTTCCATCTGCATAATCAGGCTGAAAGCATTGCCTGACGCCCCGCACCCGAAGCAGTAATAAAGTTGTTTTTCCGGAGAGACCGAGAAGGAAGGAGTTTTTTCATTGTGGAAAGGGCAGAGGCCGACCACATTCTTCCCCCTTCTTTCCAGTTTTATATACTCCCCAACCAACCCGACCAGGTCCGTGCGCTGTCTGATTTCGTCAATTATATCTTCCGGTATTCCCTGCGCCATGGACAACACCTGTCTTTTGTTAGGTTTATAAATTACCTCTACCGGCCCGGCTCCCGGAATTAT
>SLSE01000181.1 GCA_007130585.1 Syntrophomonadaceae bacterium | reverse complement strand
TGAAGCTGAATTCCCGGCGATGCAAAAGCAGCTTTGGGTTACAGCTCTTCCGAAACTGCCTTGGCCTGGCTGAAAAGCAGCAGGTAATCGTTTCCGCCGGCCTTGGCCCCGGTGCCCGACATGTTATAGCCGCCAAATGGATGAACCCCGACCAGGGCGGAGGTGCTCTTACGGTTAAAGTAGAGGTTGCCCACGTGGAACTCACGGCGCGATTTCTCCAGGTTGGCCCAGTTGTTGGAATAAACAGAACCGGTAAGGCCGTAAACTGTATCATTGGCTATGTTCAGCGCTTCGTCGAAGTCTTTTGCCTTAAGCAGGGAAAGTACGGGGCCGAAGATTTCCTCCTGGCCCAAACGGTCACCGGACTTGATCCCGTCGAAAATTGTGGGCTCGACATAGTAGCCGTTTTTATCGAGTTTGTTGCCTCCGCAGAGGAGCTTCCCTTCCTTTTTGCCGATTTCGATATAACTCGTTACCTTATCCATGGCATCCTGATCGATCAGCGGGCCCATGAAGTTCCCATAATCTTCCGCCGGACCAATTTTTATAGATTTTGCCTTCTCCACAAGTTGTTCCGAAACATAATCGTATACATTTGCGTCGATTATCGCCCGGGAACAGGCTGAGCATTTTTGTCCCTGGAAGCCAAAAGCGGAGGCAATTACGCATGCCACGGCCGCGTCAAGGTCGGCTTCCCTGTCAATAATGATCGCATTTTTACCTCCCATTTCTACGCTGGCCTTTTTGATCCATTTTTGGCCTTCCTGGATTTTACTTGCCTCTTCAATGATAAATAGGCCTACTTCTTTGGAGCCCGTAAAATTTATGAACCTTGTTTTGGGGTGCCTGACCAGGTAACTTCCGATTGTGCTGCCGCTGCCGTAAACAAGGTTGACGACTCCGTCCGGAATGCCGGCTTCTTGCAGGATTTCAATGAATTTATAGGCGATTACCGGTGTGGTGCTGGCCGGCTTGATAACCAGCGAGTTGCCCATGACCAGCGGTCCTGCTGTCATCCCGGTAAGAATGGCCAGGGGGAAATTCCATGGCGATATCACAACGCCTACGCCCAGCGGGATGTAGTAAAGGTCGTTATCTTCGCCTTCGAACCTGGTTAAAGGCTGCCTTTCGGCCAGCTGCAGGGCCCGGGTGCCGTAAAAATCAAGGAAATCAATGGCTTCAGCGACGTCTCCGTCAGCTTCAGCCCAGTTTTTCCCGTTCTCAAGGACCATGGTTGCGGTCAGCTCTGCCTTTCGCTTGCGCATTAATGCTGCCGCCTTAAACAGGTAACGGGCCCTGATTTCCGGAGTTACCGTTTTCCATTCTTCAAAAGCTTTTAATGCTGCCTGCATGGACTGTTCTGCAAGCTCCAGGTCGGCGCTGTGAATGTAACCGATAACCTGATCTATATCCGATGGATTAATTGATGGGAATTTATCGCTGCCCTTTAATTTCCTTCCGTCGACTATTAGCTCATACTCCCTGCCAAGCTCGTTTCTGACCTGCTTGAAAGCCTCCAACATGGCGCCGTAATTACGCTGATCCGAAAAATCTGTCGGGCCTTCATTCTTAAAATCAGTAATCATAATTCTACCTCCTGTAAGCTGATAGTTTTTATGGCAAGCAGGCAAAGAAACGACATATTCGTAAAAGCTTTGCACTTGCCTGATAATAAAAACTTCACTATTATTAACACTTCGCTGAATAATAACGATATCCTTCACCAGCAACCCCGGAAACATTATCCTGATATTAAAATAAACCGCATCAATGATGCGGTTTATGTTTCATAGTTTATGTTTCATGTGGCTGTTTCGGATTGTAATAGCGGTTTGATCAGGCGAATACTTCCTTTAGCTTTTGCAGGGCCAGATCAAGATCGGCCCTGGTTATAATCAGCGGCGGAGCCAGCCTGATCACATTATCATGGGTTTCCTTGGCCAGCAACCCGAGTTCCATCAGGCGCTCACAGTAAGGCCGGGCTTTTTCAGTCAACTCAACGCCGATCATCAGGCCCCGGCCCCTGACCTCGGCAATTACGGGATTTTCTATTTTCCGCAGCTCATCAGTGAAGTACTGGCCGAGTTCGGCTGAATTTTGCACCAGCCTTTCTTCTTCCAATACTTCCAGGGCTTTAATTGCCACGGCGCAGGCCAGCGGATTTCCGCCAAAGGTTGAGCCGTGTGAACCGGGATCGAAAACTCCCATTATGCTCTCATCGGCTGTTACAGCTGATATCGGCAGGACACCGCCACCGAGCGCTTTTCCCAGGATGTATAAATCGGGCTTGACGCCCTCCCAGTCACAGCAGAACATTTTACCCGCCCGGCCAAAACCGGTCTGGATTTCGTCAGCCATGAACAGCACATTGTTTTCACGGCAAAGTTCATATGCTTCCCTGAGATAGCCTTCGGGAGGTATGATAATCCCTCCCTCACCCTGGATTGGTTCCAGTAAAAATCCGGCGGTATTTGGGCCGATTGCTTCCTTTAAAGCATCGATGCTGCCGTATTCAATTAGTTTGAAGCCCGGGGTAAAAGGACCGAAATCAGCATTGTAACTAAGATCGGAGCTGAATGAAACAATAGTTGAGGTCCGGCCGTGGAAATTTCCCCTGCAGGCAATTATTTCAGCCTGGTTGGAAGGTATTTTTTTGACACGGTAGGCCCACCTGCGCACTGCCTTGATTGCCGTTTCAACTGCTTCGGCGCCTGTATTCATGGGCAGCACCTTGTCTTTGCCGGTCAGTTCGGCTAACATCCGGCAGAAAGTGCCCAGCCTGTCATTATGAAAAGCGCGTGAAGTTAAGGTGATCCGGCCGGCCTGCTCCCTGAGAGCTTCAACGATTTTAGGATGGCAGTGGCCAAAATTCATGGCAGAATAAGCGCTTAACATATCCATATAGCGTTTGCCCTCCGGGTCTTCGACCCATATCCCTTCTCCCTGGGAAAGGACGACAGGCAAAGGCAGGTAATTCCGGGCGCTGTATTGCTCGGTTACGCTGATAATTTCACCGCTGGTTGGCATTTCTGCAAACACTCCATTCTTAATAGTTATTTACCGCGTTGTAAAGTTGCGTATTCTAAATGAGATGCTGCATTCGGCTGCAGCATCTCATTTCTCTACGGTGGCAGGGGAGACAGGACTTGAACCCGCAGCCTACGGTTTTGGAGACCGTTGCTCTGCCAGTTGAGCTACTCCCCTTTGCGTTTAATATTTTATGCTATCTCCAACCGGTTGTCAACTTGAAAACTGCTGCCCGGAAAGATCGGGGATACCCGAAAAACAGGCAGTTGTTATCAGGCGGTGTTATGTGCCGTCCTGGTGATAATTTCATCCTGGAGCTGTTCGCTCAGGTTGTTAAAGTAATCGCTGTAGCCGGCCACGCGGACTATTAAACCGCGGTATGCTTCAGGGTTTTGCTGAGCCTGTCTTAAGGTTTCAGCATCGATTACGTTAAACTGGATATGGTGTCCGTCAAGCCGGAAGTATGAACGGACCAGCTGGACCAGGCTTTCGAGACCCTTATCCCCCGCTAAAACCCCGGGAGAAAACTTCAGGTTCAGGAGGGTTCCGCCTGTCATCAGGTGGTCCATTTTAGAGGCGGATTTAATGACAGCGGTAGGACCGTTTAAGTCAACACCCTGGACTGGAGAAATCCCTTCCGATAAGGGCTTGCCTGCTGTTCGCCCGTCGGGAGTGGCCCCGATTACCGAACCAAAATAAACATGACTGGTAGTCGGAAGCATGTTGATCCTGTATGTCCCGCCGCGTTCGGTTTTCCGGCCGTCAACACTGTTATGAAAACGCCTGAAAACATCCTGCATGATGCTGTCTGCGTAGTCGTCATCATTGCCGTAATGGGGGGTTTTGTTGATCAGAAAAAGCCTCAGATCTTCCCTGCCCCTGTAGTTGTCTTTCAGGGCGGCCAGCATTTCATTCCAGGTAACAGTCTGCCGGTCATATATATGATTTTTCAGGGCGGCAAGGCTGTCAGTAATACTGCCGATACCTACCCCCTGGACATAATTGGTATTGTAACGGGCCCCTCCGCTGTTATAGTCTCTTCCATTCTTAATGCAGTCATCTACAATCAATGACAGGAAGGGCGCGGGCATTTCCCCGGCGTAAAGCTTTTCAATAACCTGGTTTCCTTCGATCTTGATATCGATAAAATGGAGCAGGTTCCTTTCAAAAGCGTCCATCAGCTTGTCGAAGTCCTTAAATTGCCGCGGATCACC
>SLSE01000027.1 GCA_007130585.1 Syntrophomonadaceae bacterium | reverse complement strand
GGGGTAATCGGCACCCCCGGCACCATAAGCAGTTTGGCATACGAGCAGGCCCTGCGTTCTAAAAACGGCAGGTTGCACATAGTCAGCAAGGCCTGTCCCCTCTTCGTGCTGCTGGTAGAGAACAACCTGGTTGATACCGCGGAAGCAAAAATGGTGGTCCACGAGTACCTCGATCCCCTGGTGGACGAAGAAATTGATTCCCTGATCCTGGGCTGCACGCACTATCCCCTGATGGAAGGCCTGATCCAGGAAGTAGTCGGCCCGTCGGTAACCCTGATCAATTCTGCCGAAGAAATTGCCCGGGAGGTTGAAGCGATCCTGGCGGAAAACGATATGGCCAATCCCCTGGAAAGCGAAACTCCCCGCCACCGCTATTTCGTCAGCGGCAGCCCCGAGACATTCGAAGAAGTGGGCGCCAAACTGCTCCGGCGCCCGGTCAAAGCCTACCAGGTTAAGCTTACTCCCCTGGTTTAATATCCTGTCCCCTGCAAAATCCTATCTTCCTACATCGACCGTAAGCGCTTGATCCGGTCTTCGGCCGGCGGGTGGCTTGAAAAAAGGACGCTGGCCCTTCTCTGCTGCCTGGCCCCGATAGCGGGATTAACTATGTAGAGGCCGTTTAAGGCGCTGTTATCGATGGGGCTGTTTTTAACCTGCTGGTCTGTGATTTTTTCCAGGGCGCTGGCCAAGCCTTCGGGATAGCCGGTAAAATCTGCAGCGGTGGCATCGGCCAGGTATTCGCGCTGCCTTGATATGGCAAACTTAAGCAGCTGGGCGAAAATCGGGGCGAGGATGGCAAGCGCGATTAAAACAATAAGGGCAATCAACTGGCCCTGGCCGCTTCTGCGGCCTCCGCCGCGGCCCATGCCGCCGAAAAAGAGCATCCGCCTGGCCATCACGCTGACGAAAACAATTGTGCCGGCCAGCACTATGGCCACCGTGGCCAGCAAAACGTCGTAATTGTTGATATGGGCCATTTCGTGGGCGATCACAGCTTCCAGCTCCTGGCGGTTTAGGCGTTTGGTCAGGCCCCTGGTTAATGCTACAATGGAATTCTGCGGGTTGCGCCCGGCGGCAAAGGCGTTAGGCACATCGGTTTCAATCATGTATATTTTGGGCATCGGCTTTCCCGTGGCGTAGGTCAGGGCCTCGACCGTGTTATAGATGAAAGGTTCCTGTTGCTTGGTAACTTCCCTGGCGCCCGCCATGGAGGCGACAACATTTTGACCGCTGAAGTAGCTGATCAAAAAGATGACAATAAATACTATGATCGCCAGGATTATGCCGAAGATCGGGTCGCCCAGGTAGATGCCGGCGAAATAGCCGATCGCTACGAATAGAACGGCATAAAGCAGGAAAAGAAAGAAGGTTCTTCTTTTATTAGCCGCTATGCGGCCGTAAATCGGATCCATTACCTTCCTTCACCGCCCTGCATTTCCACGCCCGGCACGCTGCGGACCTGCTCGGACTCAACGGCAAAATATTCACGGGGTTGAAATTTAAACACCCTGGCCACCAGGTTGGTCGGAAATTTCTGGAGCAACGTGTTTATGATCATAACCGTCCGGTTATAGCGCTGCCTGGCGTAAGCGAGTTTATTTTCAATGGCCACCAGTTCTTCCTGCAGCATCATAAAATTCTGGTTGGCCTTTAAGTCGGGATAACTTTCCGCTACTGCAAAAAGAGTTTTTAGCGCTCTAGTTGCTTTCTCATCGGCCCCGGCATTCTCCTTAATCGTTCTGGCGTGCTCGTATTCCGTCCTGGCCCTGGTGATCGTTTCCAGGACCTCCTGCTCGTGCTTCATGTAGGCCTTAACCGTATTGACCAGGTTTGGGACCAGGTCAAAGCGTTTCTGGAGCAGGGTGTCGATGTTCGCAAGAGTGGTGTTAGCCATGTTCTGCAAACCGATTATGCGGTTGTAAGTGTAAACCGTAAAAGCGAGAATAATAATGAGTGTTGCCGGTATAACCTGTATAAGATCCATTCTGATGCCTCCTATAAAAAAACCTTTCTATTACTTCTGTTTTCGGCTTCTTTTTCCTCTAGCTTTTATTGCTCCCGGAAAAAAAGAAAAGGATTAGACCGTTTGGCGGTGAATAGTTGGAGGAAAGATAAGCGGCACAGGCAGAGGGGAGAGCAAGGTTATGCGCGCAGACGGCAGGAGCAATAACAAGATGAGACCGGTTAAAATAACCCGTTCCTACCTTAAGTACCCGGAGGGTTCGGCCCTGATTGAAGTGGGGGAAACGCAGGTAATCTGCACCGCCTCGGTGGAGGAAAAGATCCCGGCCTTCCTGAAAGGCAGGGAACAGGGCTGGATAACGGCGGAGTACGCCATGATGCCGCGGTCTACCGATGTGCGCGTGGCCAGGGAAAGGGGAAAAGTCAATGCGCGCAGCCTGGAAATCCAACGCCTGATCGGGCGCTCGCTGCGCTCTGTTGTTGACCTGAACTCGCTCGGCGAAAGGACAATCTGGATCGACTGCGATGTAATCCAGGCTGACGGGAGCACCCGCACGGCGGCAATCAGCGGGGCTTACGTGGCCCTGGCCGAAGCGCTTTTCCGCCTGAAGCGCGGAGCGCTGCTTGACCGTTTCCCGTTCTACGATTACCTCTCGGCCGTAAGCGTCGGCCTCTTTAAAGACGAGCCTTTTCTTGACCTGTCCTTTGCAGAAGATTCCCGGGCCGGGGTTGACATGAACATCGTAATGACCGCTTCCGGCAAGCTGGTTGAAGTGCAGGGTTCCGCCGAGGATAAACCGTTCAGCCGCCGCCAGATGGAGCTGATGCTCGACCTGGCCGGGGAGGGCGTGGCAGAGATAACAGCCCGCCAGAAAGAGGCCCTCGGTCCCGAAATTACGGATCTGATCGGGGCTTCCGTCGATTATTACCTGGGATTGGAATAAGGAGGGCGGTAATCATGAAAACAATTGTCCTGGCCACGGGCAACAGTCACAAGGCTTCCGAGATAAAGGCCCTGCTGGGGGATCTGCCCCTGGATATCAAGACGCTCCGCGATTATCCCGCCCTGGTCATGCCACCGGAAGACAGCCCCGACTTTGCCGGCAACGCCCTGGTAAAGGCGGAAGCGGTTGCCGGGTCAACGGGGGAAATAGCGCTGGCCGACGATTCGGGCCTGGCAGTAGATGCCCTCGGTGGCAGGCCCGGTGTGTTTTCGGCCCGTTTTGCCGGGGAAGGCGCCGGCGACGAGGCCAACAACAGGCTTCTTCTCCGGGAATTGAAAGATATCCCCCCCGAAAAGCGGACCGCCGCCTTCATCTGCGCCATCGCAGTGGTTGTGCCCGGCGGCAAAAATTACGTGGTCGAGGAAAGCTGCCGGGGGAAAATTTTAGAAAGCCCGCGCGGCGAGGGCGGCTTCGGTTACGATCCCCTTTTCTACTACGAGCCTGCCGGGGCCACTTTTGCCGAGATGGATCCCGGGGAAAAAAATAAGGTCAGCCACCGCGGAAAAGCGCTGCGCCGGGTCCGGGAGCTGCTCGCGGGGCTGCTTTAAGGATAAGCCCGGGCCTTGGTCCGGGAGGGTTACTGCGGCAAACTGCACTCCTCCGGGAGCACGGCCGGGGGAATGTTTTTCATCCGGTTATAGTAGCGCCTGATCTCCTGGAAGAGATGGAAGAGGGAAGCACGGCTGATAAACTCTTCCCGCGAGGAAGGCAGGTCCATTTCGGCAAAGCTCTGCTCCAGCTTGTCCATCAGTTCCTCCACTTTTCGGTAATGGGCGCTTTTGCCCAGGCAGCGCCGCTGCTGCATATTCCGGACAATCCTGAACAGCTTGACCAGGGGCGCCGCCTGCGGCACTTTGATCGGCATACGCCGGGCCAGCCGGTGCATTTCTTCGAGGCGCTTCAGCTGGGAGCTGTAGATGTGGAAAGTCTGGCGGTAGCGGTCGGAATCGGTTTCCCGGGTAATAATGAAGCGCTGTTCCTCCCGCAGCAGCTTGGCTTCTTCCAGGCCGTTATTAATTAATCGCTTCAGTTTATCTATCTCCTCTTTATATGAAGTGTCGTCGCAGCCGGGCTCGAGCATTTCCATTAAAATAAAATCAATGGCCTGCCGCAGCCCTTCTTCGGCCTGGACCAGTTTTTTCTGGACATCTTTCCTGTGGTTGGGAGTAAAAAGGTAGTTAACGGCAAGAGCGCAGATTGCCCCCAGCATGGCCGTGAAAATCTGCTCGATGGAGAAAGTCCAGGGAACTCCGGCTCCGCTGAAAATAACCGTTATGGCGGTAACCGCGGTAAGCACAATGTTATCCTGCCACTG
>SLSE01000098.1 GCA_007130585.1 Syntrophomonadaceae bacterium | reverse complement strand
GTGGCCAGGACAAACATCAATTCTGTATCTCCTACTTCATCGGGGTCAAGCTCTTTAATACCCTCCCAGGCTACTTTACTGGCGGCGTAAGAACTTTCATAAACTACACCGGGCAGCTCGAAAGCTTCCAGGATCGGGAACCGCCCGCGGGTATAGAAAAATGCGGATAGGCCGATATCGGCTGCTCCCGAAACCACCCCGCCGTAAATGTCTTCGGCGCCAACCAGGGTGCCGCTGTGATAACTGGTGATTTCTATCCTGCCGCCGCTGGCCTCGTCGAGAGCAGCAGCCCAGCCCTGGACCAGGTCTGTTTCAGCAGGGTGTCCGGCCGGGAAAAAATGGGCCAGGTTAAACTGAAATACTTCTCCGTTCGCTTCCCCGGCCTCGCCGTTTGGCTCGTCTGCAGCCCCGGCGGTTTCTTCACTGTCGTCAACAGGCCCGTCGGTCACTTCCCCGCCGCAGCCGGAGGCAACCAGCAGCAGCGCAGCAAGCGCTAAAGATAACAACATCGTCTTCTTCATGTTTTTCCTCCTTAAAGTCAGAACTAAAATAGCGGCCAGGGCAAAAAATAAATACTCCCCATGGGAGTATTGACAGGCAAAAATAAACCGGCCAAATGGCCGGCAGAAATTATAACATACCCTGCCGTCCTACCATGCTACGCCGAATTAACTTCGCCATGGTTTCTATAAATCCTTCCGGACGGCAAATATTTTTTTAAAACGTCAGGATTGCATCGGCATCCAGGGCCAGGTCGTTTAAAGTTGCAGCTCCGGCAATGGTTGCCTCATCAATCAACTGTTCAGCTTTAATATCGCCTCCAAAGAGCTGCAGGCTCTGCTGGCAGGCCATAAGCTGAATCCCCTGGGAAGCAGTCTGGGCGATAACTTCCTTCAGGGTCGGGAAATCACCGATTTTTACCTTTTCAGCTTCCCCTTTGACCAAGTTTTTCAAACCGAGACCCAGGAAATAGATCGTTGCTTCCTGCCCCATTGCTTTTGCCGTCTGGGCCAGGATTAAAGGGGAATAAAGTCTTTCCGGGGTATCGGTCCCGCTGGTCTGGACATATAAGATTTTCTTTGCTTCTGCCATCTTAATCACCTCCTAATTTCCTTTTTGAATCAGGTAGTGAAACTCCTCGCCGTCCTGCCGCATCGTTACCAGCAGGTGGCCGGCTCTTTTAGCCCATCTCGGGATATCTTCTTTTGAAGCCGGGTCGTCCGCAACCAGTTCCATCAGGTTGCCGGCTTCCAGCTGATCAATTTCTTCTTTGGCCCGCATTACGGGCACGGGGCAGTACAGGCCCACGCAATCGACCAGGTGAATCTGCAGTTTTCCGTCATTGTCGCAAATATATTTTCCTTCACCGGGATCGGGGCAGATTGTACCGTCACACAGTGGACACCTGCAGGACTCGGCTTTTTTCCTCTCCATATCATTACTCATCAATAACCCTCCCTTTCAGCGGCTTTACCAGCCGCGGCAATTTTTACAGGCGCTGCTTTCGGAAGTTTATCCAGCTGAAGCCTGCGCTTTAGCCTGGTAATCTTCAATTGCTTTGTGCAGGGCGTCCGCACCCAGGTTGGAACAGTGCATCTTGTTGCCGGGCAGTCCGCCGAGTTCTTCAGCTACCTGTTTATTGGTAATTTTTTTGGCTTCCTCCAGGGTTTTTCCTTTCGCCATTTCGGAAACCATGCTCGATACGGCAATGGCCGCGCCGCAGCCGAAGGTCAGGTATTTAACATCCTCGATCATGTTGTCCTTAACCTTGATTGTAAATTTCATCATATCACCACAAACCGGGTTTCCAACTTCGCCGACGCCGTCCGGTTCTTCAACCTCACCGATATTGCGCGGTTTCGTAAAATGATCCATAACCTTGTCACTGTATTCAGGCATTATTTTTACCCTCCTTCAGGTATTGATGGTAAAGCGGAGACATGTTTCGCAGCAGGGTAGTGATTTCGGCAAGATTTTCTGTTATATAAGGAATATCTTCCGGGCTGCTTTCCGGCCCCAGGGTAAGCTGCAGAGAACCCTGGGCCAATTCGGGCGATACTCCAATAGCTGTCAGGACATGCGATGATTTCAAAACCTGCGAAGTACAGGACGAACCGCTCGAGACATAAATACCGGCCATTTGAAGACGCATCAGGAGCGCTTCCCCTTCGACGAAAGAAACTGAGACATTTAAGTTGCGGGGCAGACGTTTTTCAGGATGCCCGTTTAGATGCAGGTTCGGGATGGCATCGAAAATACTTTCTTTAAGACGATCCCTCATCTCCACAGCTTTAGCAGCGCGCTCTTCCATGGTTTCCAGGGCTGCTTTTGCCGCTTCTCCCAGCCCGACAATAGCCGGGACATTTTCTGTTCCGGCCCGCAGGCCTTTTTCCTGGATACCTCCCTCGACCAGTGGCATCAGCCTTATTCCCCGGCGCACATACAGGGCGCCGGAGCCCTTGGGTCCGTAAAACTGGTCCCCGGCCAGGCTGAGCAGGTCAATGCCAGATTTTTCGACATCGATCGGGATCCATCCTGCCGCTGCTGCCGCATCGGTATGGAAGGGGATGTCGTGTGCCCCGGCTATGGCGGCCAGTTCCTCAAGGGGTTGAATAGTCCCGATTTCGGGATTGGCAGCCTGGATGGTAACCAGGATGGTCTGGTCGGTAATTGCTGCCTCCAGCTGAGCGGGATCCACAGACCCGTAGCTGTCAACAGGAAGCCTGGTCACCCTGTAGCCTTCCTTTTCCAGGCCTTTTAACTGGTTGAGGATAGAAAAATGTTCTACCCCGGAAGTTATAATGTGATCGCCTTTCTTCTTCCCGGCCCTGACCAGGCCTTTAACGGCCAGGTTATTTGCTTCCGAAGCCGATGCCGTAAAGATAATATTTTTTGCTTCCGAACCGATCAGGCGACCCACATTTTCTCTCGCCTTTTCGATCGCTTTTCGCGGTTTTTCGCCCAGGGTATGGCCGCTGGAGGGATTTCCGTAGTGTTCCGTAAAGTAGGGAATCATAGCTTCCAGGACAGACTTGTCAAGCGGGGCCGCTGCAGCGTAATCCAAGTTAACGGTTTTCATCAGAACATCACTTCCTTCAAGACTTGATTCACAGGCAAATCTTATATATAATTCCTACTAAAATTATAGGATATAGGCTCGCGAATGTCAATACTGTTTTTATCCCGTAAGCCCCAATGGAGGAATTAACGCAGCCGTGTTGAAATATTTTATATGCCCAACCTAATATAAAAAGGAGAGACCGATCATGAAAACCAATGAAAACCTGATGGCCGCTTTTGCCGGCGAATCACAGGCCAACCGCAAGTACCTGGCCTTTTCGCGCAAAGCTGAAAAAGAGGGCTTTAAAAATGTAGCCCGGATATTTAAGGCGATAGCAGAGGCCGAAACTATCCATGCTCTCAAGCACTTTGAGATAGCTGATAAAGTCGGCAAAACCCTTGAAAACCTGGAAGCGGCAGCTGAAGGGGAAAATTATGAATACACCGAAATGTATCCCGAGTTTATTAAAACGGCTGAGCAGGAAGGAGAAAAAGCAGCCCTGCAGTCTTTTGAATACGCCAATGCTGCTGAAAAAGTGCACGGCGGAATTTTCAACGATTTAAAAACAGCCGTAGCCGCGGGAAGCGATGTGGAAGATAAAGGCGTCGAACTCTGCCCTGTATGCGGATGGGTGGGGCTGGAGCCTATCCCCGACAACTGCCCGATTTGCAACACGGCAAGAAAAGCCTTCCATAAGTTTTAATCCGGCTGACGATAAAACCCCCTCTTACAGAGGGGGTTTTATTTATACTCACTGCGGGAAGGAATACCGGGCGAAGGAGCGGTAAAATCAGCAAATATTGTCGATTGGAGCAGGTAACTTTTTTTATACTTAACCGCCAGGTCAAATAAATACCGCACCAGGGCGGCCTGGTCGCAGTCTCTTTTTAACAGGTAAAAACTTTTTTCCTCATCAGATGCTTCACGCTTGAAGTAACCCCACAGGTGGTCAACAACATTTGCCAGGGCCGGCCTTGTAACGGGCAGTTCCAGCAGGTTCAATATCCTTTCGATTAACTCGTCCGGCTCTTTAAGGGAAGAACCGCCTGTATCCCTTAAATATGACTGAACATCTTTATAATAAGCGTAACCGCGGGCCATAACAGAATACTTGTGCTGGGCCCAGTATTGACAGCCGTTCTCCGGGAGGGGAATTCGCCCTGATTGTTCCCGCTCCAGGTATTTCCTTTTTAAAATGGCAATCTGCTGAACAGGGCTGTCTAGATAGACTCTCCTGCTACAGCCG
>SLSE01000074.1 GCA_007130585.1 Syntrophomonadaceae bacterium | reverse complement strand
TGTTAGTTGTTTTAATTTCAGCCATCCTACTGATTATAACACTGCGCATCAACTGTTGCCATGAACCGGAATAGTCTTTCTCCCGGAAACATATTGCTAAGGACGGCCATTTTTATGGTAAAATTAGATTTGTGTTTTATAATTTCCCAGGCATGTTTAACAAGGAGGCTCCCCATGCAGAAACTTTTCTACCCTGAATCAATTGTAATTATCGGCCTTTCATCAAAACCAACCAACATACCCAGGCTAACCCTTGAAAACCTGCTGCGCTGGGGTTACCGGGGCCGGATCTTCGGCGTAAATGAAAGAAGCGACGACGTCCACGTAGACGGAATCAGGATGTACAAAAATATTGAAGATCTGCCCGAAGTCCCCGACCTGGCCTACTGCATGATACCGGCCCAGCTCATACCGCAAATGATGGACCGCTGCGGCAAATTCGGAATAAGGCGCATGGCCATCCCCTCGGGCGGCTTCTCCGAGTACAGCGAAGAAGGACGCGCCCTTGCCGAAAGCCTGCTCGCCACCGCCAGAAAATACGGCATTCGCTTTGTAGGCCCGAACAGCGTCACGGTAGCCAATACTGACAACGGCCTGTGCCTGCCCTTCGTTGCCCTGCACAGGGCGCCCAGGGGTGAAATGTCGATCATCTCCCAGAGCGGCGGCGTTGCCCTGACAATGTTAAATTACCTCTTTGATGAAAAGATCGGCCTGGCCAAGTTTGCCAGTATCGGCAACAAGCTTGACCTGGACGAAGTTGATTTCCTGGAATACTACGGGCGCGATCCACAAACTAAAATAATTTGTATCTACCTGGAAAGTATTGAACGCGGTAAAAAATTTATTGAAACAGCCAGGAATATTGACAAACCGGTTATAGTTTACAAGGCCAATACCACCGGCGCCGGGGAAAAAGCGGCAATGAGCCATACCGCCGCCCTGAGCAGTGACGAAGATGTCATCAACTCGGCATTTGAAGAATCCGGGGTAATCCGTACTGATAATTTCCTCGACTTCATCGAGGCGGCCAAGGCCTTTCAGCTGCCCCCGATGAGGGGACGGCGCATAATGGTTATGAGCCCTGCGGGCGGTTTTGCCGTTCAGGCAGCAGACCTGTGCGAAAAAGCCGGTTTTGAATTTGCCGACATGGGCCGTGAATTCTATGACGGCTTAAAAAAGTTCAGCAACGCCGGAGTTATTAAGTTCAGTAATCCACTAGATATGGGGGATATCTACGATCCCCAGCTGACCGCTCATGTCCTTTATTCTGTCATGCATTCAGACCGGGTTGACGGAGCAATTTATATCAGCCAGCGTCCCCAGATGCCACAGGGCGAAAACATTTTTCAAAAGATGTTCCTGACCGACCTGTCAAAAGAGGCCTGGGGTTCAATCCTGTCGGCAGGCAAACCCCTGGGTATTTGTCTCTTCGGGCCTACAAGCACGATCCAGCAGGCCAAGCGATACGTAGAATTTCCGATATTCAACAGCCCCGAAGAAATGGTAACTGCGCTGGCTTTTCAGATGCAGTATTACGAAAAAAGAAAGGCCCTCCTGGAACAGGATGTAATCAAGCCTCTCCCGGGTATTGACAGCTCCGCCGCCCGCAGCTGGATGGAAGGCAAGCAGGGAGACTACGGCGAAGAAGCCCTGGAACTGCTAAAAAGCTACGGCATAGAAACTACACCTTCCCGGACTGCCGTCACGGTTGATGAAGCCGCAGCCCGGGCGGGCGAACTGGGGTTTCCGGTTGTAATGAAAGTTATTTCGCCCCATGCCCTCCATAAATCAGACGCGGGAGGGGTTTTGCTGGGGCTAATAAATGAAGAGCAGGTCAGGGACGGGTTTGAAACCATTCGCCTGAACCTGCTACAGTATAATAAAGATGCTCTTTTTTACGGGGTGCGGCTCCAGAAGATGGCGCCCGACGGTTACGACATGTTTGTCGGAGGCGCCAGGGACCCCTCTTTCGGCCCGGTTGTCTACTTCGGGATGGGCGGCATCCACATTGAAATATTCAAAGATGTGGCCAATATAACCTGCCCGGCACGCCCGGAAAGGGTCGGAGATCGGCTGCAGAGACTTAAAGCATCAACAATTTTAGAAGGTTCCCGCGGTCAGGCGCCCGGGGACCGGGACGCTTTTATAGACCTGGTAGTGCGGGTATCTCACCTGTTAGCCGATTATCCGGGTATCAAAGAGCTCGATATCAATCCGGTCCGGGTTTTCAGCAGCGGCAGCGGGGTAATGGCCCTCGATGCCAGGCTCAGGTTAACTGTTTAACTGCGGCTATGCCTGATCAGGCCCGAACAGGGGATAATTTCCACGCCCTGCTTTTCAATTCCGTCCAGGAGCAGGTTCATGCCAACAGAATCGCTGGCAATGTGACCGGCAATTATAACATTGATATGGCTTTTTTCAGCCTGCTTGCGGTGTTTATCGCTCATATGCATGCCGACAATCGTCCCGATACCGGCCTGGGAGAGCTTTGTGTAAGCATTTTCTGAACCACTGGTCCCCCCGGTCATGTCAACCAGGACTTTGCCGGCTCGGCGCTCTTTACTCCCCAGGACAATATCGGGGCCGGCGCCATGCTTGTCTGCCTCGGCATATTCGGGAATATCCTTTAACAGCTTGAGGATATCGCCAAGGGCCCGCGGCTCTTCACTGTCGAAGAGTTCCTGCAGAAAAGCTGTTACATGGTTATCTGCTACCGTGTGCGCGCTGAGCATGGCCAGGTCCAGTATTTTAGCGGCATCAATGGCCCGGTTATGATTAATCGGCATCAGGCCGCGTTTAACTTCGCTGATCCGCGATGACATCAACGATTCGGCAACATTAATGGGGACACCGTAACGGGCCAAAATATCTTCCTGCAGGTGCATAACATCATGCAGGCGGGCCAGGGCTTTTCCTTCCGGGTGATGAGCCATGATCAGGTCAACCGGTCTGGATTTTTCACCCAGGCGGTCGGCCAGCATCACTTCGCCAACCTCTATATCAACCCCGACCATCATTCGCTTTACTTCCGAACCGGGATCTCCACAGAGGATCCTCGTATCGCTGTACGGATTCGACAGGGATTCCATGTCAAATTCCTTTTTTTCCTTTTCCCTGAGGTCTTCATACTTTTTCTTAACCCTCTCCAGGGCTTCCTCCACTCCTTCAGGGCCGCGGGGATCTTTCTCGATTCCCTTTTCAACAACATATTCATAGATTTCCTTAATATTCAAAACAGACTTCCCCCTTCGGAATTATTTAGAATTCAATGGTCAGTCCTGTGCGCAGTTTCTTAAAACTGCTGCCATATTCCTGCAATAAACCGGCTTCTGCTTTTAAGCCGGTACAGTGTCCTGTATATATTTTGTCCACCGAGAAGGTCTTCATTTCCTCAACTGTTTTCCTGACCCTGTCCCCACCGGCATCGATAAGGTGAAACCCGCCGATCACGGCGGCAACATGATTAATGCCGGTAATGCTGACCGCGGTTTGCAGGATACTGATAATCCCGGCGTGAGAGCATCCCGTGACAATCACCAGACCCTGGTTTAATATAAAAATAAGGGAGATATCATCTGTCATCAGGTCGCGAACCATTTTCCCCTCCTGCAGGGTAAGCAAGGTCAGGGTTGGCTTTTTTTCGAAGGCTGCCCTTTCCCTGATCTCTCCGGTGGTTAAAATGCCGGGCGCCAGGGGGAGAGAGTCTGCGATTGGCAGCAGCTCGCCTCCTGCCTTCATTACCGCCCCGGGACTGTTTTCGGGGCTCATCCCGAATGTCCTGAAGTCTGGTTTGACGGCAAAGTTGGAACGGTAGATTTCAGGATGAGCAATAACCGGGATACGGGAACGGGAACTGGCCGCGAGAAAGCCTGCCAGGCCGCCGGTGTGATCGTTGTGGCAGTGCGACAGAAAAACGAGGTCGACATCGTCGGGGTTTTTTGAAAGCTTTTCCATGTTATTAAGGACCGGACCGGCTGATTGACCGGCGTCGAAGAGAATTGTTTTTTTGCCTTTTGCATATTCAGTTTCCAGGAGGAAACAAACGCCGTGCTGCGCCAGTAAATCGGAATCATAACCGGCATAGTCTTCAACGAGGACCGTTACGTGAAGTTTATCCAGGACACCGTAACGGTTTTCCATCAAATCAACTCCCTTAAGCACGTATAACCACAGGATCCATAATATATGAATTATAACATAATGGCAACCGAACCTGCCCGGGTGCCAATTGTTCGCCGGAAAGCTGCGTTATGCAGGATTACCGGGGCAGGATCAAGAATAAAAGAAGTTGTAAAGACCGGATAGCTCCGCAG
>SLSE01000218.1 GCA_007130585.1 Syntrophomonadaceae bacterium | reverse complement strand
TTTACAGGGCTGAGAACTAAAGCCCGCCTTTACCGAACGAACATTTCGGGAAGAAGCAGGTTTCACAGCGGCGGCACAGCCCTCCGTGCCCAAGGGCAGCTATTTCTTCCGATGTTACCATTTCTCCGGCCAGCAGCCGGGGCAGTAGTATATCCAGAACGGTATTCTGGTAATACATGGCACAGGCGGGAAGTCCGATCAGGGGCAGGCCATTCCTGTAAGCAAGCAGGAACATCGCGCCAGGAAGGGCAGGTGCGCCGTACCTGGTAATTTCGGCCCCGGTTTTACTGATACCGGTGGGAGTTACATCATCAGGATCGACTGACATTCCCCCGGTAACAATGATCATGCTGCAGCCCCTGTCAATCAGTTCTTCCGCCAGGGCGGCAATATCGTCTGCATCGTCTCTGCAAAAACGGATTAAGGGTTCTGCCTGGTTAAAGCGGGCAGCTTTTTCGGCCAAAACGGGGGCAAAGCCATCGTTAACCCGTCCCTCGACAACTTCCCGCCCCGTGATAATCCCGCCTATTTGATGTGTCTGGTAGGGCTTAACCTGCAACAGGGGGGGGCCTTCAGAACAGATCTTTTCGACAGCGGCTACGGTTTTCTCGCTGACAACCAGGGGGATCACCTTGGCGCCGGCAACTTTTTCCCCTCTCTCAAGCGGAGTGTTGCTGTGCAGCGTCGCCACCACTACATCGGGGATGCTGTTAATGCGCAGCAACCTGGACGTATCGATTTTAAGCAGGCCGCTGTGTGTGGCAGCCAGGTCAAGCCGCCCTTCAGAAGGTTCGCCGAAGTTAAGTCCCGGTCCGGCCAGGGCGCGGGCCAGGCGTAGGCCAGCTTCATCTTCATGCAGTTCGCCCTCTTCAAGTTCCAGGGTATAGATGTGATGTTTTCCCAGGTTAAGCAGGGTTTCAACATCAGCGGCACAAATGCGGTGCCCTCTTTTAAAGAGGGCACCTTTAAAGGATCCCTTTTCAATTTTCGTAATATCGTGACAGATCAACTGCCCGACCGCTTTTGCTGTTTCCAGGCGCTGTTTTTTCAACTTAAGAACACCTACTTCTGGTTGTAATTTTTAATAATTATAGTAATTGTTGATCATTAATGTCAACTTTATTGAGCGGCGCGGGACACTGCTTCCCGTGATTTGCACACCTGCAACCATCCTGCATTGTCCGTTTACGTTATAAATCTGCTCACTTCAGGAACTGGACGTTGCTATTGACGTAACCAAGGTATTCCCTGATTTCAGCCGCTTTAACTTCTTCGCTCCATCCGTAGCGGGCAGCCATTATGTCGGCAACGGCGCCGGCCAGGGCCGGTTGTCTATGGTGCCAGATCATCCACTGGGCCTCAGTTCTGCGGCAGAGTACATCTGCCAGTTTGGGGGCATATTCATGCTCCAGGATGTATTCTATCTCGGCTGCGCAGTGAGGGTAACTTTCCAGCAGGGGCCGTCCGGAAGGCGGGTTATTCCTGATTCTATCCAGGATTTCAATCCCTCCAGACCCGAATTGAGTATGGAAATAGGTTAACTGGTCGGGATGGGCAACGCCGGACAGAGACTTCCCGGCAATTAGTTTATCGAACTCATTTCTTTCCAGGCCGACCTTGAAAGGCTGCCTGGAAAAGCCGCGCCTGTTGTATTCCGGTTTGGAAAACCGGCCTAAAAACCGGTGCCGCTGAAGATAAAAGAGCAGGTCTTCGGCCATCAACCTGTAGGTTGTTGACTTGCCGCCTGCTATGGCGACTATACCGTCTCCGGTCTGGAAGATCTGGTGCTTGCGCGAGACATCGGATTCACGCCCGGCGCCTTCTTCTTTGATCAGGGGGCGAATTCCGGCATAGGCGGCGATAATGTCATCATAGCCAAGCATGGCATGGGGAAACATCCTGTTTACCGTTCTCAGCAGGTAATCGCAGTCTTCCCCGGTGCAGACGGGCCGGTCCAGGTCAGTCGATTCGGGGTAATAGGCGGTATCCGTTGTGCCGATAACAGATACCCTGTAACGGTTTAAAACAAAGAAAAACCGGCCGTCATCAAAAGAAATTAAGCTGAAGGCATTTCGATTACCGATCCGCTCATTTGGAACTACAATATGCACGCCTTTGGTGGGGTAGATCCTTTGTTCGCTGTACTCCGCCGGCGCAAGGACCTGGTCTGTCCATGCGCCGGCTGCAGCTACGACGCAGCGGCCCTCCACCTGAAAAGTGCTGCCGCTAAAAACATCTTTTACCACGGTGCCGCATACCTTTCCTCCCGAATCTCTGACATAATTTTCGACCCGGGCATAATTCAGGGCGACTGATTTGCCGCCTGCCAGTTCAAGGCTTTCCTTGATCGTTTCCAGGGTTACACGGGCATCGTCACAATTGGTATCGTAATAGAAACCTGCCATGATCATCCTGCCTAATTCGGGCTCTTCGATGGCAACAGCCGGTTCGAATTCCTCGATAAAATCTGCTTTAAAAATTTTAGATTTGCGGTAATTTTTGTACCCGGTGAACCAGTCTGACAGGATGTCATAAAGCTTGACGGCGAGCCAGACAGTAAAGGGCCTGGCTTTGCCTTTTTCATAAGCAGGATAAACAAAACCCAGCGGCCTGACCAGGTTGGGCAGGTGTTTGCGGAGCCAGTTGCGTTCAGCAGTCGATTCCCTGACCAACCCGAATTCTTTCGAGGCCAGGTATCTCATTCCGCCGTGAAAAAGTTTTGATGACCGGGAAGAAGTACCGAAAGCGAAGTCATCTTTCTCCAGCAGGCAGAAAGAAATTCCGCGCAGGGCACATTCCCGGGCTATCCCGGCCCCGGTGATTCCCCCGCCGATGATGATCAGATCAAAATATCCTGTTTTGGCTTTCCCGATATCGCCGCTGCGTTGTTCAGAACTCCATTTTTGGGCCATCTTTTCTCCTCACTGATTCCAGGTTGCCGTGCGTCAACTATTTATTTATATAATGTTATTTTTATGTACTGCTTGCTACAATATTACAATAAAATATTTAAAATGCCTATACCGTAAATATTTTAAGCTCTAAATTTATAGAATATGGCAAAATGTTTGTTTTCGGTTTAAGAAATAGCAGCAGTTCAGCAGACAGGTTGCCTTAGAAATAATTATTTTCGCAAAACCGCTTTAATACGAAACGGGAATTGATGATCTTAACCACCGGTTATGCTTCCTCAGGTTAAAAGTTTGTATAATATTTAAAAAAATTTCCCAAACCGCTTCCCGATCCGGTAAACTATAGGTGATAATTATAAACATGCTCTGTGGGTCTGCAGCCGATCATCTGCGGGCATACGATTATCCGGAAAAATAATTGACCATATCTCGCTCGTTTCGGCAGGGTGGCCCGGGCTCTCCTGTTAAGTTAAGAAAAAGTGGTCAGGCTTCTTTTTGTTTACTTATTGAAAAGAAAGCAGGTGAATATTGTGATCGATAAAGCCGAGGCAAGAGAAACAGTGATCAGGGCCGGTAAAAAGCTGCTTGATACAGGCCTGATAGCCCGGACCTGGGGTAACGTCAGCTGCCGGATCAATGAAGCTCAGTTTGTGATTACTCCCAGCGGCAGGCCTTACGAGACACTGGCACCCGGTGAAATAGTTCCTGTCAACATCAGGGACTGCACTTATGAAGGAGATGTTGAACCTTCATCTGAAAAAGGGGTCCATGCCGAGGTTTACCGGCAGCGTCCCGATATTAATTTTATAATTCACACCCATCAGCCATATGCTTCAGCTGTCAGCCCCTTGAAAACAGATATTCATGTTGAAGATCCTTCCGCGAGGACTTTAATCGGCGGTAAAGTTATATCAATATCTTACGGCCTTCCCGGATCAAAGAAACTGAGGAGAAATGTTGCTTCGGCAATTTCCCGCTCCGGCGGCAGGGCCTATTTGATGGTTTCCCACGGCGCGTTGTGCCTGGGGCGGGACAGTGATGAAGCTTTCCGTGTGGCAGCTTCGCTGGAACATGCCTGTATTGATTTTATAAACGGCCGCTATCTCGAACTGAGCGGAAAAAATCATGTTGATCCTGCTGAGATCAGGAAGTATTTCCTTGAAATGCAAACAGGCAATCAAAGCAATGAATGCGAAATTGCTCATAATAAGTATTTCAATAGCGAAAGAAATGGGCGCGGTTTTAAAATCTATCTTGACGCTTCAGAAAAAGCGCCTTTTTCGCAGTACAGCGGGCGTGTGATTGAAATTCCCCTGGGGGAAGATTCGGCGACAGGGGATGAATCCAGGCTCCCGGCGGGAGCAGAAATCCACCGGGAGATCTACAGGAAATATGCAGATGTCCGGGCTGTTATTCAT
>SLSE01000228.1 GCA_007130585.1 Syntrophomonadaceae bacterium | reverse complement strand
TGCCCGGGAAGCCGCTTAGCGGCCGGCTGTCGACTTCCTCTTCAAAACAAGGAGATACGATAGTGAACAAAACCAGCCCGATGATGGAGCAGTATAAATCAGTAAAAGCCCTGCATCCTGACAAGTTGCTGATGTTCCAGGTCGGAGATTTTTACGAACTATTTTACGATGACGCCGTGCTGGCTGCCAGGGAAATGGAAATAGCCCTTACCACAAGGGACGGGGGCAGCGAAAACCCCATACCCCTGGCCGGTGTGCCGATCCATGCTGTTGAAACCTACCTTAACAGGCTACTGAGCAAAGGGTATAAGGTGGTAATCTGCGACCAGGTTGAAAACGCAGCCCAGGCCAAAGGGCTTGTCAGGCGTGAAATAACCAGGATCATGACCCCCGGAACTATAACCGACCAGGAAATGCTGGAAGAAAGCCGCAACAATTACCTGGCTGTAGTTATCAACCGTGATAAAGCCCATTTCGGCCTGGCTACCATCGATGTTTCCACCGGTGATTTCCAGATCACCGAACATAACGGGGAAGGGGCCTGGGAAGTTATTGCCGATCAGCTGCGCCGCCTCCAGCCTTCCGAAATCCTGTGCAGCTCGCAGGATTTGGAAAAAAAATGCCGCAGCCAGGTCAGGGTGAATAACAGCGGATTAATAGAAACCCTGCCTGGTATCCCCGATCCTGACGAAACAAAAAAAATGCTCACCGGGCGCTGGGGCGAGGAGATCTGGCAGGAGCTGAACCTGGACCGCTACCCCATGGCAGCCGCAAGCGCCGCCGCCGGACTTTCTTACCTTCAGCTGCTCCAGCAGCTGCCGTCCGATGGTAAACATTTCCACAAACTTGAACTTTATTTCAGCCATAAGTACATGGTAATTGACAGTATTACCAGCCGTAACCTGGAGTTGACCCAGTCTATACGCGAGGGCGGCAAACAGGGCAGCCTCCTGGGCCAGCTTGATCGCTGCATGACAGGCATGGGCCGCAGGCTGCTCCGCCGCTGGGTTGAACAACCGCTCCTGGAACAGGCCGTTATTGAAGACAGGTTGGATGCGGTAACGGCCCTTCTGCACAAGCCGCTGCAGAGGAGGGACCTGAGAAAAAAACTGCAGGATATTTTCGATCTGGAGCGGTTTTGCAGCAGGCTTTCTTACCAGCGGGTCACTGCCAGGGACCTTGTTGCACTGAAAAAGACCCTGCTCCAGCTCAGGCCGATCAAAAAACTACTCAGTGAATTTGAACCTGCCCTGATCGCTGATATTAACCGCAGCCTGCCTTCCTTTGAGGATCTGGTTGCGCTTATAGACCGGGCCCTTGTGGAAGAACCCCCGCTTTCTCTGAAAGACGGCGGCCTTTTTAAAAGAGGCTTTAATGACGAGGTAGACAACCTGAAAACAGTGTCGACCGAGGGCAACAGCCTGCTGCTGGATTTCGAAAAAAAAGAGCGCGCCCGGACAGGTATTAAATCGATGCGTATCGGGTATAACCGAAATTTCGGTTACTATATAGAGATAACCAGGTCGAATCTTGAGAATGTGCCTCCCGAATACCACCGCAAGCAAACCCTGGTTAATGCTGAACGCTTCACCACCGAAGAACTGAACCGCCTGGAGGAGCAGATTGTCGGAGCCCGCGACAAACTGGCGTTTTTGGAATATACCCTCTTCGAAGAACTGCGCTCCGCGGTTGCCGGCTATACGGATGAATTGCTTTCTGCTGCCTATAACCTGGCCAGGATCGACTGTGTTCAATGCCTGGCAGAAACTGCGGAAATTAATGATTACTGCCGGCCGCACTTTTCAGACAGCGGCCGCATCTCCGTCCATCAGGCCCGTCATCCTGTCGTAGAACAGCTTGCTTTCGAACGTTTTGTTCCCAATGACATCAGTGTAAGCCGCGATCGTTACCTGCTGGTAATCACCGGGCCGAATATGGCCGGCAAAAGCACCTACATCCGAAGCGCCGCCCTGATCGCCGTTATGGCCCAGATGGGCAGCTATGTCCCGGCGGAAAAAGCAGAACTTCCTGTAATAGACCGCGTCTTTGCCAGGGTCGGGGCCAGCGACGATTTAAGCAGGGGACAGAGCACTTTCATGGTGGAAATGCAGGAAACTGCGGAAATATTAAAAGAAGCAACCGCCGACAGCCTGATCATCCTCGACGAAATAGGGAGGGGGACAAGCACTTATGACGGTATGAGCATCGCCCGCAGTGTATTGGAATATATCAGCCGTAAGATCAGGGCCAAAACTTTTTTCTCAACTCACTACCATGAACTAACCAACCTGGAAGGCGATCTGCCGGGAGTTAAGAATTACACCATGGCAGTTAAGGAAAAAGGGAAGCAGGTTATATTCCTGAGGCAGGTTGTCGCGGGCAGGGCCGATAAGAGTTACGGTATAAATGTCGCCCGCCTGGCCGGGGTACCGCTCGATGTCCTGATCAGGGCCGAAACAATTCTTGCTGAACTGGAGTTGGCCGCTTCAACAGCCGCGGAGCAGCAACTGACCCTGCTGCCGCTGGTTTTTTCGCCGCCCGGCGGGGATGAAGCCGGGCTGGAGGTTATTGAAGAGATAAAAGAACTGGACCTGAACCGGATGACGCCGCTTGAGGCGATGCAAAATCTTTACCGGCTGCAGAAACAGCTCCTTGAAATAGATCCGTCCGCTGAAGAAGGAGAATAAGCGCTGATGAAAATCAAGATACTCGCAAAAAACACGGCCGAGCAAATTGCCGCGGGGGAGGTTATTGAAAACCCTTCATCGGTAGTAAAGGAGCTGGTTGAAAATGCCCTTGATGCCGGGGCTACCAAGATATCGGTAGAGCTTGAAAATGGAGGCAAGACCCTGATCTGCGTAACCGACAACGGCCACGGTATGGACCCTCCCGAGCTGCCCCTTGCCTTCAGGCGTTTTGCCACCAGCAAACTGACCGTCCTCGAAGACCTCGACACCCTCTCCAGCCTTGGCTTCAGGGGGGAAGCCCTGCCCAGCATTGCCGCTATAGCAAAAGTCAGGCTTACCTCCAGGACCAAAGAAGCGCTGTCGGGCGCTGCTATCACCCTGGAGGGCGGCGAAGTGCTAGAGCAGGAGGAAATGGGAACCCCGCCCGGAACCAGGGTGGAAGTGAGCAGCCTTTTTTTCAATACTCCCGGGCGCCTTAAGTTTTTGCGGAGCGATTCTGTTGAAACAGCCCGGGTCAGCTACCTGCTGTCGGAAATGTCCCTGGCTCATCCGGGAACAGCTTTTACCCTTACCAGCGGAAAACGGAAGTTGTTCAGTTCAAGCGGAGACGGTATTTTAAGGCATGCCATTGGCTCGCTTTACGGAAGTGAAACATCAGAAGCGATGATAGCGCTTGAATCCACAGACAGGGAAGGCGGCTTAAGCGTGAATGGCTTTATCTCGGCTCCTTACCTGACCAGGTCTTCAAGGCGCTGGATAACGCTTGTTGTTAACGGCCGCCTGGTCAGAAACCCGCTGATCGTCAGCGCCCTGGAAAGAGCTTACGGCGATCTCCTTCCCGGACGGCGCCATCCCCTGGCCGTTCTCTGCCTTTCCGTGCCGCGGGAAAATATCGACGTCAATGTGCATCCTGCTAAAATCGAAATCCGCCTCCGGGAGCCCGAAAAGGTAAAAAACCTTGTTTACAAAACAGTCCGGTTAACCCTGCAGGGTGAAAATATAACTCCGCAATGGCCGGCGGCGGGGGAACCAGTACGGGACATGCCCCGGCAGGGTTTCAGCCACCGCCTGGAGCAAAGCGAAAACACTTTTCCCGGCCAGGCCACACGGCCTGAAATATACCCCCCGACAGACCGGGAAATCAAACACGCTTTTCCGTCCCTGCGGGAAGACAGCGGTGCCGAAATTGAACCCGGACCGGGAACCGATAGCTGCCGGCTAATCGGGCAGTTTTTACAAAGTTACCTGGTTGTGCAAAAAGGGGAAAGTTTGCTGCTGATAGATCAGCACGCCGCTCACGAGCGGATTATTTACCACCGCCTGAAGCAATCTGAGCGCCCGGTAAAAAAAGAAGACGGTATGCAGCTTACCATTCCCTTAACCCTTGAACTGCCGGCCGCCTGGCGTGAAGAAATGCCCCGCCTGCTGCCCCTTTTAAAAGAATCAGGCTTTGACCTGGAACCGCTGGGTGAAGACAGTTACGTGATCAGGTCAGTGCCTTTTATGCTGAGCCATAATATTGACAGCTCCCGGCTCTACGATCTTGTGGAAACGCTTGTTACGGCTGACTACAATTCCGAAGAAGAGTACCGGGAAGCGATTTTAAAAAGTATTGCCTGCCAGCGCGCAGTAAAGGCGAAGCAAACCCTGAC
>SLSE01000028.1 GCA_007130585.1 Syntrophomonadaceae bacterium | reverse complement strand
CCTAATGTGGTCGACAACCACCAGTACTATAATGCCAGGCTGCTGGCGGATGCCGGAGCGGCGGTACTGATAGAAGAAAAAGATTTTGACAGCGCCCGGTTGCAGCAGGAAATAAACCGCCTGCTAAACGAACCGGCCGTGCTGGAGGAAATGGTAATAAAGAGCAGGCAGATGGGAGTCACCGATGCAGCGGAACGCCTTTACAGGTGTCTTCAGGAGGTAGCGTCATGAATATAGAGCGTGAACTGGGTCAAAAATTAAAAGAGGGCGTAAAAGTAAACGAGCCGATGTCCAGGCATACTTCATGGCAGGTTGGCGGGCCGGCCGATTACTTTCTATGCCCGGCGGATACCTCCGAGCTGAAAGAAATCGTCCGTTTCGGCAGAAGCCGGGCCCTGCCTCTCTATATCTTCGGTAACGGAACCAACCTGCTGGTCCTCGATGGCGGGATCAGGGGGCTGGTGGTCAAAATTGGCGAATACTTTAACTACGTCAGGCGCAGCGGAGACAGGCTTGAAGCAGGCGCGGGCACACAGATGACTAACCTGGCCCGTTCTGCGGCGCAGGAGGGTCTTGCCGGGATAGAGTTTGCCGCCGGGATACCGGGTTCGCTGGGCGGCGCGGCAGTTATGAATGCCGGGGCATTTGGCTGTTATATCGGCGAGCGGATAGATGCAGTCCGCCTGATTTCTTATAATGGCGAAAGCCTTACCCTGGAACGGGAAGAGATAAAATTCGGGTACCGCACCAGTAATCTGCCCGGCAAAGGTATTGTCGTGGAGGTAATTTTAAAACTGAAAAAGGGCCACCCTGCAGATTCGCTGGAAATGATCGAACATTTTCTTCGTGAACGCAGCCTGCGTCACCCCGAACTGCCCAGCGCCGGTTCTGTTTTCAGGAACCTGCCCGGGCAGCCGGCCGGGAAAATCATTGAAGAGATCGGCCTGAAGGGTATGAGCATCGGCGGCGCGGAAGTTTCCTGCAAGCACGCTAACTTTATAGTAAATAACGGTTACGCGACCGCAAAGGATATTCTCTCCCTGATAGAAACAGTCAGGCGTAAAGTCAGGGAAGAATGCAATCTCGAACTCCAACCGGAAGTAAAAATTATCGGTGAGGAGAAATAAAAATGAAGCAGAACAAGGATCACCTCAAGCTTATAAAAAATCGCAAAGAGCAGCAGGGCTGGAAAAAAGCGCTCCGTTTCCTGTTCCGGGCTGTCCTGGTGCTGGTGATCCTGTTTATCCTGAAACAGGGCGAAACATATTTCCGGATCAACGAAATAGAAGTGCTGGGAACAGGCAGCCTGACTGCCGCAGAAATCGCCTCTGCCGGGGAAATCAGCAAAGGCTCCAGTATCATCCTGCTGCGGGAAGAAAAAGCTGTCTCTGCTATCCGCCAGGAGTTTCCAGAGGTGAAAAGGGTTGAGATTACCCGGGTCCTGCCGGATAGGATCACCATTGAGATAGAAGAAAGAAAACCGGTCGCCTGTATTGTAACTGCCGACGGTTTCTGGTTAATGGATTCCGCAATGGTTCCCTTTGCCAATAGCGCCAAACCGGCAGGAGGGTACCCTTTAATATCGGGAATAGATGGAAAGCTGGTAATACCGGGTGTGCCCCTCGACTGTCCGGCCAGGCTGACAGCGCTGCAGAATTTCTTCGCCGCCTGGGATGGAGAAAATGGTTTTGGGGTAGAGAAAATTGATATGACTGACAGCTACAACATGGTGGTTTACACGGAGGACAAACTGGAGATCTGGCTTGGCGACGGGACAGAAATGAATGATAAGCTTGATCTGGTCGAATTAAGCAGACCTCATATAAGCGCAGCACCTGAAACAAGGCTGGATGTCCGTTCCGGCACCCGCCTGGTTGTCTCCAGCAATGTGGTGAAAGACCGAAAGGAGGTGGATCCGTAAAAAATTAATAAAAAGGAAATTGTTGAAATGTGTTGAATAATTTAGTATTAATTGCACCATGCTGGGAAGGGTAAGGGGGATGCAAAAAGTGGTTAAAAGAAACTACATAGTCGGTATTGATGTTGGCACAGCTGAGGTAAGGGTTGGGCTTGGTGAACCCCGTCCCGATGGAACTGTGAACATAGTCGGATTAGGACTGAGCCCTTCCGATGGGGTGCGAAAAGGTGTTATTGTCGATCTGGATAAAACCGTTGAATCAATTGTTGCCGCAGTCGAAGAAGCGGAAAGGATGGCCGGTTTTAAAATAGAGTCGGCTTACCTCGGTTTGAAAGGTCTGAACATGGAGCTGATCAACAACCGGGGCGTGGTGGCCGTGACTGCGGAAGATCGGGAGATACGCGAAGATGACGTGGAAAGAGTAATGCATGCGGCAAAAGTTGTTGCCCTGCCCATGGATCGCGAAATAGTGGACATTATCCCCCGCGAATATCTGGTGGACGGTTTTGAAGGGATCAGGGACCCGGTTGGTATGCTCGGGGTCAGGCTTGAAGTCGATGCCCTGGTTGTTAGCAGCCTTATCACTTCCCTGCATAACCTTTTGCGCTGTGTTAACCGGGCCGGGATAACCATCAACGGCCTGATTTTGCAGGCGATGGCCAATTCCGAAGTCTACCTTTCTCCCGATGAAAGAGATCTCGGGGTGTTTTTGATTGACATCGGCAGCGGGACAACTGAGATAGCTCTTTTCCAGCATGGGAAGCTGCAAAAACTGGCGGTGGCGCCGATTGGCGGAGATCATATTACCACTGATCTGGCCGCCGGTTTAAGGATTAACCATCACAGGGCAGAAGAGTTGAAAAAGGAATACGGATCAGCCCTTCAATCACTTGCTGAAAGCGAACCGCAAATTGAAATAAAAACTGTAGGCAGCAATGAGCTCAGGCTGGTGTCGGAAAGAGAGCTCACATCATTTATCGAGCCGAGGGTACAGGAGATTTTGCAAATTATCAGGGAAGAAATGATCAAGATGGGTTGGCCCTATTTGCCTCCCGCAGGGGTAGTCCTGCATGGCGGAGTTTCCTCTATGAAAGGGATTGTCGAAATATCCCGCCAGCTTCTGGAGAGTGATCAAATCAGGGTGGCAGAATTTGAAATGGTCGGCATTCAGAACCCGGCATACTCCACAGTTGTCGGGCTGCTCTATTACGTGCAGCGCTATAACCCGAGAATGTTTATCCAGGAACGGGGCAGGCCGACTAAAAAACGGGGACCGGGTCTCTGGCAGAGAATCAGGGACTGGATGACCGACATTGTCGACTAAAAGAGCATACCAATACTAGGAGGTGCTTTTAATGATTGAGTTTGATATTGAAATGGAACAATATGCTTCGATCAAAGTGGTAGGAATTGGCGGAGGAGGCACCAATGCCGTTAACAGGATGATAGCCGCAGGTTTGCAGGGAGTAGATTTTTGCGCTGTCAATACCGATGCCCAGGCCCTTTACCTGGCCAACGCCGGAACCAAGCTGCAGATCGGTGAACAATTGACCAAGGGACTCGGCGCGGGTGCGAACCCCGACATCGGCCGCAAAGCAGCCGAAGAAAGCCGTGATGAAATTGAACAGATGCTCAAAGGGGCCGATATGGTCTTTATTACCGCCGGCATGGGCGGCGGTACAGGAACAGGAGCCGCCCCGGTAATTGCCGAAGTGGCCCGGAAAGTGGGAGCCCTCACAGTAGGCGTGGTTACCAAACCGTTTTCCTTTGAAGGCAGGAAGCGTAAGCAGCAGGCTGAAGAAGGCACAAACGAGCTGAAGGAAACGGTAGATACCCTGATTACCATACCCAATGATCGTCTGCTCCAGATTGTCGAAAAGAAGACCCCCATCCTGGAAGCATTCAGGGTGGCAGACGATGTCCTGAGGCAGGGCGTGCAGGGAATTTCAGACCTGATTGCTATTCCCGGCCTGATAAACCTCGACTTTGCCGATGTCCGCACGATCATGTCCGAAACAGGGCCGGCCCTGATGGGCGTGGGACAGGGCAGCGGAGAAAATCGCACCGTCGAGGCGGCAAAAGCCGCAACCAACAGCCCTTTGCTGGAAACCTCGATTGAAGGAGCCAGGGGTGTGCTGATTAATGTTACCGGCGGAACCGATATCAGCCTCCATGAAGTTCATGAAGCCGCAGAAATCGTGGCAGAATTTGCAGATCCGGATGCCAACATTATTTTTGGCGCCGTGATTGACGAGAATTGCCAGGATCAGGTGAGGGTAACTGTAATCGCCACCGGGTTCAGGACCCAGCAGCAGGCCTTCAAGCCGAAACTGGCCGCCGTTGGCGGCAGCGCTTATTCCCGGGGTGAAAACATCGATGCTCCGGCCTGGTCACGCTGGCAGCGTGAAGAAAAAATCGTAAATGAATAGTTAAATGATTTGAGAGAATGAAGTTAACCGGGCGGCACCCTG
>SLSE01000211.1 GCA_007130585.1 Syntrophomonadaceae bacterium | reverse complement strand
GTCATCCGGTTCCGCGCTCGCATTTCCGGTGTGGAAGCGGATCCCTTCCCCGAAGATATTGAGCGGAGTCCCCCGCACTTTATCTCCTTCCACTTCCAGCTTGCCCTGGAATTGACCGCAAAGCTCGTAAATTTTCGGTTGGATTTCCCCGCGGGGAAGGATCGGCCGGGATTTTTCATTCAGAAACAGGACCGCTCTTTCTCCCGGTTCAAAGACAGGCGTATCGGAAACTGCCTGGGTAATACCATCAACTTCTCCCCCGGGGACAACGATAGAAACGGTGTTTTGCTGACGGTCATTTTTATAATCCTCTTCTACAGAAACAACAACCGTGGTGTTAATGGCGGTCCGATCCTCGTTCCAGGCGGCGGTGGCGCTTTCCACCGTGCCCATTACGATGGAATCGGCTTTGTCGCTCAGCTCTTCCAGGCTCAACTGCAGCATTAAAGCCTGGGCGCCCTGCGCTGTGGCGGCAACAGCGGCCACCGGGATTAAAATTATGACGACCAGTTTGAATAATAGGGCTTTTACTTTCATAATTATTTCCCCCTGTATACTTTATATATAAGCCTCTACCCGCACAGGTATTGCCTTTGAAAGTGACAGTGCAGAAAAAAGCCCGCCTGCTTAATCCAGGCGGGTCCGGCTTGATATCGGCATTGGCCGGCAACTGGCTGGCATTAGCAATGGCACTGCTTTAGCCCCTTTAGCTTTGCGTCATCACTTTTCAGTGATTTTGCCCGGATGAAAATATTGTAGTTTATTATGCCACGTTTCGGCTGAAAAATCAAACATTTATTTACAACTTTGCCCCGGACTGCCAGCGGGCTGTGATATAATGGCAGGAAAAGGCGCCGCTCCGGCGAACTGTAATTCCTGTACTTGTACTGCACGTTGAAAAGAAACCGAAAGGGGAACACGCCAGTTGGGAGATTTCTTTATCATCATTGTAATAGCCCTGTTTATCATTAACCTGGGCCTGATAGCCTGGGCGATAACAGATCTGCTGCCGCGGGAAAACGTTAAATATTTGCCAAAAACAGCATGGATCGCCATGATTGCGGTCATATTTTTCGGTTCGGTAATTTACCTGCTCGCCGGCCGGGGAGAAGGACCCGGAAAAACATAACCGGCTTATCCCATGCAGATACTTTTAATGGAACCTGCCTTAAAATATTTTATCTGGGCGCCCCTGGCCCTGACCGGGCCGGACCTGGTTGCCGCTGAAAACCAGCTGCTGGAAATTCAGGGCAGCCGGATCGCTTCCATGCAAACTGTCAGGAAAAGCGACCTGCCAGCTTCGGTCACCGACCATCCCCGTTTTACCTGCCTGGCTGAAGGGCAGACCCTGATGCCCGCCCTGATCGATGGCCACGTGCACCTGGCCCTTGACGGTGAAGATTTTAAGCAGGCCCGGGCTGCCTGGGACAGGCCGCATGCCCTGGAGGGCCGGATCAGGCGCGCCCTGGAAGAAATGACCCGGTCCGGGATCGGGGCCGTGCGCGACGGCGGAGACTGCCGGGCAATCAACCTCGAAGCCAGGGCGCTGGTGTCGGAAGGGCGCTGTAAGGGGCCGCGTATTGTGGCCACGGGCCGGGCGGTCCGCGAAAAAGGGGGCTACGGCACTTTCCTGGGGCCTGATTACGGCAGCAGGGAATCTATCCCGGCCGTGGTGGAGCAGGCCCTGGCTTCAGGAGCGGACCAGCTCAAAGTAGTTGTCTCCGGTGTGGTCAGCTTTATCGAATACGGCCTGGTTAAGGGACTGCTGATGGAACCGGACAGCCTGCGCCGGCTGACGGCCTGTGCCCGCGAAAGGGGCCTGAAAGTAATGGCCCATGCCAGTTCGGCTGAAGCGGTAGAAATGGCGATCGCAGCGGGAGTCAATTCGATAGAGCACGGCTACTTTGTAAACCAGGCCGGCCTGCAGGGGATGGCCGAAAGGCAGGTTGCCTGGGTTCCGACTGTAATACCGGTTGCCGTTCAGGCCCGGGAACCCTTAAGCAGCCTGCGCACACCGCTTGAAATTGAAGTAATAACCGCCACCTGCAAAGGACAGGCCGGGAAGCTGACCCGGGCCCTGCAGCTCGGGGTCCCCCTGGGCGCAGGCACCGATTCCGGCGCCGCAGGTGTCGGTCACGCCCACAGCCTGATCGAAGAACTGCTGCTCTACCGGGCCGGGGGTTTAAGCAACCGGCAGGTTCTGAAAGCGGCTACAATCGCAAACGCAGGTATCCTGGGGCTGGAAAAAGAATATGGCCAGGTTGAAAGAGGCTACAGGGCGGCCCTCATTGCCGTGCGGGGCAACCCCCTTCAGGATCTGAATATCCTGAAAACGGTTACTTTCCATGCGCTGCCGCGATAAACTGCTGCCCCTATTGCAGCAGCTGAACAATAATTGAAAAACGAACAGGGGAAAAAATCAAATGACAAAAAAAATACTGATTATCGGGGCCGGGATAGCCGGGTTATCGGCGGGAATCCATGCCTGCCGGAACGGTTACGACGTGGAAATTTTCGAGAAAAACAGTGTGCCTGGCGGGCTCTGCACTTCCTGGCAGAGAAAAGGCTATACCGTCGACGGCTGTATTCACTGGCTGGTGGGAACCCGGCCGGGCAGCCAGTTTAACCGCCTCTGGCGCGAAGTATGCGCTATTGATCAAATGGACATCGTAAACCATGATATTTTTATGAATATTGAAGGCGGCGAGGGCAAAACCCTGTCCCTGTACTCCGACCTGGACCGCCTCGAAGAGCACCTCCTGGAGCTTTCCCCGGACGACGAAGGGTTGATCAGGAAAATATGCGATGCGGGCCGGGTGGTGGCAAAGGCCGATTTTCCCCTCGAGAAGCCTTCCGAGCTTTATAAATTCTGGGATATGCCCCTGATGCTCCTCAGCATGATGCCGGTATTAAGAGTGATGGGCCACCTCTCCAGAGTATCGATTAAAGAGTACCTGGGAGAACTGAAAGATCCTTTTCTGAAGGAAGCCCTGCAAACTGTGATGCCGGCCGGTTATTCCATGATCAGCCTGGTCAGCACCCTGGCTTCCCTGCACAGCGGCGATGCCGGGTTCCCGGTGGGAGGTTCGCTTAATTTTGCCCGCTTCCTCGAGAATACTTTTCTGGACCTGGGCGGCCGGGTTCACTACCGCTCGGGCGTACAGGAGATAATAGTGGAAAAAAACCGGGCTACCGGCCTGCAGTTTGAAAACGGCAACCGGGTGAGCGGGGATCTCGTAATCTCGGCAGCCGACCTCCATTCTACGGTTTACGGCCTTTTAAAAGGCAAATACCTGACCGAAAAAATTAAAGAAAGTTTTGCCCACCTGCCGGTCTATTCTTCCGCGCAAATAGCGCTGGGCGCTGATTGCGACCTGTCGGGCGAAGCTGAAAAAATAGCCGTCAAAATGGAGCAGCCGGTTACCCTGGGCCATGAGCACAACCGCTACATCTACCTTACCAACTACGCCTTCGATCCCACCCTGGCCCCCGCCGGCAAAACCCTGCTGCAGGCCACCCTGTATTCTTCTTACGAGCACTGGAAGGCTTCCGCCGGAGAAGAGGAAAGTTACCGCAGGAAAAAAGAACAGCTTGCGGAGCGGGTTATCAAAGCAGCCGAAAAAAGATTCCCGGCAATAAAAGGTCGCCTGGAAATGACAGATGTGGCCACCCCGGTAACCTATAGCCGCTATACAGGGGTCTATAAAGGCGCCTACATGGCCTGGATAGTCCCGCCGGAAGCGGGGAGATTCAGGATCCCCAAGGAACTCCCGGGGCTGGATGACTTTTTCCAGATCGGCCAGTGGGTGGAGCCTCCTGCCGGGCTGCCCGGTTCGATGCTGACGGGGCGCCATGTCGTCCAGATTCTCTGCAGCCGGGACAGGAAGCCCTTCCGGGCTGCGGCGGTTTCTTAGCGCCCGGGGCCCGGAAAAAACGGGAGGAGATGGTCCTGTGAAAGAATACCGTCCTGCCGGCGCCGTCATTGCCTCTGAACTGGGTGCTATAGCAGGCGCAGAGAACGTGATCTTTGACGACTTCGATAAAATGGAACCTTATTCGCATGACGAGGTTTCCGATCGGAACTATTCACGCATGCCTGAGATTGTAGTCAGGCCGGATTCTGCCGGGCAGGTTTCGGCCATTCTTAAACTGGCCAATCGCGAAAACATCCCCGTAACCCCCCGGGGCGCCGGCAGCGGCCTCTCGGGTGGGGCGGTACCGGCCCGGGGCGGCATCGTGCTGTCGACTGAGAGAATGAACCGCGTGCTGGAGATTGACAGGGAAAACCTGATCGCGGTCCTGGAGCCGGGCGTAATCACCAATGATTTCAACACCCTGGTCCGCCGGGAGGGTCTCTTTTTTGCCGGGTACCCCATGAGCCTGGAGGTGTGTTTCATCGGCGGCAATGCCGCCGAAAATGCCGGGGGCGGCCGGGCGGTCAAGTATGGGGTGACGGGGCGCTACATAACCGGCCTCGAAGTAGTTCTGCCGACCGGCGAGATCTGTACTTTCGGCGGCAAACGGGTAAAAGATGTGACCGGCTACAACATGGTCCAGCTGATGGTTGGATCGGAAGGCACGCTGGGCATTTTTACAAAAATATATGTTAAACTGCTTCCCCTGCCCCGGGCCGGTATTGACATGATGGTTCTTTTTGCCGATGTCCGCTCGGCGATAAACGCCGTGCCGCTGATAATGACCAAAACCGGGATAGTTCCGACCGGGATAGAATTTATGGATAAAGTATCGCTGGATACCACCTGTGAGTTCCTGGGCGAGAAAAAGCGCCACCGGGAAGCGGGCGCCGTTTTGATAATAGAACTTGACGGCAATGATCCCGACCTGATCAGAAACGAATGCCTGGATATCGGCGACCTGTGCCTCGATAACGGAGCGCTGGATGCTTTTGTGGCCGAAGGGCCGTCCGACCGGGAAAAAATCTGGAAAGTGCGCCGCCATGCCGCCGAGGCCTTCAAAGCGATCAGCCCGGAACAGAGCGTGGAAGATATTGTCGTGCCGGTCAGTAAAATCCCCGCGCTGATCCCGATCCTGGAAGAACTCTCCGCAAAGCACAACGTGATTATCCCCTGCTACGGCCATGCCGGTGACGGCAACATGCACGCCACCGTTGTAAAAAAACCGGGGGAAAGCATGGAAAGCTGGCGGAAAACCCTGCCCCTGGTACTGCGGGAGATGTATACGCAGGTGGGGGAACTCGGCGGCACGATTAGCGGCGAGCACGGGATTGGCCATAAGCGGAAGGATTACCTGCCCATCGTGCTGGGCGAAGCGGAAATCGGGGCCATGAAGAAGATCAAGGTCGCCCTGGATCCCAACAATATCCTTAACCCCGGTAAAATATTCGATCTTGATTAACAGGCTGACCGCTGTTAGAGCTCAAAGGAGGTTCGGCCGAAATGATCATTAACCTCCCTTACGGAGACCGTTACATTACCCTGGAGCTGCCCGGCGACCGGGTTAAAGAAGTACTGCAAGCCAGGCCGCTGCCTGATCCCCCTTCAGAAGAAAGCGTGGTCAGGGAAGCCCTGGCCAATCCCGTTGATTCCGCCCCGCTGTCGGAAATTGTTAAGAGCGGTGAAAAGGCCTGTATCGTAGTCGGCGACATGACCCGCCTGTGGGTGCGTCATCACATAATGCTGCCTGTAATCCTTGAGGAACTGAACCGGGGAGGGATAGCGGACCGGGATATATTTATAATCTCAGCTACGGGCTACCACCGCGAACAGACCCCGGAGGAGCATAAATTACTGGTGGGGGAAGAGGTTTACAGGCGGGTTGAAGTCATTGATCACCGCGCCGGCAGCAATAATGAATTAACATATCTCGGGCGCACCGCTTACGGAACCCCGGTCTGGATCAACAAGAGGGCTGCCGCGGCGGACCGCTTGATACTGACCGGCGGCATAGTATACCATTTCCTGGCCGGCTGGGGCGGCGGGAAGAAAGCAGTCCTGCCCGGTATTTCCGGTTACGAAACAATTATGAAAAACCACTCGCTGGCCTTTAACCCGGGAGAAGGCCGGGGCCTGAACCCCGCAGTCTGTGCCGGAAGAACCGAGGGGAACCCCTGCAGCGAGGATATGACCCAGGGGGCGGGCCTGGCCGGTCCCGATTTCCTGGTTAACAGCATTATTAATGAAGACACCGGAAAAATTGCCTATATTGCTGCGGGTAATTACCTGACCGCTTTCCGGAAGGGCTGCGCCCTGGTGCAGGAACATTTCGGGGTTGGCATAGCAAGCCGGTCTGAACTGGTCATAGCTTCCTGCGGCGGTTACCCCAAGGATATTAATTTTTACCAGGCTTATAAAACTATCTACAACGCCCATCTGGCCCTGGAAAAGGGGGGCACCCTGCTCCTGGCTTCCGAAAGCCGCGAAGGGATCGGCAGTTCCGACTTTTATGCTGTTTTTACCGATTATCCCGACAACCGGCGCCGTGAAGCGGCGCTGCGCGATAAGTATACGATCGGGGGGCATATGGGCTACCACAGCGCTGTTGTCGCCGGTGAAAATGATATCCTGGTCCTCTCCGAACTTCCCGGGGAGGAGGTAAAAAAGATGGGCATGACGCCGCTAAAAAGTATTGAAGAAGGCCTGGCCCTGATCGCGGAAAAGCACGGCGGCATCCCGCGGGCCTGTATTATGCCCCACGGGGGCAGTACGATGCCCTGCTTGCCGGACCTCTAACCTCTTTGCTGCCGGGCCTGCCTTTTGCTGCAGGTATTGAAATAGAGTTTTCGGGGATGCAGGGGTTATTCGGGGCTTTCCAGGATCGCTTCTGCTTCATGATACTCCTGCGGGGCGGGGGCAAAGCGGTTTGTTCCCCATACTCCGGTCAGGATGGCGGCTGTTCCGGCCAGGTGATACCAGAATACCGTTTCCCCGCGGAAAACGACCCCGGCCGATATGGCAACCACGGTGACCATGTTGGCAAAAACTGAACCCTGCGCGGCGGTAACTTTGCTGAGCACATAGTTGTACATGAAAAACGCGGCCACCGAAGATATTACTCCGAGATAAACAATAGTTGTCCACAGTTCGCCCAGGGGAGCCAGGTATGTTCCCGGGTTGCCTGCAATGATATGCTGCCCCAATGAAATAATATTGAACACAACTGCCCCGACCACCATCATCACCCAGGTGGTGTGAATGGGTTTATAGTCGACCGAGGCCTTGCGGGATGCAATATTGTAGCAGGCGGCAGCGGCCACCGCTCCCAGCAGAAAAACCGTCCCCAGGGGGTTTACCCCGGCAATAGACTGGGTATCCATGTAGATAATAAAAATTACCCCGGCCACCGAGGCGATAATAAACAGCACCTGCAGGCGGTTCGGGTACTCGCGCAGGATGAATACGGCCAGGATAGCCACAAAAATGGGGATAATGGCGATCATCATACCGGCATAAGAAGCGGAGGTCAAAAGCACGCCGGTTGTTTCGGTCGCAAAATACAGGATCGGCTGGAAAAAGGCCAGCGGCAGCAGCTTAATGTAGTCTCCCGGCAAGACCCGGATTTTTATAACTCCCAGCACCCGGAGCAGGGCCATAGCGGCAACAGCCGCGGCAAACCTGAGACCCAGCAGGTGAAAGGGGGCGATATGGTCCAGCGCTCCCCGGGTAAACATAAATGACATGCCCCAGGTCAGGGCCACTCCAATTCCGGCCATATATGGCAGATAACGAATCATAATAACCAACTTTCTACTTCTGACTATGCATTACTATACATTAAACTTATTTGTTGCGAAAGGGTAAAAATAAATTGGGGGCTGCTTTTTCTATTGATTATTACCGGATGTTCAGGATATTATAAGGCCATATTTTAAAAAAATTATTGGTCTGCCGGAAAAGGCGGCAGAGTTAAAATATAGCAAAGGAAGGGAAAGCGTGATGGCTGAACAGTATCTCGTATTTGCCACGCTTCTGGTTGTCCTCGCGCTTTTTATCCGGAGCCGCTGGCGTTATGACATCGTAGCCCTGAGCGCCCTGCTGTTTTTAACCGTTATCGGGATCGTTCCTGCGGATGAAGCTTTCCGGGGTTTCAGCCACCCGGCAGTGATTACTGTTGCCGCGGTGTTGATCCTGAGCCGGGCCCTGATGAATACCGGCCTGGTCGATTCAGTTGTCAGGCTGATGTCCCGTGCCAACCGGCACCTGCTGGCCCAGCTGGCTACCCTGGTAATAGCGGTCACCGTTTGCTCCGCCTTTATGAACAACATCGGGGCCCTGGCCCTTTTTATGCCGGTGGCGATCCGCATGGCCCGAAGAAGCAACAGGTCCCAGTCCATATTCCTGATGCCGCTGGCTTTCGGCTCCCTGCTGGGCGGTTTAATGACCCAGATCGGTACTCCGCCGAACATAATAATTTCTCTTTACCGGGTCGAAACGGCCGCAGCGGAGCCATTCCGGATGTTCGATTTTGCTCCCGTGGGAGCGGGTGTTGCCCTGGCAGGCATTATATTCATCATTGCTGCCGGCTGGCGCCTGATCCCGTGCCGGACAGGGCAGATTTCCCAGGAAGACCTCTTCGAGATCGACAAATACCTGACTGAAGTTTATGTGCCGCAGGGATCAAAATATTCCGGCAAGCAGCTCCTTGATCTCGGCCGGGCTACTGAAGGCGATATCGTAGTTGTGGGGCATGTCCGGAATAAGCAAAAGCTGCCCTTCTTTTCTCCGTACCGTTTCTTCCAGGAGGGGGACAAGATCATTATAAAAGCCACTCCTGAAGATCTCAGGGAATTTCTTGATGTTACCGGCCTGGAACTGGCCGACTCAAAAACACTGGGCGCCGAAGATCTCAGCAGCGACGAAATAAGTATTGTGGAAGCGGTCGTGACAGCGAACTCGTCCCTGGAAGGCCAGACTGCGCTTTCGTTAAACCTGCGCTCGGCTTACGGAATCAACCTGCTCGGCATATCCAGGCAGGGGGCCAGGATTAAGGCCCGTCCCGCCCGGACCCGGTTCCGGGCCGGTGATGTATTACTCCTGCAGGGGAGGACGGCAGTGCTGCAGGAGGTAATGTCGTCCCTGGGCCTGCTGCCGCTTTTGGAACGCGGCTTAAGGTTTGGCCAGCCCCGGAAAGTTATCCTCAGCATGGCAATTTTTATTTCAGCCATCGCCTTAACGGCACTCGGTTACCTTCCGATCCAGGTTGCTTTTATGATTGCCGCAGTCGCAATGCTGCTGGCCGGATTTGTTAAGCTGCGGGAAATGTACTCCTCCATTGACTGGCCGATCATCGTATTGCTGGGGGCGATGATCCCGGTAAGCCAGGCCCTGGAAGTTACCGGTGGAGCGGAAACGATCGGGAGCGCTGTTTACAGCCTGGCCGGGGAAGTAGCCCCCTGGTTTACCCTGGCCGTGCTGATGATTATCACTATGCTTCTATCGAACGTGGTCAACAATGCCGCCGCGGCCCTGCTGATGGCCCCCATTGCGCTCAGTATTGCAGCAGGTCTCGGGGTGTCCGCTGATCCGCTGTTAATGGTTGTTGCCGTTGGCGCTTCCTGCGCCTTTCTGACACCGATCGGGCACCAGTCGAATACCCTGGTTATGGGCCCCGGGGGCTATCATTTTGGAGACTACTGGAGAATGGGCCTGCCCCTGACGATTATTATCGTTTTGGTCGGGATTCCGCTGATTATGCTGGTCTGGCCGCTGTAAGCGGGCCTGTATATAATTAGCGGGTTAAATGAAGGAAACGAGGTTCGGGCTGCTGAAATAATAGAACAGGGGCGGCCATCCCGCCGGCAGGCGGGAACTACATTATAACAGGGAGCTAAATGCATACTGATCAAATCATAGTATTTGCTACTCTGGCCCTGGTCCTGGCGCTTTTTGTCTGGGGCCGCTGGCGCTATGACCTGGTAGCCCTTTTCGCGCTGCTGGTTGTCAGCATTGCCGGTTTGGTCCCGGCAGGCGAGGTTTTTTCCGGTTTCGGGCATCCGGCGGTTATCACGGTCGCCGCCGTCTTGATCCTGAGCCGGGGCCTTTTTAACTCCGGCCTGGTTGACTATATTGTGCGCCTGATGTCGCGGGCGGGGGATAATCCCGTAACACAGATGGCTGTCCTTGTAGTTTCCATTACGATCTGTTCCGGATTCATGAACAACATCGGGGCCCTGGCCCTCTTTATGCCGGTGGCAATCAGGATGGCCAGAAAGAACAGTATTTCACCTTCCCTTTACTTAATGCCCCTGGCTTTCGCTTCCCTGCTGGGCGGGCTGATGACCCAGATCGGAACGCCCCCCAATATTATAATTTCTCTTTACCGGCTGGAAACAGCCGCAGCGGAACCATTCCGGATGTTTGACTTTACCCCGGTTGGCGCAGGAGTAGCCCTGGCCGGCGTTCTCTTTATACTGCTCATCGGCTGGCGCCTTCTGCCTCAGCGAAAAGGGCAGCTTTCCAGTGAAGAACTTTTTGAAATAGATGATTATATTACCGAAATCAGGGTGCCTGAAAAATCAGCCCTGACCGGCAAGCGGATGCGCGACCTGGAAGAGGCAACAGACGGTGATATAACCGTTGTCAGTCACGAGCGTAATGGACAAAAATACCCGGCCCCCTCCCGGCACAGGACCTTTATGGCAGGAGATGCCCTTACTGTCAGGGCCGGCACTGAAGATCTGCAGCAGCTGCTTGATACGACAGGTCTGGAACTGGCTGATTCAGGTAAAATCGGGGAGGAAGCGCTCAGTTCAGATGAAATTACGGTTATGGAGGCTACAATCACCCGGGGTTCGATGCTGGAAGGGCGCACGGCTAAAGGCTTAAACCTGCGTTCGCGCTACGGCGTGAACCTGATTGGCCTGTCCAGGCAGGGCGGGCGGCTGCGTTCAAGCCCGGACAGCATCAGGCTCCGGGTCGGCGATGTCCTGCTGCTTCAGGGGCCCACCGGCATACTGCAGGAAGTCCTGCCGGAGCTGGGCCTTTTGCCCCTGGTGGAACGGGGCCTGCGGGTTGGCCAGCCGCCGCGGATCATCCTGGGTGTGGCTATCTTCGTGGCGGCGCTGATCCTGGCCGCAACGGGCGTTTTGCCGATCCAGATTGCCTTTACGGCAGCCGCCCTGGTTATGGTCCTGGCCGGCTTCCTGTCCGTGAGGGAAATATACGAAAGTATTGACTGGCCGGTAATTGTCCTGCTCGGGGCGATGATCCCGGTCAGCGGGGCCCTGGAGACAACAGGCGGGGCAGCCCTGGTTGCGGAGGGGATATTGGACATATCCGGCAGCGCCGCCCCCTGGGTTACCCTGACGGTGATCCTGGTCGGAACGATGTTTCTGTCCGATCTCGTCAACAACGCGGCTGCTGCCGTGCTGATGGCTCCCATTGCAATCAGCATTGCCGGCGGCATGGGCGCTTCGGCGGATCCTTTTTTAATGAGCGTTGCAGTGGGGGCTTCATGCGCTTTTCTTACCCCCATCGGGCATCAGTCGAACACGCTGGTCATGGGACCGGGCGGCTACAGGTTCGGCGATTACTGGCGGATGGGGCTGCCGCTGGAAATAATTATTGTTTTGGTCGGGATTCCCCTGATTATGTTGGTCTGGCCGTTGTGGTAAATATAAAGGGAGAGTTTGCCGATGAGCATTGATATTATCCAGGTATCGCTGATCCTGGCGGCGGTGATTGTGCTCTTTATCACCGGGTGGATACGCATGGATATCGTTCCCCTTTTGATTCCTTTCGCCCTCTTTGTTACCGGCCTGGTTACGGCGCGGGAAATTTTTACCGGGTTCAGCAGTTCGGCCGTAATCACCGTGGCCGCCCTGTTCGTGATTACCAGGGGACTCGTTCGCAGCGGGGTAGTGAACAGGGCAGCCGACAACCTGAACCGGCTGACCGGCAGGAGCAACCGCCGCCTGATCCTGGCCGGGACCCTGCTGCCCGGTGTGGTGGCCGGTTTCATCATCGTGACTGCCACGGTGCTCTTCTTTATCCCGACCGTGATGAGAATGGCGCTCCAGTTTAAAATTTCGCGGGCCCGTATGCTTCTTCCGCTCGTGGTCTCCTGCCTGCTGGGGGCCAACCTGACGCTGATTGGCGCCTCGCATAACCTGGTCACCAACAGTCTCCTCCAGGATGAACTGGGTTACGGGTTTACTTTTTTCGAATTTACGCCGCTGGGAATAATTTTACTCCTGCTTGCCGTTTTATACAGCCTGCTGCTGGGGTGGCGGTTACTGCCGGCCGGCGATCCCGATAAGGAAAGGCAGGAGGCGGGGAGAACCGACCTGGTTGAGACGTACGGTCTGGCCGACCGGTTGTGGGAACTCTGGGTCGGGGAGGATTCCCCGGCGGCAGGTAAAACGATCAGGCAGCTGGGCCTGGGCGAGCGCTACGGACTTTTCGTGGCGGCAGTAGTGCGCGCCGAGGAGCAGATGCCCGCTGAAGGCAAAGAGCTTAAAATAGGTTCGGGCGATATTCTCCTGGTCCTGGGCCGGAAGGAAAAAGTAGATGATTTTGCCCGCGGGGAAGGCTTCTTTGTGGCCGGTCATCCCAGGGAACAAAAGAAATTCCCCTTAAGCACAGCCGAACTGGTTGAACTGGTGGTCCCACCCCGCTCGGAAGTGATCGGCAAAACCCTGACCGAAATTAATTTCCGGGAAAATACGGGCCTGAGCGGTATCGCCCTCTGGCGGGATGGTAAACCGCGGCGCACCGGTATCGGCAATATCCCTCTACGTGAAGGTGACGGCCTTCTTTTATTCGGCGACCGCAAAAACACCCGCGGCTTTGAACCCCATAAAAGTTTTCGCTGGCTGCATCCGCCCCGCCGGGACGAGGCGCCGCCGGAGCTCAGGCCTTACGGCCCCCTTGCCGTCCTGATCCTGGTCCTTGTTATCTTAAGCGCGGCCCTGGGCTGGCTGCCGATCGAAATTGCCGCTGTTACCGGTGCCGCAGCCATGGTCTTAACCGGTATTCTGCAGCCAAAAGAAATTTATGAAAGCGTGGAGTGGCGGGCCATTATCCTGATCGGCTGCCTTTATCCCCTGGGCCTGGCCCTCAATAACAGCGGCGCTTCGGCCCTGCTTGCCGGGCAGCTTTTGATCCTGGGTTCCCATAACCCGCTGGCGATCCTGGCGATTATCGCCGTGATTTGCCTTTTGCTCACCCAGCCCCTGCACAATGTTGCAGTAGCTGTTATAATGACTCCCGTGGCGTTAAACGCGGCCCAGGCCCTGGCGGTTAACCCCAAAACATTTGTTATGGCGGTAATCCTGGGCGCTTCCGCGGCGTTTATCATGCCCACCGGGCATCCCGTGACCATGCTGATTCAGCGGCACGGGGGATATACTGCCCGCGACTACCTTAAATTCGGGGCGGGCCTGGCCCTGCTGGTCCTCCTGGCAGTTATCCTGTTTGTTCCCCTTGTCTGGCCGTTTTAGTATAATGGAATGGCAGGGTATGAGGCGTCTGTGTCGAAAAATAAAAGGGACCCTGGCAAAAAGGTAAAAGGGGGAAGCGAGGCATGAGAATAAAAACCTGCGGACGGTTTTTTCTGGCAGGCATCCTGCTGTTTGCCCTGCTCGTTACTGCTTCCGGTTGTGGTGACGATCCGGAAGTAATTGATGATGATTTAAATGACCTGGAAGAAATAACAGATGAAGAACTTATTGATGAGGAAGTTACCGAAGAAGAACCTTTTGACGAGCGGCCCGAAGACCCTGAAGACTATTACTGGCCCTGGCTTAGCCACGGGCACCTGGCCCTTTCCAGCGGCGAAATTATCCCGGGGCCCGACCTTTTTGAGTCCGACCTGGGCTTTATTGGCGAGTTTGCGGAAGGTGACAGATATGAAGGCCTTCTGGTTTGGGTAGTTGAGGAATCGGATGTTTTTGAGTTGGAATGGGTTGTACTTTCCTTCGATGTTGAATATTTCGAGGGCAGCCAGTGGGCATTCGACTTTAACTTTGAATTCCAAATCGACGGGATCGAGCCTGTGCCCGCTGACGAAGGCAGGCAGGAATTCCTGCTTGATGTAGCCGAAAAGGAAAACGGTTTCGGGATTGTCATCCGGAGGATTGTCCTGGCCAAGGGACAGGAAGGCATGATTGCTCCCGACCCCGTGGATTACGTGGCTCTTGAAATTGAAATGTACATTGACGAGAACTTAGAATAAGGAGTTGTCACACTGTGAAGGCAATTGAAGATCAGGCTGTAAACACGATCCGCTTCCTGGCGGTAGATGCAGTTGAAAAAGCCAGTTCCGGACATCCCGGTCTGCCCATGGGAGGAGCGGCGCTAGGGTATACCCTCTGGACCAGGTTTTTGAAACACTCCCCCGAAGATCCCGATTGGCACAACCGCGACCGGTTTTTAATGTCGGCCGGTCACGGTTCGATGTTACAGTATGCTCTCCTGCATCTTTTTGGGTACCTGCCCATGGAAGAGCTTAAGAATTTCAGGCAATGGGGCAGCAAAACACCGGGACACCCGGAATTCGTCGATACCCCGGGAGTTGAAACTACCACGGGCCCTCTTGGACAGGGATTCGCCAACGCTGTCGGCATGGCCATTGCTGAAAGACGACTGGCGGCGGAATTTAACCGCCCTGGATACCCGGTTATTGACCATTATATCTATACCTATGCCGGAGACGGCTGCATGATGGAAGGAATTACTTCCGAAGCCGCTTCACTGGCCGGCCATCTACGGCTTGAAAAATTGATCTGCTTTTATGATGATAATCAGATCACAATTGACGGCAGCACAGACCTTGCTTTCACCGAGGATACAGCCAAAAGGTTTGAAGGCTACGGCTGGCAGGTTTTGAAAGTCGAGGAAGGAAACAGGATAGACCTGCTTGCAGAAGCAATCAACGAGGCAAAACAGGAAACAGAACGGCCTACCCTGATCAAGGTGCGGACGACTATAGGATACGGTTCGCCGAATAAGCAGGGCACTGCCGAGGTTCACGGCGCCCCTCTTGGCGAAGAAGAGGTCAAGCTGACCAGGAAAAACCTCGGCTGGCCGGAAGAGCCTGCTTTTTACGTCCCCCGGGAGGTTTATGAGCACTTTGCAGAAATAGGGGGGAGGCTTGATCTTGAAAAAAAAGAATGGGAAAAGATGTTTGACGCTTACCGGAGCGAATATCCTGAACTTGTGGAAAAGTGGGACCGCTGGTTTTCGAAAAGCGTGCCTGATGCACTTGAAAATGACAAACGGCTGTGGCAGTTTGATAAACCGATGGCCACGCGTGCCGCTTCCGGACAGATCTTGCAGGTACTCGCTGAATACCTGCCCAATATGATGGGCGGTTCAGCCGACCTCAATGCCTCAACCAAGACATACCTGAAAGGATTCGGAGATTTCCAGGCGGATAACCGCTCCGGCAACAACATCCATTTTGGGGTACGGGAACATGCCATGGGAGCGATACTGACAGGGCTTTCCCTGCACAGGGGCTTGCGCCCGTTCGGTTCAACGTTTCTGGTTTTCCTGGACTACATGAAGCCTGCAGTGAGGCTTTCTTCCCTGATGGAAGCCCCTGTAGTTTTTGTTTATACCCACGACAGCATAGCTGTTGGCGAAGACGGCCCGACCCACCAGCCGGTCGAACAAATTCCAAACCTGCGGTCGATTCCAAACCTGCAGGTGCACAGGCCTGCTGACGGAGTCGAGACTGCCGCGGCCTGGTTGTGCGCCCTGCAGTGTGACCGCACCCCTTCAGCGCTGCTGTTAAGCCGGCAGTCTCTGCCCCAGCTGCTGGGCAGCAGCAGGGAAGCTATAAATGGCGCATATATTATCAGCGGGGAAAAGGAAAGCCGCATCGATTTGATAATAATCGCTACCGGTTCTGAAGTGCACCTGGCCCTGGAAGCGCAGGATCAGTTGCAGGAGGAAGGGCATTCGGTCCGGGTTGTCAGCATGATGTGCCAGGAACGCTTTGAGGATCAGGATAATGCTTATCGCGAAG
>SLSE01000217.1 GCA_007130585.1 Syntrophomonadaceae bacterium | reverse complement strand
GCCACCTACTTGATACTTGTTCTTTCATTCTTATATATATTTTAACCTTTCCACATAATTATCACTGGTGCCTTGATCAATTTGGCATCTTATTCACCCATGATCAACATGGCACAGAAAAAAGGACAGGAGAAACGTCCCCTTGTCCTAAAAGCAAGCTCTTATTTTACAAAAAATTTTTAAGTACCCCTTGACAACAATTCTTCTATGCCTTATTATATAACTGATGTTAGATAACATAAGTTATATCTAGGAGGGTTGAAATGCCGCCAAAAAATAAGTTTACCAGGGAAGAAATAGTAGAAACGGCCTTCGAGATTGCTAAAGAAGAAGGGTTTTCGAAAATAACTGCCCGCAGCGTGGCCAGCCGCCTTAATTCATCGGTTGCGCCTATCTACGTTAACTTTAATACTATTGAGGAACTGACCCGGGCAGTTGTGCAGAGGGTTTTTGCCCTCTCGGAGGAGCTGACGGCTAAGCAAAAAGGACAAAACCTGTTTGAAAATATCGGGAAAGCCAGCCTGGAATTTGCCCGCGATTACCCCGTTTTGTTCAGGGAACTGGTTCTAAAGCCCAATCCATACATGGCATCATACGAGGACACTGAGAGGGTTATGGTCGAAGCCCTCGAAGAAAATGAAGAGATGAAAGACTGGCCGATGGAAGAACGCAGGAGGCTGTTTCTGAAGATGCGGATCTTTCAACTTGGCCTTTCGGCCATGGTGGCCAATGGACATGTGCCATCGTGGCTCGATGAAAAGGAGTCTGAAAAACTATTACTGGAAACCGGAGACCAATTACTGCTGGCAGAGCAGATTAAAAGAAAGGAAGATAGGCAATGAATAAGATTGTAATTGTTGGTGGAGGAATTGCTGGACTTAGCGCGGGTATTTTTGCCCAAAAAAATGGTTTCGCAAGCACAATCCTGGAGAAGCATCATACTTCAGGCGGAGAATGCACCGGCTGGGATCGCCGGGGCTATCACATTGATGGCTGCATTCACTGGCTGGTGGGGACGAAAGAGGGGACCCCCCTCCGGGAATTGTGGGATACAGTTGGCGCCCTTGACGGAGTGGAGATTTATGAACCCGAAAGTTTTATGGCTGTAGAACATGAAGGTTTGACGGTGCATTTTTACCGTGATCTCGACCGGCTCAAATCGAGCTGGCTGGATATATCACCGGAAGATAAAAAAGCAATTGAAGAGTTTTGTGGTGACATCCGCAAGCTGCATACGTTTACTTTTCCTGTTGGGAAACCGATGGATATGATGAATCTAATAGAAAAAGCGAAGTATATGCTTTCTATGAAAGATGTCGGTCCGATCATGCAGAAATACAGCAAACTCAGTGTGCAGGACCTGGCCGGTAAATTTAAACACCCGGCCCTTAAAGCAGCCCTGGCCTCGTTTATGCCGGAAGGTGATTACAGCGCTGTATCGATAATTTTTCCGCTCGGAACCTTCACCGGAGGCCAGTCTTCTATTCCCCTGGGGGGCTCAAAGGCCCTGGCCAGGCGGATGGAAGAAAAGTATCTTGTCCTGGGCGGAAATATTGAGACTTCCTGTGAAGCAGTGGAGCTGGAGATCGAAGGAGATTCGGTTCGCCGGGTAACCTGTAGCAACGGTAAATCTTTTGAGGCCGATTACTTTATTGCAGCATGCGATGCTAATGTACTTTATGAAAAGCTGCTAAAGGGACAGTACCCCGACCCGGAATTTCAAAAAAGATTCAGCGATCCAAAGACCTACCCCCTGGCATCAAACATTTATGTGGGAATCGGCTACGAGGGTAGTATGCGGGATATTCCCCGGACCCTTAAATTCCCTGTTGATGGACTGGCGATAAACCAGAACCGGAAACCGACAGAGTACTTGCAGATGACTCATTACAGTTACGATACCGATTTTGCCCCGGAAGGCCATTCTGTTGTTACTTTTGCCATTAACCAGTTCCAGCCGGAGCTGGAGAAGTGGGAAGAACTGGTAAAAGACAGGGAGGCCTATAACAAGGAAAAGGCCCGCATCGGTGAAGAGGTAATCAGGGCCATGGAAACCCGTTTCCCGGAGATGACCGGCAGGCTCAAGCTGCTTGACGTGGCCAGTCCGCAGACCTATGAACGGTACTGCAATGCTTACCGCGGCGCTTTCATGGCTTTTTGGCCCACCCTGAAAGGTAAGCAGCTGGCCCACAGCGGAGAAATCAGGGGCCTCGATAACCTTGTTTTGAGCGGCCAGTGGCTGCAGCCTCCGGGAGGTTTGCCTGTTGCGCTGATTACCGGTAAGGATACAATCATGAGGCTATGCAGGAAAGTAAAAAAGCAGTTTGCCGAATCATAAAAAGACCGGCAAACTGCTAAGAAAATATGAACCGGTTATAGAATTCTAATCACGCTTTTACCCCCGCGCGGGATAAAATGGTTGGACAGACAGTAATGACCTGTTCGTACAATTATGCTTAGATCAGCCCTCCTGCATGGCCCTGGCAATGCGATCGCCGGTTTCCTTGTCGATGTTGCGCCAGTACTCGAAAACCCTTTCCAAAACCGGCTCGGTTACGCCATCTTTCAGGTGACCGACTACGTTGGAAACCAGCCGGTCACGCTGATCATCATTCATGACTTTGCGCACCAGGGTGCCCGGTTGGCCAAAATCGTCATCGTCTTTGCGCAGGGTGTAGGCGGCGCGGACAAACTCCCCGTCGGCGCTCCAGACGGCCTCCTCCGGGTACTTTTCCGGGTCAGCCTCGGGGCCGCCCTTGGAGTTGGGCGCATAGACCGGGTCGGAGACATTATCAATTCTCATCTTGCCACCCTTGCTGTAACTGTTAATCGGGCTCTTCGGACGGTTAACCGGAATTTGCTTGTAGTTGACGCCCAGGCGGGCCCGGTGAGCGTCGGCGTAGGAAACCAGGCGGGCAAGCAGCATCTTGTCCGGGCTGGAACCGATCCCCGGAATCAGGCTGTTCGGCTCGAAGGCAGCCTGTTCGATCTCACTGTGAAAATCGCCGGGATTACGATTAAGCGTGAGCCTTCCTACTTCATGGAGGGGGTAATCCCCGTGGGGCCAGACCTTGGTAAGATCAAACGGGTTGAACCGGTAGGTCTCAGCTTCTTTAAAGGGCATAATCTGGACTTTCAGGGTCCAGCTGGGGTAATCTTCCCGCCTGATCGCATCAAATAGGTCGCGGCGGTGGTAGTCGGCATCTTCACCGGCAATCCGGTCGGCCTCCTCCTGGGTGAGGAAATCGATGCCCTGGTCAGTCTTGAAGTGGTACTTCACCCAGAAGCGTTCCCCCTCGGCATTGATCCACATATAGGTGTGGCTCGTGTAGCCGTTCATGTGCCGGTAGCTTTTGGGAACTCCGCGGTCGCTCATCAGTATGGTAACCTGGTGGGCAGTTTCAGGCGACAGGGTCCAAAAGTCCCACTGCATGTCATTATCACGCAGCCCGCTGTCCGCGCGGCGTTTCTGGGAGTGAATAAAGTGCTGGAACTTCATCGGGTCTCGCACGAAGAAAACAGGTGTGTTATTTCCTACCATATCATAGTTGCCATCGTCGGTGTAGAATTTGAGGGCAAAGCCGCGCACATCCCGCCAGGTGTCGGGGCTGCCGCTTTCACCGGCTACCGTGGAAAACCTGGCCAGCACTTCGGTCTTCGTGCCCGGTTGGAACACGCTGGCCTTGGTGTAAGCGCTAACGTCCTCGGTCACCTCGAAATGTCCGAAAGCCCCCGACCCCTTGGCATGAGGCTGGCGGTCCGGGATCATTTCCCGGTTAAAATTGGCCATCTGTTCGAACAGGTAATGATCTTGCAGCAAAACAGGTCCGTCGGGTCCGACAGTAAGGGAAAACTCGTCACTGGATACGGGGTTGCCTGCATCGTTGGTTGTAGGTTTGCGGTCGTTCTCCTTCATAATAGTCCCTCCTTGAAAAAAAGTATAATTCTCTATTTAATTAATAATACTACACTTTCTTGCGGCTGATCAAGGCCGCCCTGGCGGGCCGGGCCGGCTTTATTCAGCCGGCAGGCATTCCGCTTAATTACGAAGTTTTTTCTGATAAATTTTTAACTTGACAATGTCTCGAAAATAAGAAAAAATTGATATGTTGGAATGTAACTTTTCCTTTCCTTTTTTATCATGGGAAAGTATATATTGCTTCTTATAAACAGATAGATAACGGGGGGTTGACCTTTAATGAGCATGCGCTGGGATCTTGCCGGCATTTACCGCGGTTTCGATGACCGGGACTTCAAAGAAGACCGGGAAAAGTTCAGGGGGTTGCTCGAAAAGCTGGAAAACTGGGAAATACCCGCTGCGGGCAGCAATACTGAACAGGCGGAGTCATTTCTGCAAAACCTTGCAGGTATCTACGAAGTTTACACCATGCTGTCCGCTTTTTCTCACCTCACGGTCAGTGTGGATGCCCGTAATGAAGAAGCCCTGAAAATAATTGAGGAATT
>SLSE01000210.1 GCA_007130585.1 Syntrophomonadaceae bacterium | reverse complement strand
TTCACCGGAAGGCATATCGTGCTGATACTGGCCGACCCCGATCGCCCTGGGATCAATTTTTACAAGTTCAGCCAGGGGGTCCTGGAGCCGCCGGGCAATCGATACGGCGCTGCGTTCGGCCACATCAAGAACGGGGAACTCTTTTTGCGCCGCTTTCGAGGCAGAGTAAACACTGGCCCCGGCCTCGTTTACAATCGTATACTTTACATCAAGGTTATTATTCTTGATCAGGGCGGCAATAAATTCTTCGCTTTCGCGTGAAGCCGTACCGTTTCCGATTGCAATACAGTCCAGGTTATGTTTTTTTAAGAGTCCGAGGACTTTTTTCTCAGCTCCCCTGTAATCATTACGGGGGGCCGTGGGAAATACAGCATCCGTAGCAAGCAGTTCGCCCGTCTCTGACACACAGGCCAGCTTGCAACCCGTGCGAAAACCGGGATCCCACCCCATAACCCGGCGGTTCCGGATTGGCGGCACAAGCAGTCTTTTTTTCAGGTTTTCCCTGAAAACAGCCAGGGCTCCCTTTACAGCTTCGCTGTAAAGGTTCAGCCATACTTCGTTTTCAAGAGAAGGGTGGATCAGCCTCTTTAAACTGTCGGCGCCGGCGGCGCTGACAATATCCCTGCAGGACTCATTTTGCCGGCTGGAAATATATTTTGCCCTGATTGCTGCCAGCGGCTTTTCTTCCGGAATAATTACCCTGTAATCCAGTACTTTTTCCCTGACCCCGCGGTTAACCGCCAGGACCCGGTGAGCTTTCATTTTAGAAAGGGGTTCTCTGTAGCCGTCATAATCGTCGTATATGTTAACTGACTGGTTCTTTTTCTTGATCACTTCAACCATCCCGCTGCGGCGGTACAGCTCACGCAGGCTTTTACGAACAGAGGCATCGTCGGATATGATTTCAGCGATTATATCCGAAACACCCCTGAGGACAGCAGCACTGTCAGGGAGACCTTTTTCAGCGGAGATATGCTGCCCCGCTTCTGAGGAAGGGTCGGAGCTGCCTTCCATGATGGACTGGGCCAGCGGTTCAAGGCCTTTTTCCCGGGCCGCGGAAGCCCTGGTTTTTTTCCTGGGCCTGAAAGGGCGGTAAATATCATCCAGTTCGGTTACCGTGGAAGCTTTCCCAACCTGCTTCTGCAGTTCGGGTGTCAGCGCTCCCCGGTCATCGATCAGGCGAAGCACTTCAGCCCTGCGCTGTTCAAGGTTGCGATACTGGTTCAACTTGCCCTGCAGGCTGCGTATTTCCTCGTCACTCAATCCGCCGGTCATCTCTTTCCGGTAGCGGGCGATAAAGGGCACAGTGTTGCCTTCGTCCAGTAAATTTACAGTCCGGATAATCCGGTCCAGGTCAATGCCCAGCTCTTTGCTGAGGCGTTTGTGTATTTGTTCCTGCATGGCTTTGACGGGTCACCGCTTTCTTTGATGTTATCAGTTCTAAGTTTACGGCAGGATGACAATAATGTAAACAAAATTTGCCGGGCAAGCGCCCGGCAGCGCGCTAAGCTTTCGGTTTCTGCAGGGGAACTCCATCCAGGCAGAGAGGGCAGCAAGCGGGATCATATGATTCTATTTCCACCGCCAGCAGGGCATGGGTAAACACGCCAAAATCAACTTTTCCCACCGAGCGGTCCACTAATACCGAAACACCCGCTGCTTCCACTCCCCCGGCCCGGAGGATCTTCAAAACTTTTTGCACTGAACCTCCTGTTGTAACCGCATCCTCCACAACCAGGACTTTTTCACCGGGCCTGATCCTGAAGCCGCGTCTCAGGGTCATTTTGCCCTGGTCGGGTTCGGCATAAATTGCCCTGGCCTTTAGCGCGCGGGCCGTTTCGTAGGAGAGAATAACACCGCCCATGGCCGGCCCGATCACTGTTTCGATTCCCCGGTTAATGAAAGGTTCGGCCAGCATCCTGCAAACCCGCGCAGTGTGCTCCGGGTGCTGCAGGAGCTGCGAGCACTGGAGGAATTGTGCGCTGTGGCGACCCGAGGTCAGCAAAAAATGGCCTTCCATGATAACCCCTGTATTTTTCAGCAGTTCATTGATTTCAACCTGGTTCATGTCACTACTCCCATTTCAAAAAGTATTTTCCGGGCGGCCCTGACAGGGTTTGCCGCCGCGGAGATCGGCCGGCCTACCACCAGGTAGTCTCCTCCAGCCAGAATTACATCAGCCGGGGAAGCCACCCTGGCCTGGTCCCCCCTTGCTTCTCCCTGCGGCCTGATCCCGGGGGTTACCGTTAGAAATCGTGGCGAAACCTCTTTTTTTACAGTTTCGATTTCCAGCGGCGAACACACCACCCCGTCAAAACCGCAATCTGCGGCCAGCCGGGCCAGGATCTTCACTTTTTCTGTAACCCTTACCCTGCTTCCCGTTTCAGCAATTAGCTGATCGTCCATGCTGGTCAGGACAGTTACCGCTATAAGCAGCGGCTTTTTTTCTGATTCGTCCACAGCCTTCCTGGCCGCAGTCATCATTTCCCTGCCCCCTTCGGCATGGACATTAAGCATCCAAACCCCCATTGAGGCTGCAGCTCTCACTGCTGCGGCAACTGTATTGGGAATATCGTGGAACTTCAGGTCGAGAAACAGGTTGTGGGCGGAAGACAGCGCCGTTACAACAGAAGGGCTGCTTCCCATGAACAGTTCCAGGCCGATCTTAAAACTCACCCCCAGGGGACCGAGTTTGCCCACAAGATCTCCCGCCTGAAACGGGTCAGGCACGTCGAGGGCCACAATCAGGCGTCCTGCATCTGTGCTCATTGAAAGTCATCCTTTCCGGGCAATCCCTTCAATCTGATCCATACAGGATATATTACGGGTTTTCATGTAGTCCTCCAGGCCTTCCCGGACCAGTGCCGCAAGCCCCGGGTTATAAAAAAACCCCGTTCCGAGGGCAACCGCGCGGGCTCCGGCCATGAAAAACTGGAGGGCATCTTCTGCTGAAGTTATACCGCCCATGCCGAGGAGGGGCAGGTCTACTGACCCGGCCGCCTGCCAGACCATTTTCAGGGCGACAGGCAGTACAGCCGGCCCCGATAAACCACCAAACATGTTTCCCAGCAGCGGTTTTCGGGATTCAACATCAATCAACATACCTGAGAGAGTGTTTATCAGGGAGAGGCCGTCTGCTCCCCCATCACGGGCGGCACGCGCTATGATGGTTATATCGGTAACGTTTGGAGACAGCTTGACAAGCAGGGGCAGGTCAGTCCGGCCGCGCACCGCAGCGACCACTTTATAAGTTGCCGAGGGATCGGTTCCGAAAGCAATTCCCCCCGCCTTCAGGTTGGGGCAGGAAATATTAACTTCCAGCCCGTCCACTCCCTCCGCACCGTCCAACCCGGAAGCTACGGCTGCATACTCGTTAATATCCCGGCCCACGATGTTTACGATGATCCGCGACGAGACCTTTTTTAAAAGAGGCAGGTCGTTTTTCAGAAAACTTTCCAGTCCCGGGTTTTGCAGGCCGATTGAATTAAGCAGGCCGCACGGAGTTTCAGCCAGGCGGGGAGGCGGGTTGCCGGGCCAGGGCTCCGTGGAGATACCCTTGACAATAATCCCGCCCAGCGCTTCGCAATCGATCATCTCGAGGTATTCATGCCCATAGCCGAAGGGGCCGGAAGCAGCCAGGATGGGTGATGAAAGTTCAATACCGCCAAGATTTACGCTTAAATCGGGTTTAATCATTTAAAAAACACCTCCCCGGCAGGAAATACCGGACCATCCCGGCAAACCCGCCTGTAACCGCAGGCAGTTTCCACCGCACAGCCCAGGCAGGCGCCAATACCACAGGCCATCCGCTCTTCCATTGAGAACCAGGCCGGTATGCCGGCCTGCAGGCGGATTTTATTAAGCTCAACCAGCATTTGCACGGGCCCGCAGGCAAAGAGGGCTTCCTTGCCGGGCAGAAACCGGCCGGCAAGGTCGGAAGCTGTCCCCTTATAGCCCCTGCTGCCATCTTCCGTGGTTTCCACAACAGTCAGGCCGGGCAGTTTCAGTTCATCGGGAGGGCAGACAAGATGTTCTGCCGTCCGGGCCCCGTAAATTAGTAATCCCGGCCGCACTGCAGACGCTGCCAGGAATGCCAGCGGGGCAATGCCGATCCCGCCGGCCACCAGCAGGGCATTTTTTGGCAGGGCGGGGAAGCCTTTTCCCAGGGGACCCATAAGTTTCAGGCAGTCGCCCCGGTCAAGGCCGGCCATCAGTTCTGTACCCGGCCCCTTTACCATGAAAAACAGGGAAACCTCCCCTCTTCCCCTGTCCGCACTGAATATACTGAAAGGCCGCGGGAGCATGTGCTTCCCCCCGGAAGGCATGAAAGCCATGACAAACTGACCGGGCAGCGCTTGATTCGCTATAGCGGGAGCGTGAAAGGTCAGCCGGCAGTAAGCCGGGGCAATATACTGCCTGCCGGTTATCGTCCATTCTCCCGGGCTGTCGTGTTTAAGTTCACACATTTTCCGA
>SLSE01000175.1 GCA_007130585.1 Syntrophomonadaceae bacterium | reverse complement strand
GGAATATGCAGCGACCCTGCTCAAAGTGTGGCGCTCAATCATAGATTGCGATAAACCGGGGCTGGCAGTGGTCACCAGCTATACAGGCGGCAGCGGTATGGAGCGCCGGATAGAAGCCCTGCTGGACAGCAAACATGATGGGGTGAAACATTCCGGATTTGTTGCTGCCTTCAGCGGTATTTTTATATTTTCAGTTACTCTGCTTTTTTTGGGGCTTATTTGCTAGAAGTATATTTTTTTTTATTCTAATACTACATTGCGTAGTAGAAGGGGAGAATGATTCAGATGAACAGTAAAGAAAACTTTTCAAACGGCACTAAAAGGGAACAGTTTACCGGGAAGGGGAAAAGCAGGCTGCCCCTGATAATTATTGTTGCTGCCATTGCGGCAGTGATTGTCCTGGGGGTTGTTTTGTTAACAGAAGAGAAAGACGATGGAGTTGCGGCCCCGGCTTTTGGCGAGCCTCAGGCCAGTACCCGCTCTTACATCGGCCGGATCGTTTCGATGAGCAGGGTTGAGGCAGTAGTTGAAGGTGACCGGGCCGTTATTCCCCTGGAACTGCTTGAAACTGAGGATATCGTTTATTTTGAAATCGAAAATAACGATGGGTTTGCAGTGCCATTAATGGCCTATATAACCCCGAGTGGAAGGATCTTTACCGGCAGCAGTATGTGCGAACCCTGCCAGGGTCGCTTTTTCTCACTGGCCGGCGAAACCCTGGTCTGCGATGCCTGCCGCACCACTTATACCATTGAAAATCATGAGTTTATTGCCGGGTCGGCCGCCTGCGGTTCTTACCCGCCGGTCTACATGAAGCCCACTGTGGAAAATGGCATGGTCGGGATTGCGATGGACGATATATTACAGTGGGAGATCAGGGCTTACTAAAATATACTGGAGGTTATCAAGATGACTGAAAAAGATTACCAGAACGACGAAGGCAGGAGCGTAGATGAAAGCAGGAAAAAACCGGGAGGCACCTTAATCCTGGCAGTTTTGCTGGTATTTGTTGCTTTGGCTGTATTTATATTTGTCAACAGCGGTATTTCCGCCCGCACGGCCGGACTGACAGAAAACGGGCCGGGTAATCCTACCTCAACAGGAACCGGAAGCTGCTGCAGTTTTGGCAGCCCGGAGTCTGAAGGGACATATTCCCTGGCCCAGGGCGCCCTTGATTATTACGGAAAAGACGGCGGAAACACTGCAGGTATTCAGGCAGTTGTTGACGATTATGGTTGTCATCAGGAAATCAGTCTCCTTCGTGAAGGGGAACTTGTGAAGCGCTATTCTTACTTCGGTTCGGATTATGTTGATATTACGCCATAAATTATATGCGGGGTTATACTGATGAACCTTTACTCAATCGCTTTTAAAAATATTATCAGGTGCAGGAGCCGAATCCTGTTTATCGTTACGGCCCTGTTGATCGGCACGGCCATAGCAGTAGCCCTTTATATGATCGTTGACTCAATGCGCCTGGCGATCGGGGATCAAATTGATGAGTTTGGTTCCAATATAGTTATTGTTCCGCGGGCGGAAGGGATGGAAATAGGTTATGGCGGTACAGAGCTTGCCCGAACGGCGATTGACCTGAAGCAGTTAAGCGAAACAGACCTGGAGAAGATCAGCGCCATCCCCGATTACAGAAGCATCAATATTGTATCACCAAAAATTGTGGCCTCTGTAGCCATCAAAGACCGGGATGTAATTATGGTCGGGGTTGAGCCGCAGCGTGAATTTGCAATGAAGCCCTGGTTTTCGCTGGCTGAGCAGGAAGGTTTGGAGGCCGGCGCTAATCCAGGAGATCTTGCTTTGCTGGAGCTTCCTGAAAAAGGTCTGATAGCCGGAGCGGATGCTGCCCGGGCTTTAAATCTGCAGGCGGGCGACGCGCTTGCCATTAACGGATCAACATTTCAGGTAACCGGTATCCTGAACCGGCTTGGCTCGGTCGAAGACGGTCTGCTGCTGGGCAACCTGTCTGCCGTGCAAACCCTTTTAAACAGGCCCGGTGAAATATCGATGATTGAGATATCAGCCTATTGCAATGAATGTCCGGTCGAAGAACTTGCCGCCCAGTTATCTGGGGTCTTACCCAACGGACGGGTCACTGCATTGCGCCAGGCTGCCCTGCTGAGAGAAGAAACCATTGATAAGTTTTCACTGTTTTCAATGCTGATCACCGGCGTGATACTGGTTATTGCCGGACTGATGGTCCTGACCACCATGATGGGTTCTGTCCATGAAAGAACCCGTGAAATAGGGATATTCAGGGCAATCGGTTTCAGGGGCAGTCATGTCATGCAGGTTATCATGGTGGAAGCAGGGCTGGCTGGACTGCTGGGTGGAGCTGCCGGCTATATCGGAGGAAACCTGGTTGCCCGTTATTTCGGCAGCTACCTGGCCGGGGAAAATATTGACTTCATATGGCAGACCGGCCTGATATTACCGGCGTTGGGCCTGGCTGTGGCAATCGCTCTCGCGGCAGCTGTTTATCCCGCCTACCGGGCGGCCAGCCTGGACCCGGTTGAGGCGCTGCGGTTTATATAAGGAGGAAATTATGGCAGAGATGTTAATAAGCCTTGAAAAGCTAAATAAGACTTACAAATCAGGAGGTTCTGATGTTGCAGCCCTCCGTGATGTATCGCTCGGCATTTCCCGCGGCGAAGCTGTTGCCGTGATGGGACCATCAGGCTCGGGGAAAAGCACCCTGCTCAGCATTATCGGCGGTTTAAATCCTCCGACTGAGGGCAAAGTGATTATCGATGAGATTGATCTGTACAATTTAAACCGGGAAAAAAGAGCGGATTTCCGCCGGGAATACCTTGGTTTCGTTTTTCAGCAGTTTCAGTTGATCCCGTACCTGACAGCAGTCGAAAATACAATGCTTCCGCTAACAACTACCCGTTACCCGTCCAGGGAAAAGCGGGAAATGGCGATGCAGGCCTTAGAGCGTGTCGGGTTGGAGACGAAGTGTAATCGCCTGCCCAACCAGCTTTCAGGCGGAGAGCAGGAGAGGGTGGCTATAGCCAGGGCGATAGTAAATGCGCCCCCGCTGGTTTTGGCTGACGAGCCAACCGGCAACCTGGATACCAGGACTGCCCGGGAAATCATGGAGTTGTTCAGAAGCTTGAATGCAAGCGGCCTGACCGTTTTAATGGTTACTCATAACCCCGAAAATATAAAATATATGAACCGCGCTATAACCATGGAGGACGGAAAACTGGTTGATGATGCAGGGAACCTGAGAGCTGTTGGGGGAAGCTGTTTTGACCGCAGTGAAAGCGCAGGTGGTTTACGGTGACACTGATACAGATTGCTCTGCGCAACTTAAAAAGACGAAAAAGCAAAGGGGCTTTTATGCTTGCCGGTTTAGTGCTGGCATCAGCTTCGGTGGTTGCCATTTTCAGTATTATTTCGGCTATGCAAAACGAGATAAGCGAACAGCTGGCTGATGTCGGCGGAAATATTGTAATAACTGCAGACAGTGGGGAGCTTACTTTTCATTACGGTGGTATAACAATACCGGAGCTGGTTTTTGATGCAGTCATCCTGACCGAAACAGATCTCGATATTGTTTTTACTATACCCGGTCGGGACACGATTATTGCTGCAGCGCCAAAGCTGGTTGGCACAGCTCCTGCCGGCGATCGTGTTATTTTCCTGGCGGGCGTTGACCTTCCTGCAGAGTTTGCTGTAAAGCCATGGCTGCGTTTTACTGGATCCGGTAAAGAAAGCAGCGGGGCAGCGCCTGAAGCGGCACAGGGGAAGCAGGATGGAGTTATGGAAATGGATTACGAGACCTTGATGCTGGAGCGGATGGAAGATGTACCGGTCCTGGCCGGAAATGAGGTTGTGCCCGGAGCAGCCCTGGCAGGGGAGTTGGGTCTAATGGCGGGGGATACTTTAAGCCTGGCAGGAAAAGATTATAATATTGTCTCGGTGTTGGAAGAAACCGGCTTTTCTGAGGATAATCAGCTTTTTATGGCACTTGGGGAAGCCCAGAGGCTGCTTGGCAGGCATGGCGAGCTTACCATGATCGAACTGACGGCTGATTTAAGTAGAATTGACGAGACCGTTTTAATAACTCAGCTGGGTGAAGAGCTTCCTCACGCCAGCGTGACCGGCGTAAGACAGGCTGTGATGGGACGAAGTGAACTGTTAAATACCCTGGGCCGTTTCGGTATTTTTGCGGGCGGCCTGATCGTTGCGGCCGGCCTGCTTACAGTTTCCCTTACCATGCTCTCTTCGGTAAAAGAAAGAACCCGTGAGATCGGGATATTCCGGGCCATAGGTTTTCGCAGCAAACATATTTTCGCAATCATTATTGCGGAAGCTTTATTGGTTGGTATTATCGGCGGTTTAGCAGGGTATCACGTAGGGCTGGTTGCTGCCCGTTATGCAACGCCACTTCTGACCGGTTCTGCTTTTTCCGGTACCTGGGGGATATTCACCCTTCTTGCGGTTATCGCAGCAACTGCATTTTCTGGAAGCCTGGCCGGTCTTATTCCTGCCGTAAAAGCGGCACAGCTTGACCCCGCCGAAGCATTGCGCTTCAATTAGCT
>SLSE01000197.1 GCA_007130585.1 Syntrophomonadaceae bacterium | reverse complement strand
TCCGATTAGTAACACAGGCTTTTGCCTCTATTTTTCCACGCTTGCTTTCAATTTCAACCATATCGCCATTACTGATCCCTTTTTCCGCAGCCAGTTCTTCGTCCAGCTCAATAAAGAGTTCCGGCATTTGCTCCACCAACCAGGGCAAGTTGCGGGTCATGATGCCCGACTGGTAATGCTCTGTAACCCTGTAGGTGGTAATGACATAGGGATACTCTTCGGCATCACCGAAATGATCTTCATACCAGCGCTGGCTGACCGGGTTAAAGGTAGCCTGCGGATATAGCAGGTTGGCCACCGGGCTTTCAGCAGGCTCGTAGTGAATGGCCAGCGGAGAATCGTTGGAAGAACCTCCGGCCCTGCCGTGTGCATTGGTAAAGAGGCGGGCCTGCCCTTCCGGCAGCATAATAAAGGCACTCTTTGCTGATTCTTCCGGGGGGATATTGGCGTTGAAGTCGGGAACATCCATCATCACCCAGCCATCATCTTCCCATTTAAACAGGGGCAGTTCCGGGTTCCAGGGGTTTCCTGCGGGGTCGGTCGCTCCGCGGTTATAAACAATGCGCCTGTTGGCCGGCCATGAGAATGACCACTGTGTATTAAGCCCGATGCCTTCCTTCTCGGCCACACGCCGCATACAGGCCGGATTATTGACATCACTGTAGAAACCGGTATATATCCAGCTTCCACAGGCAGTGCTGCCGTCATCTTCGAGCTGACCGAAGCTGCTGAGGAGGCTGCCATCGCTAACGCGGTAACCATTAATTTCCATGGCAACCCTCGTTGCATCAGCTTCATCGCCGTAATCCCAGTTCATTTCCAGGATCGGTTCGGCAAAGGTGCCGCCTTCTTCTTGATAGAGCCTGCGCAGCTCTTTAAAGAACTTATCGGCAATCCATAAGTCCGGTTTTGCTTCGCCGGGCGCTTCCTGTGCTTTCCACTGCCACTGGACCCACCGGCTGCTGTTGGTTTTTGAACCGTCGCGCTCATAAGCAGTTGCAGCAGGAAGTAGTAAAACTTCGGTATCGATTTCTGCCGGGTTCATATCAGGTGCTTTCCAGAATGAGGCAGTTTCATTTTCGAAAAGGTCTACCACAATTAGCCAGTCCAGTTTTGCCTGGTATCTGCGCTTATCGCCGGCGCTGGGACCACTAACCACAGGGTTATCAGCCCAGCAAACAAGACCTTTAACCTCTCCCTGGCCCATGCGGTAGTAAGAACCGATATGTGAGCGGTCAGTTCCATCCAGTTTGGGCAGGTACTGGTAAGCATCATCAAGAGCCATGTCCGGCCACCATGCTTTCAGCATACTGTTGAAAAACTTGGGCCGGTTAACCCAATAGCCGCCTATCGGCGAAGAAGCATTATATGCTTCCAGGGTCGGATGAGCATCCCTTTGCGGAGTCGGCATATAACCGGTCACGATATGATATAAAATACCCATATCACAGCAGCCCTGAACGTTTGACTGACCGCGCTGGGCATTTACCCCGCCGCCGGGACGACCAATGTTACCGAGCAGAAGCTGTGGAACAGCAACTGAACGGACAGACTGGGTTCCGTGTGTAAATTGGGTGATACCCATGGCGTAAAGAATGTTTCCGGCTTTCCCCGGCTCACCGGTAGATGCAAACAAGCGGTAGGATTCTTCTAAGATATCTACCGGGCAACCGGTCATTTCGCTGACATTCTGCAGGTTGTAATCGGCATAAAAACGCTTCATAATCTGCAAAACGCAATTTTCATCTTCCATCTCGGGATCTTTTAAGATGTTACCTTCTTCATCAGTCTGATACTGCCAGGTAGAAAGATCGTAACTCTTGGCATTACGGGCCGGGTTATCCTGAACTCCTGAAAACAGCCCGGTCACATTATCAAACTCGAAGTCCTCGTTAATCAGGCTAGTAGCGTTGGTGTAATGCTTAATGTATTCTTCGTGGTACAGGTTGTTAGCAAGGATATAGCTAATCAAACCGCCGAGATAGGCACAGTTTGTACCTGGACGGATGGGAACATAAAGATCGGCAACTGCAGCAGTCCTGGTAAACCGCGGGTCAACACAAATCAGCTTGGCGCCTCTTTCTTCCCGCGCCTTCTCTATCCACTTCATTGTAACAGGATGATTCTCTGCGGTATTGCCGCCGATGTTCATCAAAACATCACTGTTCTTGTAATCAATCATGTGGTTTGTCATGACACCTCTACCAAACGTGGCACCGAGACCGGTGACCGTGGAAGAGTGTCAGAGACGGGCACAGTGATCGAAGTTCACAAGACCTGTTGAATGGATAATTTTCTTGAAAAGATAATTCTCTTCATTGTTGCAAAATGCACTGCCCAACCAGGAAATAGCATCAGTTCTATTTACGGTAACTCCATTTTCTTGCTGGATGAAATGGTCATCCCTGGTTTCCTTATACCTTCTGGCAGCAATTTCGAGGGCTTCATCCCACTCCAGTTCCTCCCAGTCACTCGCTCCCGGTCTGCGTATAAGGGGCTTGGTCAACCTGTTCGGGTTGGGGACAGGGTTACCCTTGGTATCATAAACGTAAGACAAGTTATAATGGGAAACCCCCTTGGGACATAAAGTACCTTCATTCATCGGGTGATCCGGGTCGCCTTCAGTGTTAACAATGATACCGTCCCGGACATTGCAGATAACCCCGCAACCTACCCCGCAAAAAGTACATACAGTATGTATTTCTTTAGTGTACTTAATGCGCAGCGGTTCGCTGGGAGACGCAGAGGCCTTGTTAAGGCCGACACCGGTCAACGTTGCTGCAGCAGTTGTTGCGCCGGCTAGTTTCAAGAAACTGCGTCGTGTTAAGTCCATCAGTAAATCCACCTCCTAGTTTTGTCTATCTGACTTTTCTAGCTCGTTGTCATTCACCCATTCCAATCGGGAACCGGGTGTAAACCCTTCCTTCCTGGCCAGCAGGTCGTAAGCAAGAGTAGCCAGGTTGTGGATGGCTAAAACAATCTTTCCATCCGCATGAAATTTTCGTGCATCGAAAACCTTGTAATATTGGCAGCAGGACTGGCAGTAATTAACCCGGCATATTTCACTGTCATCGGCAGTAAAGTAGCCCAGTTTTTCATGGTCTTCATTGTCGCAAAACGGACACTTAATGCGGGTATGCAACCATTCAGTGCCGCACAGCCAGCACTCAAGCTGCTTGGCGCCATCTTCCGGCGTTAGCATTCCATAATGAGGCTCCTCTCCGCAAAGCGGGCAATTCCCTCCTTCCCAGAGGTCGGTCCGTAGAACCTCGCTGATTGAATTTAACTGCTGCCTGTAAAAGGAAGATAACAGAAATGAGAAAAGAAACGTGGCCAGGTCTTTCTCCAGGACAGCTTCTTTAATCAGGGAGTCTCGAAATTCTATTAGATCCGCTTTGCCAATTTCCGGGGGAGAGTTTTCCAGGAAATGTTCGCTTTTCCGGTTTAACTCTTTAGCTGTCTCTTTAAGCCCGGGATTGGCTTTTACAATCGCCCCGGAGAGCGCCTTTAATAATCCGACTGCCTCGCCAGTATCAATGTTGGGATTCAGATTGATTGTTTCTCCGCTCCTGGCTTTCTCTTCGGCTTCCTCTACATCAAAAACAGCGACCGGCTTTACAGGGTTTGCTTTAAGATATTTATCTGCGGCGTCATATACCCCCTTAATAAATGGCACGGCATCGCTAAATCCCGGGTAAAGACGCTCACATTTTTTCAGCTCATTTACCCAATCGCCCGGAATATTCTTTCCCAAAAAAATAACACCCCTCTTATGCATTTTTTAGTGCAGTGACTCTATTCACTTACTCACATATAAAACTACCGTTTACTTTTTTTCACAATTCTTAACTAACAAAACCTTGTGACGATTATCACATAAAATTAAAAATCCCTCTGGCAAGGGCTTTTTATTGAGAGCCGTTTAACTATCTCGCTTAATTTATCCTTACAATATCTCTTCATGCCGAGGATACTTAAACCGTTAAACAATCAGGCTAATTATACCTATAACCATATTTTATGTCAATAGATTTTCTCGGCAAAATCAAGTATTTTTTACATTAAATATTTTTAAAATCTCGCTGTTTTAGCAGAAATTATTTCCTTAAATACCGGGGAAAAAACCGTGAAGGCCGAAAACTGCGAATCATCCCTGCATTCTGGAATTGTGACATATACTATTATCTCTATCGTATTTGTTTTTTATTTCACATGGCCGGCTTTTCAGGGCTTGTTAGAAGAATCAGATTACGAATTATTACCAGTTCTTCTATGGTATTTGATTGATATTTCACATGCGTACTTACAAACCAGCCCTCCGGCTAAGAACCGGGGGCTGGTTTAATACTAATATCGCGTTCGGGCCTGGGAGAATCAGGCAGAACCCTTTTTGTTACTTGTATAGTTGTAAATCAGGGCACCTACAGCAGCCAGGGCGGCTATTCCACCAAACGGGGAGATAAGATACTTTAATACCCTGCTGCCCGCCGGCACTTCGGTTTCTGCCGGCAGGTTGTATTTATCCGGAGTGTATTGCAGGACCAGGAGCACCCTTAAACCACCAAATTCATCAACCC
>SLSE01000159.1 GCA_007130585.1 Syntrophomonadaceae bacterium | reverse complement strand
CCTTCCGATACTGCCCCGTATGAACGGTAATCCTCACGGTAAGTCGTCATGAAAAGAAAACGCCGGGCCCTGGTGGCCGCCACGTAGAAAAGGCGCCGCTCCTCGTCAAGATTGTCGGTGTCCGCGCGCGAGCCGGGAAAATGGCCCTGGTTCATACCGATGATAAATACTGCATCCCATTCCTTGCCTTTGGCGCTGTGAATGGTAGATAAGGTCAACTGTCCCTCGTAGCTATCGCCGGCCGCGGCCGTATCGGCAAAAACCGATTCTTCCAGGGCCAGCGATTCCAGAAAAGAGGCCAGGGTTTCAAACCTTTCGGCATAAATCATCAACCGCTCTATGCCGCGCAACCTGTCATCATACTGGTCGGGATAATTCTGCTTCAACATGAAATCATAATTCATGTCCAGAATTGAAGCGATCAGTTCCGGAACCAGGCCGTCCCTGTTTCTATAAATACACCCGAGAGTATCAAGCAGCGCTTTCCAGCCGGGCTTGCCCCGGGCCGGACTTTCCCTGCCTTCCAGGGCTGCGATCAGGGGATCGGGGTGCTGCTTCAAGCCGGACCACAGTTTTTCAAAAGTAGCCTGACCCAGGCCCTGTTGCAGCGTGGTAATCCGCCGCCAGGAGTTTTCATCGCTGGGGTTATAAATTACCTTCAGGTAGGCCAGGAGATCTTTAATATGAGCCTTCTGGAAAAACTTAACCCCGCCGTAGGTCTTGTAGTTTATACCTTTGCGGGACAGGGCAAATTCCACTTCGGGGGTCAGGTAAGAGCTGCGGTAAAGAACGGCTATCTCATCGAGGGATACACCCTGGTTCTGCAGCTCCCAGATAGTTTGCAAAACGAAGGATGCCTCCTGGCGGGCATCAAACACCTTGGCAACCGCAGGTTTATCGCCCGGCGGATTTGTAGAAAACAGCTCCTTGGGCAGCTGCTGCCGGTTGTGACAGATCGACTGGTTGGCAAGTTCGACTATTTCCGGGGTGCTGCGGTAGTTCTGCTCCATGCGGACCACCTGACAAATAGAATAGCGATCCGGGAAAGACAGGATATTGCCTATATCGGCATAGCGGAAGGCATAAATAGACTGGGCGTCGTCCCCGACCACGCAGATTGAAGCGGCGCCGGCAAACAGGTCAATAATTCGGGCCTGGATCACATTGGTATCCTGGAACTCATCTACGAGCACGTGCTTGAATCGCCTCCTGTACTGGTCACGGACCTGGGGGTGCTGCTCGAACAGGTCCAGCCAGCAGAGCAGGAGGTCGTCAAAATCAAATGCATTGCTATCAAGTTTCTTTTTTTCATAAAGGCCGGCGGCATTACCAACCACATCCAGGTATTCCAGGCGGTAAGGATAATCCTCCTCCATTACTTCCCTGATCGAGAGAGCCGAGTTGCGGGCCTGGCTGATTATCCTGCCCAGCAGTCCCCGCTTCATGATTATTTTGCGGTCCTCTTCATCTACGGAAAGTTCGGCAAGAGTCTGTTTCAGGAGCAGCCTGGTGTCGTCTTCATCAAATATGGAAAAGTTGGGAGTCCTGCCGGCCAGGGCGGCATGTTTTCTCAGGATCCTTGCCCCTGTACTGTGGAATGTCCCGGCCCAGAGGTTGTAGGGCAGGAATCCGAGCAGGCCTTCCAGGCGATCTTTCATCTCCCCTGCCGCCTTGTTCGTGAAGGTCAGCAGAAGCAGTTGTTCCGGCTGAACATTACCCTTGATCAAATTGGCGGCCCGGTAAACCAGGGCCCTTGTTTTGCCCGATCCCGGACCGGCCAGGCCGAGCAGGGCGGGATCTTCAGCCGTTGCGAATTCAAACTGGGCGGGATTCAGTTCTTTTTGTAAAAATTCGATCCAGTCGGTTTCAATATTGTTGCAGTGGAGGTTTTTATCGCTGCCGTTGTTCACAGAACCGTTCCTTTCCGATTATATACTGTGCGGATCATAACATATTTTCAGGCCTTCTTCTACCTGCCGGAGCAGCCGGGCCGGTAATTTTACCGGGATTGCCGCCTGGCCGGACTGGCTGGACAACAACGGCAGGTTAAGTTAACATTATAGTTAATTCCCGGAAAAGCCGTACTGAAAAATATTTCAGAACAGGGGTGTCCCGGCATTGATCAGTGACATAAAAGAAATCTTATTAGAAGTCCTGCAGGCGGTTATCCCTATTGTAGTCGTTGTTTCGTTAATCCAGTTTTTCGTGATCCACACTCCTGTTGAACTCTTCTGGCAGTTCCTTGCGGGAGCGTTAATGGTTACGGCCGGCCTCTTTCTATTCCTCGTCGGCGTCCGGGTCAGCCTGCTGCCGATTGGCGAGATGATTGGTTCACAGGTAACTTCAATCGGCTCCCTTGGCATCCTGCTGGTTGTCGCTTTTATTTTTGGTTTCGTGATCACTGTTGCCGAACCCGACGTCAGGGTCCTCGCTCACCAGGTAGATATAGCCTCGGGCGGCGCAATCGAATCAAACATCTTAATTATTTCAGTCGCCCTCGGTGTGGGCTTTTTCGTCTCAATGGCAATATTTAGAATTCTGCTGGGGGTTCCGATCTTTTACGTCCTGACGACAGGCTACATTTTGATAGTAGTCCTGTCATTTTTCACACCTCCCGCTTTTGTCGCTATCTCCTTTGATGCCGGGGGTGTAACAACCGGGCCGATGGCAGTACCCTTCATCCTGGCGCTCGGAGTTGGCGCCACGGCTGTCCTGGGCGGCAAATCAACAGTTTCTGAGACCTTTGGTTTAATCGGCATTGCATCAATTGGTCCCGTCCTCAGCGTTATGATCCTGGGGGTGATTTTTGGATGAACGTATCGCAAATCCTGCATGGATTTGAAGATGTGCTCAGAGAAGTGCTGATGGCCATGAGCCCGGTCCTGGTTTTATTCCTGGTCTTTTTGCTTGTCTTCAAACTGCCGCGGAAAATGCTTCTTAACCTGGCCCAGGGTGTCCTGTTCGCCTTTGCCGGACTGGCCCTCTTCCTGCAGGGCGTGCATGTAGGCTTTCTTCCAGTGGGCAATGAAATGGGCGCCATACTGGGCGGGCTCGCTTACCGCTGGATCCTGATCCCCTTTGGCTTCATCCTTGGTTTTGTGGCAACGCTGGCTGAACCGGCCGTCCGCATTCTCTGCAACCAGGTTGAAAAAAGTTCAAGCGGTTCGATCAGGAGCAACACAATTCTTCTTACCCTCTGCCTGGCGGTCGGCATATTTATCGCCCTCGGTATGACCAGGATCGTTTACGGCATTCCTTTTTACTATATAATAATTCCCGGTTACCTGGCGGCAATTATCCTGATGATTTTTTCCAAGCCTTCTTTTACTTCGATTGCTTTTGATTCAGGCGGGGTCGCTACCGGCCCGATGACAGTAACCTTTATAATGGCTATGGCCGTAGGGGCTGCGGACAGGATTGAAGGGCGGGATGCCGTAGTCGACGGTTTCGGGTTAATCGCCCTGGTCGCCCTGGCCCCGATTATCCTGGTCATGATCCTGGGCTTTATTTACCCGGACGACGGGAGCGAGGTACCCGATGAAGATGAGGATACGGATTCGGAGCCTGAAAATAACGGGGAAGATAATGATATTTTAGTAGAAGACCTGATCGGTATTGTCGATGAGCATGAATCAGGCGAAGCGTCTCCCGATCCGCCCCGGGATGATGGTAAAAATAATAATGGCGGTGACAGCAGCGGGCCGGAACGGCCCGCGGAAGATCATACTAACAACGGTAATGATAGCAAGGAGGTCAACAAAGATGGTAATGATTCCCAAGCATGATTTAATTGTAACAATTATAAAAAAAGGTTGCTGCGAATGTATAATTGAGGCCTCAAAGAAAGCCGGCGCCGAAGGGGCCACCATTATACCGGCCCGGGGGACCGGGATTCACGAGCAGAAAAAACTGCTCAACATTCCGATAGAACCCGAGAAAGAGGTAATTCTAACGATCATTAAAGAAGAGAAAACTGAAGAGGTGCTTAAAGCTATTATCAAGGCCGGCAAGCTGGAAAAACCGGGCACCGGAGTAGCATTTGTCCTGGAACTTAAAGAAGTGGTCGGGGTTGTGCACCTGGTTAAAGCCTTAAGCCAGGAAAACAAGTAGCTGCAAATTACGCTAACAGGAGAATACTAAAAGTATTCTCCTGTTAGCGATCACTCTTATAATTTTGCCGGGTTAAAAGTTGTTAATGTGCTTTAAGCCTAAATTTTTTCAAATTCTTCCTTGCCAACCCCGCATACCGGGCAGACCCAATCATCGGGAAGATCCTCGAAAGAAGTGCCGGGAGATATTCCCCCCTCGCTGTCGCCTTCTTCCGGATCGTACACATAACCGCATACCTGGCATTCATACTTATCCATATACTTTTCCTCCTTCAAAAGTATTTCTTTATAGTTTGAATTATACCATATATTTCCCCTATTGTTTAACAATCTTATCCATATTTCCCTCTTCAGCAGGATATTTATATCCCGCCGGTGAATTAAATTTCCATTAAATACTGCCCGGTTACCCGCCTGCTTTCTGCCACCGCCGGGGTCGCCGGATGACCCGAATCGCACCGGACAGCCGGGTT